>JACPYV010000052.1 GCA_016195825.1 Burkholderiales bacterium | reverse complement strand
GATGCCGTCCCAGTACAGCGAAGTGGCGACGTCGCAGGCATTGACCGCTGCGGCGCAGGCCTGGGTCATGTTGCTGAAGCCGGACGCCAGGCCTGCCGCCACGGTGGCCGACTGGAAGCCGAAGAGATCGAAGATTTGCGCGCCCGTGCCGGCCAGCGCACCAGCCAGCGCGGTGTCCATCGCAAAGCTCAACCCCGTGGCCTGGGCGCTGTAGCCCATCACGTTGGCCAGAGGCGTGAGGCCGAAGTTGGGTGTGTTCACCACCAGCACATGCTGCGCGCCGGCCAGCTTCAGGCTGCCCACCAGGCCAGCCATGTCGGTGGCGTATTCCGCCACCGTGGCTGTCGCAGTGGCGTTGGGGTCAGCACCGGCGCCAATGGCCGCCAGCGCTGCGCGCAGGTTGTTGCCGCCACCCGCCACGATGTAGAGCGCATTCGGGTCGGCCAGGTTGCCGGTGGCGCCCAGGTAGGCGTTCACCTGGGTGCGCATGCTGTATGGGAAGCCGGGCGCCTGCACCGGGAAGTCGTTGCCGTTCTGGCTGGTCTGCGCGCCACCGAAAGCGAAATTGGTGCCGCCGGCCACAGAGGGCGTCAGCGACAGGCCCAGCGACTGAGCCAGGTACTGCGTCCAGACCGGGCCGTTGGAGTAGGTGCCGGCGCTGGACGGGATCTGGCTGTAGAAGCTGTCGTCAGTCACGACGACCGGCGGCAGTCCGCCCAGGGCTTTCGTCAGCAGCAGCGCGTTGTTGCCGCTGTCCGACAAGCTGTCGCCGAAGACCACGAGGCCCGAGTAGGAGGATGTGGCGGACGCGGACAGCGCAGCCACGCAAAGACCCAGGCCCGCAAACGTGCGGGCGAGCAGACGGATGGACATGGGGACTCCCTGAAATGTGCCGCAAAACTTGCGACCGTTCAGGCGAGCATCCGTGTGCGCCGGGGCGACGTCAAGCCCGAGTCGTCCCGGGTAGCGGGCTCAACCGAAAGCCCTCATTCGTCCCCGTTGCTGAACGCGACCTCGACCGCGGCCTCGCGCGCCTTCGGTATGGGCGCAAAGCGCCACTGCTTGACGGCGTCGACGGCCGCGTTGGCCAGACGGGCGTGGCTGGTTTTGATCGACTGGGCCTGTGTGACGCGGCCGTCCGGCCCGACCGTGAACTGCACCTGGGCAAAGCCAGTGCGGAAGCTCTGCTGCAGCAGCTGGCGCGGGATGACGGGGTCCACCTTGGTGATCAACTTGAGCGGCACATCGGCTTCCTCGGCCGGCGGCGGCTCGGGCTCCACGGCTCGCGCCGCGGCGGCCATGGGTGCGGCCGGCACTGGCGTGGGGGCGGCTGAGGCGAGCAGAACGGGCGTGCGCTCGGGTTCGGGCTCAGGCGCTGCGGCGGTCACGACGGGCGCCGGTGCGGGTGCCAGCGCTTGAGCGGGTGTGGGTGCGTTGCTCTGCGCCGGTGCAGCCGTCGGTCTGGCCGTGGCGGCAGCAACAGGCGTGGGCGCGGGCGTGGGCTTGCGCGCCACGGGGGCCGGCGCAGGTGCGGGCGTGGGCGCGGGAGCCGGCGTCTGTCGGGTCGCGCCCTTGTCGGCGTTGAGCTTGATCCAGTGGAAGACCGCGTCGGCGGCCTTCTGCGCGCGCTCCAGGCCTTCGGCCTTGGGGGCCTCCGTCTGGGCTCCGACCGATTGAACGGTCAGCATCATCAATACACCCGCGATAGCGGGCAGTGTCAGCGCCAGGGCAGGGCGCGGTCCGAGGGTCATGACTGCTCCACAGAGACGAACCGGCGAAGGGGGTGAACCGGCCGCCGAACTCTAGTCACTCTTGTGCAGTGCAGCAGCGGGGTTTGCCCCGTCTGCGACTCAATTAGAGAGCGCTCCCGGCAAAGCGTCACGCTTGGCCGGCCAGCAGCGAGCGGCAGCGCTTCTCGTGCTGCTGGATCTCGGCCAGCGTGACCTCAATGTCGTGGCGCTGCTGCTCCAGTTGCCCGCGGTGCTGCGCCAGGATGGCGAGGAAGGCGCGCAACTGCGGCGCCGCGCTGGCCTGGCTGTCGTACATGTCCACGAGCTGCTTGATGTCCTGCAGCGCCAGGCCCAGGCGCTTGCCGCGCAAGGTCAGCTTGAGCCGCGTGCGGTCGCGCGGCGTGTAGACGCGGTTGCGGCCCTTGCGGCCGGGTTCCAGCAGGCCCATGTCCTCGTAGAACCGGATCGCACGCGGCGTGATGTCGAACTCCGCGGCCAGCTCGGTGATCGTGAAAGTCGGCTGCGGGGTCTCGGTCGCGGGCGGGACAGACTTGCGGGGGGGCATGGCTACACTCAATTGACGTAAACGTCAGTCTAAAGCGCTATGGCCAACGCTCGCGAATCCGAACTCCACTACCCCTTGGGCGAAACCCTGCCCGGCCCCGGCGAGGCGCTGGACCTGGCGCCCGGTGTGCGCTGGGTGCGCATGGGTCTGCCGTTTGCCTTGGATCACATCAACCTGTGGCTGCTGCGCGATCGCCAGGACGGGCGTGAGGGCTGGACCATCGTCGACTGCGGCATCAGCAGCGACGACACACGTGCCCACTGGGAGACGGTGTTCGCTGAGCGCCTGGACGGGCTGCCGGTACTGCGCGTCATCGCCACCCACTTCCACCCTGACCATCTCGGTTTGGCGCACTGGTTGACCGAGCGCTGGGGCTGCCGCCTCTGGATGAGCGCGACGGACTTCAACCTCGCGCGCCTGGCCAGCAGCTCCACGGTGGGCATGGGCGGCGCCTCGGCCGCGGCTTTCTTCGGCAGCCACGGCCTGACGGACCCCGAGTCGCTGGAGAAGATCCGTGCGCGCGCCGACTACTACCCCAAGATGGTGCCCGTCGTGCCGTCCAGCTTCAGGCGGCTGATGGATGGCAGCGAGATCGAGATCGGTGGGCGCGCCTGGCGCTGCATCGCCGGCTACGGCCACGCACCGGAGCACATCAGCCTGTTCTGCGGCGACGCGAAGCTGCTGATCAGCGGGGACATGGTGCTGCCACGCATCTCGACGAATGTGTCTGTCGTCGACGTGGAGCCCGAGGCCGATCCGCTGACGCTGTACCTGAGCTCGCTGACCCGCTACCTTGATCTGCCCACCGACACGCTGGTACTGCCGTCGCACGGCAAGCCCTTCACCGGCCTGCATGCGCGCATTGACCAGTTGCAGGAGCACCACGATGAGCGCCTGGCCGAGGTGGTGGCCGCCTGCCGCTCCGAGCCCACGCATGCCGCGGGCCTGCTGCCCGTGCTGTTCAAGCGCAAGCTCGACCTGCACCAGACCACCTTCGCCATGGGCGAGGCTATCGCTCACCTGCATGCGTTGTGGCTGCAGGGGCAGCTCAGGCGCGAACTGGGCGCCGACGGGGTCTACCGCTTCAGCCCGGCCTAGAGGCGGCGCCTCAGGGACGTCGCATCGCCTTCGGGTCGAACCACAGCGGGCCGTCAGCCAGCGGCGTATCCGGCGGCAGCAACGGGTTCTCCAGCCTCAGCAGGCGCCGCTCGCCCAGCCGGGCCTGCTGGATGGCGTTGCCGTGGAAGCGCCAGAAATGTGCCTCGAAGCTGCCGTCGCGAAGCATGGCCCGCAGGCCCAGCTCAATGCGCTGGGCCAGGCCGGTGTCGCGCCGGTTGACGAAGAAGTAGTAGGGCTGGGGGTAGTGGATCAGCAAGGTGTCCTCCACCGCCAGGTCTGGCACCTCGGACTGGTGCGCGGCGAGCTCATCGAACACCTCGTTGATGCCGCGCGGAAACAGGTCGAAGCGCCCGGCGACCAGCATGCGGAACAAGGCCTCGTAGCTGCCGGTCTGCACCTTGAACCGCAGTTGGCGGTACATCTGCACCTCCGGCCAGTTGGGGCCCTGGCCGAGCGAGTAGGCGCGCAAGTCGTCCAGCGTGCGGATGCGGCTGAACTCCGCCTGGCGTGCCCGGTGGATCAGCGCCACGCGGTAGCCCAGCAGGCCGCGCCGCGCCGGGATGCGGATGGCCAACAGGCGCCGTTCGCGTTCGGCCGTGGCCGAGGCCCACACCACCGTGGGCGCTTGACCTTGCTCCATGTTGAGCAGTTGGCGGTCCTCACTGGCCGCCACAGCGGCCGGCGCCAGCGTGAAGGGGCCGTGGCTGACCTCGGTGCGCTGCAGGGCAGCCTGCAGCAGCGCCACCATGTCCTGCGAGCGCTGATCCGTGGGCGACTCGGGTGCCGGGTAGATCACCCGCTGCACCTGCGGCGCCGCCGCTGCCGGGATGCTGGCCGCGATCAACAGCGGTGCCTGGACGAGCCGCCGGCGCGTCAGCATGGCAAGGCCTGAAGGTGGTGCTGTTGGTGCGATCTGCCGGACACGGCGCGAGGGTCCTGGGCTTTTATGCACCGAGATTGTGCGCCCGGCATCAGCCTCGGCGCCCCAGAGGAAACGCCGCCGCCGGTGGGGACCGGACGGCGGCGTCTGGGCTTAGCGCGGTGCCTTCACTCCCCCCGGCTCAGCCGGTCGAGGCACCTGTGTGACAGCGTTGGCGCGCAGTGTTGCTGAATGTGAATGACGGCAGGTGACGGCGCCTGGGGAATATTCACAAGCAAACCATTTCATTGCACGACGATCGATTCCTCGCGCAGCGCCTCGCGCGAGCGCTCGAAGTCGGGCAGCACCGAACGCACCGTGTCCCAGAAGGCCGGGCTGTGGTTCATCTCGCGCAGGTGCGCTAGTTCGTGCGCGACGACGTAGTCGATGATGGCCGGCGCGAAGTGGATGAGGCGCCAGTTCAGCCGGATCGAGCCGTCGGCGCTGGCACTGCCCCAGCGCGTCTGGGCGGATGACAGGCGCAGCGACTTCATCGCCACGCCCAGCTGGGCGGCAAAGCGCTGGCAGCGCGGCATGAAATCCTCGCGGGCGCGGGCCTGCAGCCAGGACTGGGCCAGGTCGCGCACCTGTTCGGCCGCGGCGCCGTGGGGCAGCGGCAGGCGCAACTCGCGTGTGTCGGCGTCCCACACGACCTCGCGCTCGGCGGGCGCGATGACCAGTGTCAGCGGCACGCCCAGATAGGGCAGGCGGCCGCCGTCCAGCCAGTCAATGCGCGCGGCCTGCATGCGCTGCAGGCGCTCGCGCTGCTCGACCAGCTTGCGCAGGATCCACTCGCCCTTGTGGTGCAGCGCACGCTCGATCTCGGTGACCGGTACCCAGCGCGGCGCGCTGACGCGCAGGCCTTGCGGGCCGACCACGAAGCCGATGGAGCGCCGCCGTGCGCGCTTGAGCTCGTAGCCCACGCGGTGCTGGCCCAGCCACAGCTCGCGCTGCGCACGCGTGGCGCCGGGCTCGGCGGGGGCGATGTCGGCCTGCGCCTCGAACAGAGACAACTGGCTGTCTTGCAGGAGCGGGGCCGGGCGCTTAGCGGGCATGGGGTTCAGCGCTGGTTGGCGGCTGGGCTGCCGGCGGCGCCGGCCGGCGCGGGGTTGGCGTAGGCCTCGGGGTCAAGCCGGCGCATCTCGGACTCGATCCAGTCCTTGACCTCGCGCATCAGTTCGCCCGGCTCGCGGCCCTGCGACGGGATCTGCCGGCCAATGGAGATGTCCACGACGCCGGGACGCAGCAGGAAGCTCTTGCGCGGCCAGCAGCGCGCGGCGGTCGCGGCGATGGGCACGACGGGCAGGCCTGCCTCGATGGCCAGGCGCGTGCCGCCGGTCTTGTAGTCGCCCACCTCACCGCGCGCGATGCGCGTGCCCTCGGGAAACATGATGACCCAGTTGCCCTGGCCCCCCAAGCGCTTGCCCTGGTTGAGCACCTTGTTCCAGGCCTCGGTGCGACGGCCGCGGTCGATGTGGATCATGTCCATGCGCGCCATCGCCCAGCCGAAGAAGGGGACGTAGAGCAGCTCGCGCTTGAAGACGTAGGCCAGCGGGTGGCTGAGCAGCGCCGGGTAGGCGAAGGTCTCCCAGGTGCTCTGGTGCTTGGACAGCAGCACCACACCGGCGCGTCGCTCCGACGCGGGCGGCAGGTGCTCCATGCCATGGATGCGCCAGCGGATGCCGCAAATGAAACGGGCGCTCCAGATCGCGACCTTGAGCCAGCCTGCGCAGGCCCAGTAGATCGGATCGCCACGGCGGAAGATGGACAGGATGACGACGGCCGTGGCCCAGGGGATGACCGTCACGATGAGGACGATGACGAAGATCAGCGAGCGGATGGCGCTCAGCAGGTTGGACATTTAGTTCAGGTCTCCGGCCTGGGTATCGGGGGCGAGGGCCTGGCCACGCTGTTCGGCAACGCGGCGGCGTTCTGCCTGGATGATGGTTTCGGCAAAGCTTGCCAGGTCGTCGTGCACGCGCGCGCCGGGCACCTGCACGAGCAGGTTGGCCAGCTCCTCGGTGCTCAGGTGGCCGAAGGGGCCGGTCAGCACGAGGTGAGGCACGCAGCCGGCGTTCTGGGCCGTCTGCAGGTCGGTCAGCGACGCGCCGACCATGTGCACCGAGGCCAGCTCCACGTCGAAGCGCTCGCCGATCTGCTGTATCAGCCCCGGCAGCGGCTTGCGGCAGTCACAGCCTTCCTCGGGCGTGTGCGGGCAGAAGAAGGCAGCATCCAGCCGCCCGCCCTTCTCGGCCAACAACTGGTTCAGCCGCAAGTGCACGGCATTCAGCGAAGCCATGTCCAGCAGTCCGCGGCCGATGCCGGCCTGGTTGGTGGCCAGCACGGTGTGCCAGCCGGCATGGTTCAGCCGCGCGACGGCCTCCATCGCACCCGGCAGCGGGTCCAGCTCTTCGGGCGCCTTGACGTGGTCGTCGCGGTAGCGGTTGAGCGTGCCGTCGCGGCCCAGGATGACGAGCTTCATGCCGTGGGCGTGGTCGGCGCGCATGGTGGATTTAGGCAAGGCGCGACAGGTCCGCCACGCGGTTCATCGCCGCGTGCAGTTGGCCCAGCAGGGCAAGGCGGTTGGCACGCAGCGCGGGGTCTTCCGCGTTGACCATGACATCGTCGAAGAAGGCGTCGACCGGGGCCTTGAGCGCAGCCAGCGTCTGCAACGAGCCGGTGTAGTCGTGCTGCTCAAACAGGCGGTCGGCATCGGGCTGGACGGTGTTGAGGGCGGCGGCCAGGGCCTGCTCGGCAGCTTCCTTCAGCAGGTCAAGGCTGATGGTCGTGGGCAGTTCGCCCTCGACCTTTTTAAGGATGTTGCCGACGCGCTTGTTGGCGGCGGCCAGCGAGGCGGCCTCGGGCAGCGCGGCGAAGGCGCGCACGGCCTCCAGGCGGCGCGGCACGTCGCCCAGGCGCGCGGGGTTCAGCGCCAGCACGGCGTCGACTTCCTGGGCGCTGTAGCCCTGGTCGCGCAGGTTGACGGCCAGGCGGTCGGCGAAGAAGGTCAGCAGCGCCGCGCTCGGGTTCTCGATCAGCTCGCCGAACGGCGGCACGGCCGCAGCTATCAGTGCCGGCAGCTCCAGCGGCAGGTTCTTCTCGACCAGGATGCGGATGACGCCCAGCGCATGGCGACGCAGCGCGAACGGGTCCTTGTCGCCGGTGGGCAACTGGCCGATGCCGAACAGGCCCACCAATGTCTCCAGCTTGTCGGCCAGCGCCACGACCGTGCCAGTGTGGTTGCGCGGCAGCGCGTCGCCGGCGAAGCGGGGCTTGTAGTGGTCCTCGATGGCGATGGCGACGCCGTCGCGCAAGCCCTCGTGGCGGGCGTAGTAGCCGCCCATGATGCCTTGCAGCTCGGGGAACTCGCCGACCATGTCGGTCAGCAGGTCGCACTTGGCGAGCTGCGCCGCCTGCTTGACCTTGCTGTCCAGCACCTTGAATTCGTCGTCGGCATCCACCGTGTACGGCAGCGTCGCCATGCTGAGCTGGTTGACGATGGCGTGGCCGATCGCGCGCACGCGCTCGGCGCGCTCGCCCTGGCTGCCCAGCTTGCCGTGGTAGACCACCTTGGCCAGGCCGGGCAGGCGGTCTTCCAGCTTCTTCTTGCGGTCCTGGTCGAAGAAGAACTTGGCGTCCGCCAGGCGCGGGCGCACGACGCGCTCGTTGCCTTGCGTGACGGCGCTGGCGTCGGCGGGGGCGATGTTGCTCACCACCAGGAAGTGGCGCGTCAATTTGCCGTGCGAGTCCAGCAGCGGGAAGTACTTCTGGTTGGCCTTCATCGTCAGGATGAGGCACTCCTGCGGCACGGCCAAGAACTCGGCCTCGAAGGCGCAGGTCAGCACGTTGGGGCGCTCGACGAGGGCGGTCACTTCATCGAGCAGGTCAGCGTCATCGATGGGCGTCAGGCTCAGCGCATCGGCCGCCCCCTTGAGCTGGCGCGAGATCTCGGCGCGGCGCTCGGCAAAGCTGGCGATGACGGCGCCCTGGTCGCGCAACTGGGTGGCATAGCTGTCGGCGGACTCGATACTGACGGTGGCTTGAGCCGCTTCGAAGCGGTGGCCGCTGGTCGTGCGGCCGGAAGTCAGGCCCAGGGCCTGGACCGGCACGACCTCGCTGCCATGCAGCGCGACCAGGCCATGCCCGGGGCGCACGAACTTCACGTCGGTCCAGCCATCGGCCAGCTGGTAGGTCATGACCTTGGGGATCGGCAGCTTGGCCAGCGTCTCGTCCAGCGCCTTCTGCAGGCCTTGCGCCAGCGTGGCGCCAGCGACCATGCTGTCCCAGAACAGTGCCTCGGCCTTGCCGTCGGGCAGGCGCTTGAGCTGCGGCACGACCTCGGGGCCGGCGCCGATGGACGCCAGCTTCTTCAGCAGTGCCGGGGTGGCCTGGCCGTCTGCGGTCAGCGCCACGGCAACCGGCATCAGCTTCTGTTGCACCGCCTTGTCGGTGGCCTTCGCGGCGACGCCGGCAACATGCACACCGAGGCGGCGCGGCGACGCGAAGGACGTGACGGCGGCATCCGCGCCCGCTAGGCCCTGCGCCTTGAGGCTGTCGGCCAGCACGGCGGCGAACGACTCGCCCAGCTTCCTCAGCGCCTTCGGGGGCAGCTCTTCGACAAACAGTTCAACGAGCAGATTCATCAGGCCGCCTTCTTGCTGTTCTTCAGTTCGATCTGCGCAACGACTTCATCCGCCCAGGCCTTGGGCGCCATCGGGAAGCCCAGACGCGCGCGGCTTTCCAGGTAGCTCTGCGCGACGGCGCGGGCCAGGTTGCGGATGCGGCCGATGTAGGCGGCGCGCTCCGTCACGCTGATCGCGCCACGCGCGTCCAGCAGGTTGAAGCTGTGGCCGGCCTTCAGCAACTGCTCGTAGGCGGGCAGGGCGAGCTGATGTTCCATCAGGTGCTTGCTTTGCTTCTCGTGCGCGGCGAACGCACCGAGCAGGAAGTCCACGTCACTGTGCTCGAAGTTGTAGGTCGACTGCTCGACCTCGTTCTGGTGGAACACGTCGCCGTAGGTCAGGCCGTCGGTGTAGACGAGGTCATACACCGATTCCTTGCCCTGCAGGTACATGGCCAGGCGTTCCAGCCCGTAGGTGATCTCGCCGGTGATGGGCTTGCAGTCGATGCCGCCCACCTGCTGGAAGT
>JACPYV010000051.1 GCA_016195825.1 Burkholderiales bacterium | reverse complement strand
TGCACAGGGTCCGCTGCCGTCCTGAGGCAGCAGGCCCCAGCCGAATTCGCCGGAGCGTCCGCAACGCCGGGGTCGGCATCCGGCACCGCGCGTGCGGCTGTCCGATGGCTGCGAGTGCGTCCGCGAGATCGCGCCTCAGGTCCTCCACCGCCTCGATTCCCACCGACATCCGCACCAGCGCGTCCGTGATGCCCAGGCGGGTGCGGGGCTTGGGCGGGATGGAGGCATGCGTCATCAGCGCCGGCAGCGAGATCAGGCTCTCGACACTGCCCAGGCTCTCAGACAGCGTGAACAGCTGCACCCGCTCCAGGAAGCGCCGCGCGACCGGCCAGGTCGGCTTTCAGGGCAACGCTGATCATGCCGCCGCCGCCGCGTATCTGGCGCCTGGCCAGCGCGTGCTCCGGGTGGCTGGCCAGGCCGGGGTAGATGACGTGCTCGACCTGCGGCTGGATGCTCAGCCAGGCGGCCAGCTCATCCTGACCGGCTCCACGCCGGACGGCCGCGCCTATCCGGAGGGCGCCGACAAGACTTGCCGCAACTACACGTCCGGCGCCGAGGACGGCTCGGTGCAGCCGGGGCACTTCGACCGCACTGGCGTCGGCAACGCATCCTGGAACTCGGCCCACGGCAGCCGGGGCTGCAGCCAACCCAGGCTGGTCAGCACCGGCGGCGCCGGGCTGCTGTACTGCTTTGCGGCGAACTGAGGACCTGGCACGGCCAGCCCCGCCCGGGCCCGTGGGGATGCCTCGGGTGGCCGGCTGCTCCGGGCACCGTCTTCGTTGCTCCGGCCCATGCAAAAACCCGGCGCGCCCAATGGGCAGCGCCGGGTTGCCGGGCCACCCGGGGGGCCGATAGCGGCGCCCGGGCGCTGACGGGATGCATTACTGGAAGTAGCGGGCCTTCGCACTGGCCTGGCAGCTGTCCTTGAGATTGCCGGACAGCGAATCGCAGCGCTCGTTGGCAGCCTTGTAGTCGGCCTTGAGCTTGGCTTCCAGTTGGTCGTTCTGTGCCTCGGCGATGGCCTTGTTGGCCTTCAGGTCGGCCTTGGCCTTGTCGTGCTCGGCCTTGGCGTCGGCCACGCAGACGTCCTTGGCGTTGCCGCTCTTGTCGTCACAGGCTTCCTTCGCCAGCTTGTACTTGGCCTCGAAGCGAGACTCCAGGTAGTGGTTGCGGTCCTTGATCGTGCCCGTGTATTGGTATTCGAGGTGGGCGAGCGCGACCTTCTCATGGCCCTTGGAGCGCTCCACGCAGACGTCCTTGGCGTTGCCAGCCATCGAGCCGCAGTTGTCGTGCTCGGTCTTGTACATCGCCTTGAGTTCGTCCTTGGCGGCGGAGTAGACGGGCTTGGTGATGTTGGCCGAGGCCGCACCGGCCAGTCCGACCAGGGCAAGGGAACACAGCAGGCGGGGGGCGTTGAATCGGTTGGTCATCGGGTTCTCCTGGAGATGGATGGGCGGTGGCGATTGGCCTTCTTCAGGCCCTTCGCCCCGACAGTCAGAGTAGGGAGATGTGGTGCCGAGCGGTGTCAGCGTGACGGTGCCGTTCGCGTCGGACAAGGCCGCATGCGCCGGCGGGCCCCACCAGCTGGGCGGGGCCTGTGCTCACGGCCTCACATCCAGGGGAAGCCGTAGTGGTCGTAGACCTTGCGGCCGTAGTCGTCGGAGTAGGCAGGCACCTCGTCCTCGCTGTAGTGCGGCGCACTCTCGAGGCGGCCCTTGTCGAGGTTGACGACGTAGCCGTCCTTCTCCGTGTCGTACTTCAGCATGTCCCAGGGCAGCGGATAGCGGTCGGTGCCGACGCCCAGGAAGCCGCCAAACTCCAGCGCGGCGTAGCGCACCTGGCCACTGCGCTTGTCGATGACGAGGTCGTCGATGGACCCGAGTTTGTCGCCCTGCAGGTTGTAGACCTTGGTGCCTTCGACCTTGGAGGACGAGATGGTGGGATAAGACATGTGAGGCTCCTTGCGGTTGAGCTGGCGCGCGTGGCGTACCGTGGGGCCGCCGCCTGAATGCGCGCTGCAGGCAACCAATGTGCGCCTCACAGGCCGTCTGCACAGTCGGGGCGTGCGCAGTCCCGCTGTAGGCAAGGGCCGACGCGGGTCAGCGCACGACGCGTGCCGCGGCCAGCTCTGCGCGCAGCTGCTCCGCCTGGTCCTCGAAGCGCACCGCCGTCAGGCCCAGCACGGGGTCTTGCTGCAGCGCCGTTTCCACGGGGGACCGGCCGATGTAGCGCTTCACCAGGTCCTGGCCCAGCGCGTAGAGCTTGCGGTTCTTGGCCTCGGCGTCGGCCAGCGCCGTGGTGCTGCGTTCCAGCAGCTGGGTCAGCGCCTGGTTGGCCTGCTGTCGGGCGGCGGCTTCCTGGCGGCTGGTGACGATCTGCTGTTGCAAGGCCTGCTCACGCTCGGCGGCCTTGGCGTCGGCCCCTTGCTGTGCGTCTTTGGCCGCCTGCAATTGCGCGCGCAGCGTGTCCAGCTCGGCCTCGCGGGCCTTCAGCCGCGCGGCGCTGCCAGCGATCTGGGCCTTGGCGGCAGCGATGTCCTTTTGCGCGCTGGCAGCGTCGGCCTCGGCCTTGGCCTTGTCAGCCTGCAGCGCGGACTGCTGCTCCTGGGCGGCACGCAATGCGGTCTGGGCGCGACGCAGCGCCTCGCGCTCCTTGGAGACCTTGGCATCCTGCGCGTGGACGGTGAGGCTGGCGACGAGCAGCAAGGCGAGGGCGAAGCGTTTCATGTTCAGAACCTCGCGTTCAGGTCGAACTGCAGCACCTCGATGCGCAGCGGCGCGCTGCTGAGATTGCCGCTCAGGGACGTGGCGTCGCCCGGCACGGCCAAGAAGCGCACGCCGTCGTCGAGGTTGCGCGTGCTGGTCCAGCGCGCGCTGAGCCAGAAGTTCCTGTCCAGCCCGACATTGCCGCCCAGGCTCCAGCCCTTGTAGTTGGTGCCGCCCAGGTGCCAGGTCGTGTCGGTGAAGCCATCGATCCACGCATCGCGCTGCACCAGCCGGTATGCCGCGAAGGCCTGCCAGTCGCCGCGGCGCGCGAGCTTCGGGGCGCCGGCCTGCAGACGCGCCTGCACGGCGGTGGTCTTCTCGTGCAGGTCCGTCAGCGGCAGGCCAGCTCGGGCCTCGATGTCCTTCACGTCGAAACCGGTGTTCTTGATCCAGTCCAGCGTCATGCCCACCGGCACCGGCAGCACGCCGTCCAGCTGCAGGCTGGCCGTCAGGTTGATCGGGCGGAACTTGGATGCCAGGCCCCAGGTCGGCGCGGCGGTGCTGGTGGGATCGTTCAGGTTGATCAGCGTGTTGCCCTTCAGGCGCAGGCCGGCGGCGTACTGCGACGCGAAGTAGCTGGTCGTGCCGCTGCGTGGGCCGCTGGGCGGCGGGCTGGTTTCGCGCCGGCCTTCCATGTGGCGGAAGTCGTAGGCCGCCAGGCCCAGCTTGAACTGCACGCCGCGCGCCAGGTCGATCTCGCCGCCCACCTGCGCGCCCAGCAGCCACTTGTCCTGGGTGCTCAGCGACAGTTCCTCGATGGGGAACACGCCTGCCGTCGCAAACAGCCCGCGCTGCGGCGTGAATGCGTGGCTCATCTTGGCGGCGACCCCGTCGAAGGCGAGATCGTCCGGCCAGGCCAGGTCGGTGCTGAAGAAGGGGTTGGGCATGCGGCCGAAGTCGGCGGACAGGCCGTTGGTGAACAGCGGCGGCTGCCAGCGGATGAAGGCGCGGTCCAGGCCGATGGTGTAGCGGTTGAAGTCGCTGCCCAGCGTCTGGGAGGTGGACGTGGCGCTGTTGCCCGTGCTGCCGGTGGCCAGGCGGACGCCGGCCAGCACCTGGTCGCTGAGCTTGGCATCCACTTCGATCCGGCCGCGCAGCGTCAGGCGCTGGCGGTCGGTGGTCGTGTTCGCCAGGTCGGGCGACCAGGCGGGAGAGGCCGTCTGCGCGCGGTACACATCGGCCGGCACGTTGGCCTTGTCGAGGAACTCGTTCTGCCCACGCACGCGCAGGTCGCCGCTGACCCTGATGCGCCCCACCCAGTCGGGCAACGCATCGGCTTGGCCCCAGCGTTCACCCTTGGCCTGGGCCAGCACCTCGGCCTTGATCTCGTCGCGCATCTGCTGGCGCACGGTCTCGGGCACGTAGGGGATGCGCAGCACCTTGGGCGCAGCGGCGTCGGCCTGCGGCTGGGCTTGGGTGACGGGTTGGGGCACGGTGGCCGCGACCTGGGCCTGTTTCAGGATGGCCTCGGCCTTGTCGCGCGTCAGCAGGCCTTGCGCGACGAGCGCGTCGATCAGGGCTTGCGTCGTCGCGCGCAGGCGGGCGAGCTCTTCCTTGTCGGTCTGGGCGTGGGCCGGCAGGGCGGCCGCGATGAAGCTGGCAGTCAGCAGCGTGAGGATGGGTTTCATGGGTCAGCTCGGAATCAAAGTCAGGCCTGGGGCCGCACGCTCAGGCGAAAGCGCATCGGCTGCGACAGTGCCAGCGCCGGGGGCGGCGGCAGCTTGAACTGGCGGCGGGTCTCGTCGAGAGCGGCACGCATGGCGGTGTCGTTGGCGTCGTTGCCGCTGGGGGTCAGTTCAAAGCGTTGGATGGCGCCATCGCCCGCCAGCCAGATCGCGAAGGTCGCGGTTAGGGTCTCGGCCTCGGCCTTCAGGTGGCGCTCGATCTCGCCTTGCAGCAGCTGGCGGGCCGAGTTGGCGTAGAAGCGTTCCTGTGCGCGGTCCGCCGCCGTGCCGGCCGGGCCGCTGGCGCCGCCGGTCATCGGCGCACCGCCGGCGTAGTCCCTGGCCACGTTGCCCGCCGCGAAGGCACTGGGACCATCGCCCGCGGCGCCTTCCATCTTGATGGCCTCGGCCGGCTTTGGCGCCTCGACTTGCTTGATCTGCTCCTCGCGCATCACCTGCTTGGGCTCATCCTTGGGCGGCTCGGGCTTCTTCTCGTCCTTGGGTGGTGGCGGCGGTGGCGGCGGCGTGTCCGGCAGGATGGAGATCTTGGCTACCTGGCGCTTGGGCCCGTCGGGCTTGATGTTCTTCACGGCCCACCACACGGCCAGGCCCAGCAGCAGGCAGGCGGCGACGACGATGAGCTTGACGTGGCGGGTTTTCATCACGTGCCGATCCGGCTCGTCACCAAGCCCATGTTGACCTGCAGCTTGTTGCACAGGTCGATGACGGCGATGACGCTCGCGTACTGCGTGCGTGCATCGCCCTTGATCGCGACGGACATCTGCGCGTCGCGCCCCTTGGCGGCGCCCAACTGCGTCTCCAGCTCCGCGAGGCTGACGCCTACGCCGTTCAGCAGCACGCCGCCGTCGGGCATCACCTGCACGATCTTCAGCTCATGCTTCTCGGTGCTGGGCTTGTTGCTGGGCTTGGGCATGCTGATGTTGAGACCCTGCACCGAGGCCGTCGTCATCAGGATGAACACGACCAGCAGCACATAGGCAAGGTCCAGCATGGGCGTCACGTTGATGCTGTCGTAGGGTTTGGCGTCCTGGTTGACTTGCATGCCGTCAGCTCCCCTCGGCGCGCTTGGTGACCAGGCCGATCTCGGTGATGTCCAGCTTCTTGGCCACCTCCAGCACCTGCATCACCTTGTCGTACTGCGCCGCCGCGTCGGCCTTCAGCACCACGGGCAGTGCGGGGTTGGCGGCCTTGTACTGGGCCAGCGACGTACGCAGCTGCTCCATGTCCACCGGGTAAGCATCCAGGTAGACGCCTCCGTCCGCCGTGATCGTGATGGCGCGCGTCTGCGGCTTGGCCAGGTTGTTGGCTGCGTGGGTCTCGGGCGACTTCACCTTGACGCCTTGCACCGAGGCCGTCGTCAGGATGATGAAGACGACGAGCAGCACGTAAGCCAGGTCCAGCATCGGCGTCACGTTGATGTCGTCGTAGAGCTGGTTGTCGCCCTTGATGTCGGCGGACATGGCTTTACGGGGCTCCGTACAACTCGGCGACGCGAGTGATGAACTCGTCGATGAAGATCTGCATGTCCGACGTCGCGTTCTTGATCTGCGCGGCCAGGTAGTTGTAGCCAAATAGCGCAGGGATCGCGACGCCCAGGCCCGCCACCGTCGCCAGCAGCGCGGCGGCAATGCCCGGGGCGATCGCGTTGACGTTCACGTCGCCCGCCGCCGCGATGGCGGCGAAAGTGATCATCACGCCCACCACCGTGCCCAGCAGACCCAGGAAGGGGCCGCCCGAGATGGCGATGGTCAGCAACACCATGCCGGAGTTGAGCTGCGCGTTCTCGCGCACGTAGTCGGCGTCGACGGAGGCCTTGACCGCGTCCAGCGATGCGCCCGACAGCGGCTTGGCGCCGGCCTCGCCCACCTTGCGCTTGGCCAGTTCGCGCACGCCCGCCTGGTAGAGCCGGTAGATGGGCGACTGGGGATGCGGCGCGTGCGTCTCCAGCTTCAGCAGCTCCTCGTTCGCCTCACGGAACTTCAGCACGAAGCTGCGGTTGGCCCTGGCCACCTGGGTCACCAGCAGGCCCTTGCTGACCATCACCCAGCAGGCGATGGCGAACATGATGCCCAGGATGACGATCACCACCCAGGCGTCCACCGTCAGGTTCTTGACCAGAACCCCCATGTAGCCGTGGCTTTCGCCGCCGCCGGCCTCGGCGCTGTCCTTGGCCTCCCGTGCGGACGCGACGAGCTTGCTTTCCGCGCCCTGTGCGCCCGCGGCGACGGCAATCCAGTCCGCACTGCGCAGCGTGGCGGCCACCTGCACTTCGTCCATCAGGCCGCGTGCTCCTTCGCCCAGGCGAAGGCTGCTGCCCAGCGCGGGCGTGGCCAGGTCGCCCTGTGCCACTTGCGCGCCATTGACGAACAGCGTCGCCTTGCCCAGGCCCAGGCGCAGCGCGACCTGTGTCCAGCGCGCGACGGGCACTTCACCGCCGCTGACCTCGGCCTTGTCAGCGCGCACGGCCACCTTGCCGCCGTTCAGGCTCAGCGTCAGCCCGCCCCAGTTCAGCAGCGTTGCGCGTTGCACGTCGTCGAGCTTGACCCACAGGCTCACGGTCAGCTGGTTGCCGGCGTCGACGACCGGCTTGTCGGACAGCGCGTAGACGATGGACTCGCCGCCCAGCCTGGCGCTCGCCGCCAGCAACCCGTTCGGTTCGGTAACCAGCGTGCCCTGCGGCTTCACGGCGCCGAGCTGGTCGGCACCGGCCGGCTTGTCGCTGAAGTGCAGTGCGATGACGGTGGCCGTATCGAAGCCGTTCGCATCGCCCTCGGCGGCGGCCTTGGCATTGCCGCCGTAGACGTAGAACTGGTTCTTGTCGCTGCCCGGCAGCACGCTGGGCAGCTGCACCCACAGCACGGCCAGTTCGTTGACCGAGTCGAAGCGCTCGATGCTGAACTTCAGCGGCGTCTTGTCGTCGCCGGCCACCACGCGCAGGTCGCTGCCGTCTTCCTTGGCCGCCGTGAAGTCGAAGTTGCCGGAGTGCAGGCGCACGGCGACGGCCACGCCGCTGGCGGCCTCCTTGGTCTCCAGTCCCTGGCTCGACGTGTTCAGCGTGATCCTGGCGCGCTCGCTCCAGTCGGCGTTCCACCAGGCGTGGGCGGTGGCCGGCAGCAGGGCCGAGAGGACGAGGGCGGTGAGTGCTTTGCGCATCATGGGTTGTCTTTCGGAAATCAGGAGGAGCCGAAGCCCAGGAACTCCAGCAGCAGGTTGCGGCGCCGGCGGCGGCGCTCATCCTTGTCCTTGTCGGTGTCCGCCGCGGCGGCGGCCTGTGCGGCGCCGGTGGGCGTCACCGGCACGGCGATGGGCACGCTGATGGCCGTGTCAGCGGTCGCGCCGGCCCGCGTCCCCGACACCTGGATGTCGTTGGCGTTGACCAGCCGCTCCGCGCCCAGGAAGGCATTGCCCTTGGAGCGGATGCCCGCTTCGCCGGCGTTGATCTCGCCAGTGGGTGCGTACAGGTCCAGGTCGTTGCCTGCGGACAGCACGGCGATGCCCGAGCCGCTGAACGAACCCGAGGTGTCGAACACCAGGTTGCCGTTCGCGTCCAGCCGCAGCACGGGTGCCGGCGCGCCGGTCACGGTCTTGGCGCCGCGCCCGGCGTCGATGTTGCCGGCCGACGACCACATCAGCAGGTTGCCCTTGCCCAGCGTGAACACGCGCGACTGGTTGACGTCGAAGTTCTGCGCCACGATGGCCGACACGTCGCCGCCATTGACGGTGACGATGCCCAGCTCCGTCGGCGCCTTGCGGCCCGCCGTCACCTCGCCGGCGTTGACGCCGCCGCCGGGGTTGAGGACAGTGATGTCGGCGCTCTGCAACGTCTTGATCTGGCTCGTCGGCATGCGCACCTGAGCCGCCGGGCGCGTGTTGGTGCCGAGCGGGAACAGCAGGTTCACGGCCTGGTAGCCGCGTGCATAGGCAGCCCAGCGTTCGTCGCCGTCCAGCACGGCGGCGGTGCGGCCGGCGCTGCGCAGTTCGCCCACCAGCACGCGGTTCAGCCAGGGGATCTGGCGCTCGATGGGCAGCGCGTCGAAACGACGCAGCGTGTCCGCCGCATCCGCGCCGCGCTGGCCGCTCATCTGCGCGACGTAGTCGGCGAGCTTGTCCACGTCGCCCGCGGTGGCCAATTGTGCGAGGGCCGACGCGCTCGCCGGGGCCGCCTGCGTGGCCAGTCCGTTCATCAGCACGCGGCTGACGAGCAGCGACTGCTGCGCGGGGCTGAGCCTGTCGAGCTGGGCCAGCGCAGCCGTGTCGCTCAGTGCAGACCAGGCCGGCTGCAGCAGGCTGGGCTGATCCGCCAGCGCTGCCGTCACTGCCGCATCGTCCCCGGGCTTGCCGAGCAGCGCCGCCATGCGCGCACGCTGGTCGCCACGTTCGGCCCGCGCCGGCTGCGCACGCACCTGCTCGGCCACGAGCCGGTCCACCGTCGCGGTGCCGAAGCGCTGGCGCAGCAGGTCGAGCTGCGTGGTCGGCGCGGCCGCGTCGAAGGCCGCGGCCGTGCCCGTGCCGCCGAGCAGCACCCAGGCCCGGCCCAGCTTGTCCAGCAGGCCCGACGCGCCCAGCACCTGAAAACCCGCGGCACTCGCTCGCGCATAGTCGTCGCCCTCGGCACTCATGCCGGCCACCACCGTCAGTCGCGCGCCCCCCTCGGGCAGCAGCGCGCTGTTGGACAGGTTGCCGCGCGCGACGATGCCGGTGCTGGTGGACAGGTCCACGTCGCGGCCGGCCAGCACCAGCAGGTCACCCGGGCCGGCGATCTCCAGGCCGTTACCGCTGCCGAAGCGGACGTCGCGGCCGGCCTTCAGCAGCGACACCTCGCCGGGCCGACCCGCCGCCGCGGGCTGCTGCTGGATGCTGACCAGCGATACGCCGATGTCGCGCGCCGCGTCGACTGCGAGCGGGCGCGTGGACGTGACGCTGCCCAGCTGCACGTCGGCCGCGCTGGAGACCAGCAACACGGGCGTACGCGCGCTCTGGTCGAGTTGCGCCTGGCCGAGGCTGTTGCGCGACAGGCGCTGCGCCTCGGGCAGCGTCATGCCGGCCAGGTCCACCAGCGAGGCCGCGGCCGGCGCCTGGGCCGCGCTCAGCGCCAGCACCTGCAGGTTGTTCACCGAAACGTTCTCGCGGCCGGCCACCCAGCTGCGCACATCGGCCGGGTCCGCCGCCGTGCTCCATTGCAGCAGGTTGGCGGCCGACACGGCGCCCTGTGGCGCCAGCAGGCGCAAGTCGATGGGCACGACCTGGCCCGGCGTGCGCTCGCCCTTGTTGCCCACTTCCAGCGGCTGGTCCGCGCCGAGGTAGCTCACTGAGCCGCCGGCGCTCTGCACCAGCAGGCTGGCGTTGCGGTCCAGCATGGGCGCGGCGACACCTTCGCCCAGCGCCTCCACGTTGGCCTTGGACGGCAGGCTGAGCGCCAGGTTGCGCGCGCTGGCCAGCGTCACGTCGCCGCCGGCCTGCACGCGCAGCGCGCCGTCCTGGTAGATCAGTTGCAGGCCGGGGTCGTTGTTCACGTTCGCGCCGGCTTGGCGCTGGATGGCGCCCCCGGCTGCGACGGCGATGCCGCGCGAGGCCAGCAGTTGGCCGCTGACAACGTCGCGCCCGGCCTGCAGCGACACGCTACCGCCACCGTACTGCTGCAGCGTCGTGGGCAGGCCGCCCGTGTTGGCGCCCGGCGCAAGAAAGCCGGAACCGGCCGCAGCAGCATGCACCTGCACGGCGTCGCGGCCGGCCTGGACCTGCACCGAGCCACCGCCAAAGGTGGCCAGCCCCTGCGCGAACAGGTCGCTGCGGGCAAACCAGGCGATCGTGTTGTCCAGGCTGCCCCGGGCACGCCACAGCCAGTCCGTCGCGTAGAGCTGCGCTGCAACCGGCGCCTGCCCGACGACGTCGCGGCCGGCCGTGAGGCGGATGCTGCCGCCTTGCGTCGTGAAGGGCAGCAGGCCGGACGTGTTCAACGCCGGCCCCAGGCTCTCCAGGAGCGACGGGAAGGCCGCGGCGGGCAGCGGGTCAGGTGTGGCCGGCGCGGGCGTGGGGGCCGGCGGCGGCGGTGTGGACGGTGTGGGTGCCGGCGCTGGCGACGGCGCCGGGGTGGGCGCGGGCGTGACGCCGGGCTCGACCGGCGGGCCGGGCGGCTGCGTGTTGCCGGTGGTGTCGCCATTGCCTGCCGATGGCGTGCTGCCATCGCCCGCGACCGTGGTGGTCACAGCAGCAATCGTCGGCTTGGGCGCCACCAGTGTGCCCTGCGCTGAAGTCGCGGCGGGCGCGGCCTGTGTGTCGGCGCTGGCGATGCCCAATGGCACGCCCAGCGTCGCGACGGTGGCGGTCGCGCTGAGCCAGCGTACGTCGCGCGCCGCGGCCAACTCGATGCGGCCCACGCTGCTGCGCACCTGCACGGTCGGCGCGTTGGCATCGGATGTGCCCAGCAGCACCGAGCCGGCGTCTGTGTTCGTGCTGACCGCCAGCGCGTTGGCGGCCGCGAGGTCAGCCCCGGCGGCGATGCGGATGGCCCCGGCGCGGCTGGACGTGGCAAGCCATTCGCCGGCGTTCACCGGTGACTCGCGCAGGCCGGTGCTGAGGTTGGCCTGCAGGTTGACGTCGCCGGCGGCGCGCAGTGTCAGCGCGGCCTCCGCCGCTTGCGGTGCAGCGGCGAGTTGGGTGGCCGTCAGTGTCGGCAGGCGCCAGTCCGAGCTCAACGTCAGGTCGCCGCTGGCGCGCACCTCCACGCCGGGCCGCACGCGGATCAGCGCCGCAGTGGCCGCATCACCCGCGGACAGGCGTGCCGCGATGCTGGCCGCCGTCTGCTGGCCGCTGCCCATGAAGGCCTCGTTGTCGGCGACGACGCGGCCGATGCCCAGCCGGGTGCTGGGGGCAGGTGCCGGCGTCGGGGCGGACGTGGGTGAAGGTGTGGGCGCTGGTGATGGCGCGGGCGTTGGCGCCGTGCCCGGCGCGGTCGGCGGTGGGGGGGGCTGCGTACTGCCGGTGCTTGGGCCGTTGCCCGCGGAGGGTGTCGTCGCGGAGCCGGTCGCGGCGTCCAGTGTCCGCACGGAAGCCGTGCCGGCGCCTGCGGGTGCTGCCAGCGGCGGCGTGGGAGGCGGCGTGCTGCCCGTGCTGGCGCCGTTGCCGGCGGATGGCGTCGTGGTCTGCGCTGGTGCCGGTACTGGCGAGGGAGCAGGAGTCAACGGCGGCGCGGGCGGTTGCGTGCTGCCCGTCGACGGGCCATTGCCTGTGGATGGCCCGGCAGGTGCAGGTGCTGGTGCAGGTGCTGGCGCTGGCGCGGGGACGGGTGCCGGTGCCGGTGCCGGTGCCGGCGAAGGGGCAGGAGCAGGAGCCGGAACCGGAGCCGGAGCAGGGACGGGTGCCGGTGACGGCGATGGGGCAGGAACGGGCGCAGGGGCCGGTGTCGGGCTGGGCGCGGGCACCGGCGCTGGTGCCGGGCTGGGCGACGGCGCAGGCTCGGGTGCCGGTGCCGGTGCCGGTGCCGGTGCCGGGCTGGGGGTCAGAGGCGGGGAGGGTGGCTGGGTGTTGCCCGTGGACGGGCCATTGCCGCTCGACGGACCCGTGGGGGCTGGTGCCGGGCCAGGGCCAGGCGCGGGTGACGGTGCCGGTACGGGCGCCGGAGCCGGAACAGGTGCCGGGCTCGGCGCGGGCGCTGGCGTCGGGCTGGGGGCTGGCACCGGGGCTGGGCTGGGGGAGGGCGCTGGCGCTGGCGCTGGCTCTGGTGCAGGTGCAGGTGCAGGGCCGGGTGCAGGTGCAGGGCCGGGTGCAGGTGCAGGGCCGGGTGCAGGCGCGGGTACCGGCGCCGGGCTGGGGGTCAGCGGCGGCGGGGGCGGCTGCGTGTTGCCCGTGGACGGGCCATTGCCGGTCGACGGGCCCGTGGGTGCTGGCGCCGGACCGGGGCCAGGCGCGGGTGAGGGTGAGGGTGAGGGTGCTGGAACAGGTGCCGGCGCCGGAACTGGTGCTGGCGCTGGCGCTGGTGAGGGACCCGGTGCAGGGCTCGGCGACGGCGACGGCGCAGGTGTGGGTGTGGGTGTGGGTGTGGGTGTGGGTGCCGGAACCGGGCCGGGTGAGGGCGTATTGCCGGACGTCGGCGGTGCGGGCGGCTGCTGGTTTCCTGTCGTCGGGCCGTTGCCCGCAGAGGGGCCGCTCGGGCTGGGCGGCGGCGTGAGCGGTGGTGAGGGCGGCTGGGTGTTGCCTGTCGACGGGCCGTTGCCAGGCGATGGCTGGGCGGGCGTGGGTGTCGGCACGGGCGACGGTGCCGGCGACGGTGTGGGCGAAGGCGTCGGTGCGGGTGCTGGAACGGGCGCTGGGGTCGGCGCCGGTGCTGGCGCTGGCGCTGGGCCCGGCGATGGTGCAGGGGATGGAGATGGCGTCGGGCTCGGCGCTGGCGCTGGCGCGGGTGTCGGCGCAGGGCTGGGTGCCGGCACCAGGCCACCGACCAATTCGTTGATGTTCCGGTAGACCTGGACCGCCTCTACGTCGATGCTGCCGACGCCCGAGAGGCGGGTCTGCACGGCGTCGATCATGACGTCCTGACCGACGCGCTCGGCGCGCAGGCTGAGTTCGCCACCGCCGAGTTCAATCAGGCCGCCCTTGAGTTGCAGTCGGCCGGCGCGTGCGGTGGGGTCGGGGCTGTCGTTGATGCAGGCGGTGGCGCTGAGGCAGCTGCTATTGAGGCTGATGCGGCTGGGGTCGCGGTCGCCAGTGCTAGTGCCGGCGCCGGACGCACTCAAGGCCTGGAGCAGCGCGCCGTCGGCGATGACGAGGTCGCGGCCCGCGTTGAGGCTGATCTGGCCGCCGCCTGCAGTGCCCGGTAGCGCGGTGAGCCAGCCGGCCAGGGTCAGCGAGCCGGCGTCGGCACTGAGGTCCAGGGTCTGGGCGCTGAGGTGCGCGCCGGCCTGCAGCGTCTGGTCACCGCTGCGGTTGCGCACGGTAATGCGCTGCTCGAAGGCGCGCGGCCCGGCGGCGGCGATCCGATCCGACAAGGCCGTGAGGCTGACCGGCTGAAGGCTGTCGAGGCTGAGGCTCGCGGCCGTCGCGCCGCTGGCGGCGCCGGCGTGGAGGTGGCCGGCCAGCGCCAGGCTGCCCTGCGGCGCGCTGAGGCTGAGGCTGCCGGCATCGCCCTGGCCCGCGCCGGAGACGTCGAGCGTGGCCGTGTCGGCCAGCGTGATGCCGCCGGCGCTGCTGCTGGCGCTGAGGTGGCCGGCGGCGAGGTCGGCGGTGACGCGGCTGTCGCCGCTGCCGATCGTGTCGCTGCGGCCGGC
Source organism: Burkholderiales bacterium (assembly GCA_016195825.1). Classification (GTDB taxonomy): domain Bacteria; phylum Pseudomonadota; class Gammaproteobacteria; order Burkholderiales; family Burkholderiaceae_C; genus Pelomonas. The sequence goes on along the minus strand of JACPYV010000051.1, from coordinate 36,677 downwards.
CACGCTGAGTTTGCCGGCGATGGCCAGCGCACCCTGCGAGACCAGGCTGAGCTGGCCAGCAGGCAGGAGGATGTCGCTGTCGACCTGGAGGGTCTGGGCACTCAGCTGCAGCTGGGCGGCCGCGCCGAGCGCTGGCGTTGCGGCGGCGGGCTGGGCGTTCAGCAGCGCCAGGCTGCCTGCCGCGGACCACTGGCTGCGGGCCGGCGCGGTGCCAGCGGTGCCGGCGCTGACGGTGCCTGCCGTGACGGTGAGGTCACTAGAGGCCGACACCTGGCTGCTGCCGGCGATGACCACGCCGCTCAGCGCGGCCAGGCTGGTCTGGCGGGCCTGCGAGGCCTGGCTGCCCGCGGCGACCTGCAGCGTGCCGGCGCTGGTCAGCGTCATGCTGCCGTTCGCCATGGCGTTGGCGATCGCGGCGGTGGTCGTCCGGCCGGTGCTGTTGGTCAGCACAAGCGATTGGGCTGTGATCCGGGCGGCATCGGTCGCCTCGGCGGCACGCAGGGCCGGCGTGTCCAGCGTCAGGCGGCCGAGCGTGGTGCGGCCCTGGGCGTCGCGGCCGAAGTCCAGCGCACCGACCAGGTCGATGCTGGCATAGCTGCGAAGCAGCAGTTCGCCGGCGCTGGCGAGCTGGGCCAGCAGCGGGCCGGCCAGCAGCAGGCTCTTGTCGGCCTGTGCCTGGCTGCCGCCGAGTTGCAGGCGCGGCGCACCAATGCCCAGTGCCTGGGCGCCCAACGCGGCGCTGCCGGCGAGCTGCGTGCCGGCGGTGGCGTCGAGCTGCAGGCGGCCCGCGCCGGCCTGCAGCGAGGCAGCGTCGCCGATGACGAGGCGGCCGGCGTCCAGCGTGGCGCCGGTGCGTTGCAGCTGGGTGTCCGTGCGGGCGCTGAGCAGCACGGCGGCGCCATCGCCGCTGAGGGCCCATGTCGTGGCGCTGCCGGTGGTGGGGGCCGCGGCCTGCAACGCGGCGCCAGCGCCGATGTCGAGCTGCTGGCGTGCGGCCAGCAGCAGCGTCGGTGCGGCCATTGCCAGGGTCTTGCCGGTGGCTGGCTGGGGGTCGTCGTGGATGCTCAGCGTCTGCGCGCGCACGTCGAGGCTGCCCGGATGCTGCAGGTCGACCGGCACTGCACCGAGCACGAGGTTGTCGACGCCCAGCGCATTGAGCTGCGCGGTGCTGAGCCGCAGGCTGCCGCTGCTGCTACCGGTGGCGGGACCGGCGCCGACCTGGATGTCCGCGGCGCTGAAATAGGCGCTGCCGCCTTGGCCGATGTCACCGGTCGCCGACTTGCCCGCCGCGAAGTGCAGCGCGCCGCGGATGTCGGCCTGCTGCGCCGCGACGACCAGCGCGCCGGCATCGCGGTTGAGCGCCGGCGTAGCCGCGTCGTTGCGCACGGCCAGCGCGCTGAAGAAGGCGTCAGCGCCCGCCAGGCGGATCTCGCTGTAGCGCTGAGCCTGCTGGGTCGTCAGCAGCTGCCAGTTGCTGGTCAGCGCATCAAGGATGGACGTGCCGTCCTGGCCCAGCCGGGCACCCACCAGCAGGCTGCCGTCGTCGCGAGCCACGCTGCGGCCCATCGCGAGCGCCGTGCCGCTGGCAGGCCGCACCAGCAGCGCGCCGGGCAGCAGCGCGTAGCGCGCCGGCAGGAGCGTGTAGCTGCCGCGCAGCACCGTGCCATCGGGCAGCGTCAGGCCGGCGCTGCCGAAGTTGATCTGGCGGCCCGGCGCGGGCAGGCCGGGCAGCGAGTTGTCGGCGGCGCCGCTGCTGCGGATGCCCGGGATGAACGCGTAGCTGCCGTCGGTGGCGCTGAAGATGTCGGTGGAGCCGCCGGGGCCGGCAACGAACTGCCAGGCCAGCAGCTGGCCGCCGCCGCTGAGGTCCAGCCTGGCGTCGGGCGCGACGTTGACGCTGGGCGCGTCCAGCACGACGGCCTTGGCGGGCGCGGCGCTGACGATGCTGCCGCTGCTGCCGCTGCCGGGGGCCAGCCAGCGGTCGCCGCTCCAACTGCCAAACAGGAAGCTGCGGCCGTCGGCGGCCACCGAGGTTTCGCTGCCGGCCAGCAGCTGCAGGCTCTCGCTGGCCTTCAGCGTCAGGCTGCCCTCGGGTGCACGCAGCCGGCCGCCTTGCACGATGGCCCTGGCCTGTACGGTGAGCCGGCCGCCAGCACTCCAGGGCAGGTCGGGGGCGTCGCCGTCGGGCCTGGCGATGTCCACACGCTGGTCAGTGGCGTCGATGACGAAGGCGGTGTCCGTCGCCGGGAACACCTGGCGCGCCGTTAGACGCAGGTTGGCCGCCGTGCTCAGGCGGCCGTCGCCGGTGGCGTTGGCACCGGGTTTTTGTAGCAGCAGGTCACCGCCGCTGGTCAGGTTCAGCTGGGCGATGCCCTGGCTGACGACCTGGCCGACGACGTCCAGGCGCTCGCCGGCCTGCAGGTTGAGCGTGCCCGTGCCGCTGCTGGTGGTGGCAGGCGCTCGCACGAGGTTGTTGCCCTGGGCCACCGCCGTCTGGGTGTTGGCCCAGCTCAGCATCGGGGCGGCCAGCCGGGCCGTGGCCTGGCTGGCCAGCGGGGTGACGGCCAGGGCCTGGGTGTCCAGGCTGAGGGCGCGGCCCAGGTCCAGCGCCACGCCGCCTTCGACGGCGATGCGTTCGCGGGCGCTCAAGGCCAGCTCGGCGACACCTGCGCGTGTGACCCAGGGGGCGTCGATGCGCGCGGTGGCGGGCACGTCGGCGGTGCGACCGAGCTGGTCGGCGCTCAGCGCCGCGCTGAGCTGGCCGTCGGTGGCACCGAGCACGAGGCTTTGCACGGGCGGCAGCGTGTTCACGTCCGCATAGCCGGCCTCCAGCCTCAGCTGCAGCTTGCCGCCGCTCTGGTCGGCGCTGCCGGCGCGGGCCTGCAGGTCGCCTTCCAGCAGCAGCAAGCCGTTGGCGCGCACCGACAGCGCGCCGGCCGAGCTGCCGACGACTTGGCGCGTGACGCGGTCGCCGCCGTCGGCGCGCTCGCGCACGTCCAGCAGGCCGGCGGCGCCGCCGATGTCGATGCTGGCGCCGCGCTGGAAGACCAGGCTGGTGGCGTAGGCCGAGCTGCCGGCGCCGTCGGTCACGCCGGCATCCAGGCTGACGCTGCCGCCGGCCAGCACGCGGCCGGTCAGCAGGCCGTCGGTGCCGGGCTGCAGCTGCCGCAGGCCGGCCACGTCGATGTGGCTGTCGCTGCCCAGCCAGAGGTAGCGCACCTGGCTGGGGGCGCCCTCGCCGGTCTTCAGCGCGAGGCTGACGCGGCCCCCGGGCACGAGGATGCGGCCGTCCAGCGTGAGCCGGTTGCGTGCCTGCAGGTCCAGCCTGGCGGTCGGATCCAGCGAGATCAGCGCGCCGCGTTCGATGCTGAGCTGCCCCTCAGCCAGCGCGGCCCCGTAGCCGCCGGATGACAGGCTGAGGTTCACGGGCCGGGCATAGCCCAGCAGCGGCTCGCCGATGGACAGTGTGCTGCGCCAGGTGGCGCTGCCGCTGGCCTGGAAGCGGCTGGCGGCCGAGGTCTGCCAGAGCTGCAGACGCGGCGCCAGCGTGGTGCCAGCCTGTACGGTCACCGACTCGCGGCCCTCGAACGCGAAGTTCTGGAAGCCGCCCTGGTTCAGAAAATCAGCCTGCAGCCGCAGCAGGCCAGCCGGGTCGCCGGCAGCCGGCGCCACGCTGCCGAAGCGCAGTGCCGGCGCGCTCACGCTGAGGCTGCCGCCTTGCGTCAGCGAGTGGCCGAGCAGCCCGGCGTCCAGCCGCAGTTCGCCCGGAGCCAGTGGCGTGGCTACCGGCGATCCGGCGCTGAGGGCGAGGCTGCCGGCGGCGCCGCCGGTGACCGTCTGGCCGGTGGTGACGAGGCCGCCGCCCGACACGTCCAGCACGCTGCCGCTGGCCAGCGTCAGGTCGTGGCCGGCCTGCAGGCCGAGGCTGCCGCCGGCGATGGCCGCGCTCGGTGCAGAGTTGCGCAGCAGCGGGTCCAGCGCGGCGTTGACCCAGGCACCGGAGACGTCGAGCTTCACGGCCTCGGCGACGTTGACGTCGCCGGTCAGGCTGCGCAACGTGACCTGGCCGCCGGTGGCGCGTACCGAGCCGGCGACGGCGACCGTGCCGTGCTCCGATTGCAGGCGCAGCAGGCCCAGGGCGGGCAGTTCGACGTTGCCCTCCAGCTTCACGTCGCCCACGGCGGTGATGCTGACGGCGCCGAAGCCCGACTGGCGCAGCGTGTCCAGCGACAGGCCGGAGGCGATGCCGTCCAGTGACGCGGGGTTGGCGTCTGCACCCAGCCGTGGCGCGTCGGCCGTCGCCAGCGCGAAGCGGCCCAGCACGGCACCGGCGTAGCTGCCGCTGCCGAAGGCGTCGTTGTGCTGCAGCGCGCCGATGACGAGCTGGGCGGCGGCCGCGCGTGCGTCCTGGCCCAGGCGCTGGCGGGTGCCCAGCTCCGTGCTCCCATGCAACTGGCCGTCCAGCACGACCTGGGGTGCGATCAGTGTCAGGCTGCCGCCGGCCTGACCGTCCACGTAGCCGCTCTCCAGCCGTGCGGGGCTGACGGCGCCGTAGCTGACCATGGGGCCCCAGCGGTCGTAGCGGGCCTTGGCAGTTCCGGCGTTGGCAATGGCCGTGTAGACCAGGTCCTTGGGCGCGGTGCTCAGCGTGTAGGCCGTGCCGGCGGCGCTGAAGAGCTGGGTGGGCGACACCAGGGCATCGGTGTAGGTGACCTTGCCGCCGTCCACCTTCACGGACGAGCCGGCCTGGGCCAGCACGGCCTCGCCGGCGATGACACGCAGGCTGCCGCCGCTGGCCAGCCGTTCGCTCGCGCTGCGCTGCACGCTGGCACGGTAGTTGGCCAGGTCGCCCAGGATGGGCGAGGCCTGGCGGATGTCCAGCGTGACCTTGTTGCGGTAGAGCAGACCGTCCTTCTGCAGCGGCGCGTCCTTCAGGTCGTTGCTGCCCAGCAGCTCGGTGGTGACGAAATTGCGCGCGACGCTGAGCGTCGTGTCGGTGGTGCCGGCGAGGTCGATGTTGGCGTTGGCGCCGATCAGCATGCGGCCAGCGGTGGCGTTCAGCGGCCGGCCGGTGACGAGGTCGGCGTTGAAGTCGGGTGTGGTCAGTGCGCGGACCTCGGCTCGCGCGCCCGGGGCGGTGATGCGGCCCTGCACGTCGATGAGGCTGCCACCGAGGTGAAGCCGCGAGCGCGTGAAGGTGGCGTTGTCGTCGTTGGTGAGCGGCTTGCCGTCGGCGCCGCTGTTCTCGGGCGCAATCTCCGTGACGCTGCCGGCCGCCAGCGTCAGTGTGCCGCTGCGGACGGGGCGCTTGTAGATCTCTTCACTGACCGTCACCGGCGCACCGGTGTCCGCGTGCGTGGTGCTGGCATCGCCTTGCGCCAGCAGCAAGATGGAGCCGTTCTGCGACACGCTGGTCGTGGCGCTGATGCGGCCGGCCTGGTTGACGGCCAGACCCACCAGCGTGGCGTTGCCGCGTGGCACGTTGATGGTGCCGCTGTTGCCGACCTGACCCTCGCCGGAAGCCAGATCGCCACGGCCCACCTCGACGAGCAGGCCACGCAGCGCCGGCACGTTGGGGTTGGCCTCGGAGGCGTACAGCGGCTCTGCCGTGGGCAGTTTGTAGAAGACCTCGGCACCGGCACCGAGGATGACCTGCCCACCGGGCGCAGTCAGCGTGCCGGCGTTCTCCACGCGCTTGGCGTAGAGCTGGATGCGCCCGCCTTCACCGGTCTTTATTTCGGCGCCGGGCTCGACGCGGATGAAGTTCTTCGCGTCGACGTAGTCGGCTGCCGCGCCGTCGTAGCGCAGCGCGGGCGCGGCACCGGTGATGTTGGTGACGAAGCCGTTGACGTAGTCGGTATCCTTTGGCGCCAGCGTCGTCGCCATCAACGCACCCACGTCCACGCGTGCGTCCTTGCCGAATAGGATGCCGTTGCGGTTGTAGAGCAGGATCTCGCCGCCGTTGGTGGCCTTGAGCTGGCCGAAGATCAGGCTGGGGCTGACGCTGGCGATGCGGTTCAGCGCGCTGGAGCCGGCCAGCGCCATGTCGAAGGTGACGGAGCTGTCGGCGGCGATGTCGAAGCTCTGCCAGTTGTAGATCGCGCGCTGGCTGGTCTGGCTGATCGCCATGTCCACGCCACCACGGCCGTTGGCCGTGTTCACCGGCGCGGCAGCGCCGCTGCCATAGACGCGCCAGCCGGCCGCCTGCTGCGGCACTTTGAACGGCGGCGGCGCAGCCACGGCAGCCTGCGCCAGCGCGGCCAGCGGCAGGCTGGCCGCCAGCGCGGCGACGAGCGGCGTTAGCAGGAGGGCGGTCTTGGACGGTACTGCGGTCTTGGACATGACGCGGCTCTAGAAACGCAGGGCGGCGCGCACATGGATGCGCTCGGTGGGCAAGCTGCGGCCGGCGACATCGCGGTGGCGACGCGCCCAGTCCAGCGCCAGGCTCAGGCCTGGCTGCAGGCCCAGCCGTATGCCCACGCCGGTGCCCAGCAACGTGCTGCGGTGGGGCTGGCCGGGCTCGGGCTCGATCAGCGCCACGCGGGCCACGTCGCCGAAACCGAACACCACCAGCTCGGTGAAGGGTGGCAGGTTGGCGCCGTCAAAAGCCTTGAGCAGGTCTGGCGCGAGGTTGCGGCTGCGCAGCTCGAATGACGCCAGCACGCCGTAGTCGGCCGACACGGCGCCCTCGGCATAGCCGCGTACGGAGTCCGCGCCGCCCACTGAGAACTGCTCGGCGCTGACCAGCGGCTGGCTGGCGAGCTGGCCGCCGACGCGCAGCGCCCATTCGGTGGGGCCGATGCGGCGGCTGCCGCGCCAGTCGAGCTTGAAGGTCGTGAAGCCGCCGTCCGCGCCGCGGCGCTTGCAGGCGAACTGGTCCGCGACGCCGAAGCTGCCGTCGGCCAACTGGCAGTCCGTGCGGGTCTGCCGCCACACCGGGCGCAGGCCGAACACAGCGTTGGCGTTGAGCTGTTGCTGCCCCCAGTCACCCCACCAACTGCCGTTGTAGGCCGCCTGCAGTGGTGCATAGCGCAGCGGTGAGCCGATGGTGCCGGCGCTGGTGTGCACGTCTTCCTTCAGGTCCTTCACGTCGAAGCCCAGCGACACGCCGTGGGCCGCATTCGTGTCGATGCTGTTGAGGCCATAGCGCCAGGACAGCGTGGTGCCTTTGCCCAGCACGCGCGTGCCGCCCAGGCTGTCGACGTCGCTGCTGGAGTTGACTGCGCTGAAGCTCAGCGATGCGCTGTCGTCCAGCGGCACCAGGTAGTTCAGCACCAGGACCTGCGACTGGCTGGGCCGCATCGGCGCGGTCAGCGCGGTCAGTGACAGCGAGTGGCCGAGCTGGAAGAGGTTGTCGTAGTGCAGGTTGACGGCGGCACGCAGCGATTCGGTACCGGCTGCGGCGGCGTTGTTGATCTCTGCGCTGCCACCGAAGGGCAGCTTGTCGCTGACCTTGAGTTCGGCCTCCACGGTTCCCGGCTCGCGGCCCGGCCGAAGCACCGGCTGCACGCGGCGCTCGGGTGTCTGGCTGAGTGCGGCGACCTGCTGCTGCACGACGTTGAAGTTGGGCACCTTGCCCTCGGCCAGTTCGGTCGCCACCGCGCGAATTCGGCCCTGGTCGAAGTAGCGAGAGCCGGTCACGTAGAGCTTGTCGACGCGGCCTTCCAGCACCGTCAGGCGCACCAGGCCGCCATCGATGCGCTGCTCGGGCACGTCGACGAACACGGTCAGGAAGCCGGCGCTCTGGTAGGCCTTCTCCAGCGCCGCGCGCGCGCCCTCGATGGCGGTCATGTCGCGGGCCTCGCCCATGAAGGGCATGACGGCGGCCTCCACCTGTGCGGCGTTCAGCCGCGTGTTGCCTTCGATCTCGAACTCGAGGATGTCGAAGCGCAATGCAGCTTGAGCAAAGGCGGGCAGGCTGCCGGCGCACAGCACCACAGCGATTGCAAACAGCAAGAGGCAGCGCGCCCGCAAGCGGGCGCGCATCGAACCGGCATCCATGAAAACAGTGTCCCGAGGGCGGGTGAAGCGGTCGTGAAAAAGCGGCACCGCCGCCGCGAGATTCAGGTGCGTCGACGCGCGCGGGCGGCCAGCACGGCCAGGCCCAATCCCATCAAGCCCCAGGTCGACGGCTCGGGCACGGCCGTGACGTTGCCCAGGTTGAGCGAGTCACCGCCGGGCACGGTGATCAGCCGCGTGCGGCCGTAGCTGGCGGCGAAGTCGGTGCGCAGGCGCAGCAACGCACCTTGGGCCGTCTGCGTTTGCGTCAGCGCGGCTTCCAGCGTGTAGCTGAGGATGTAGTTGCCGTTGCTGTCGACACCCAGGCCCCAGTAGGCGTCGTGGGCGAGATTGTCGAATTCGTCAACCGTCGGCGCGATGTCGGAGACGTCGCTGCTGGTCGTCGCGCTGTAGAACCAGGAGGACTTCCCCACCGGGTTCGTGATGCTGCCGTGCCCGTTGGCGACGAGCGCACCGCTGGCCTGGAGGAGCGTTCCGGCGTAGCCGGACGATGTGAGGCCGTCGAGGCTGGACCCATCGACGATGGCTGCATTGGCGCCGGCGCAGCGTGACGGGACGCTGACGCATTGATGGGTGTTGTTGGCGAGATTGCCAACTGCGTTGTTGAGGTTGCCTGCAAAGGTCGTGAAGTTGCCAACCGCGTCGCCGAACTCGCTGTTGTTGAAGATGGCGCCGGGGCTGAGCGGGGTGCCGTTGGCATCCGTTCCCACCAGAGAGGAGTAGTTCGGGTTGCGCTGGCCAGAAGCCTGGCTGCCGGAGTTCAGCGTGAAGAACGCCGTGCGGAAGCCCGCCTGGCTGTCCAGCTCGGCATTCGTCTGCACTCCCATGATTCCCCAGATCTGGTTGGTGACACTCCCAGACAGGGAAAGGAACTGCTGGAACAGCGGGTCGGTGTTCAAGGGCGCCCACAGCTTCTGGTAGCCGGCGTCCTGCTGGCCGAACACGAACAGGTTCTTCCCCGTGTTGCCGTCGGCGTAGTGGTCGGCATAGGCAAAGACGCCGAGGTCTTTGCTGTAGGACACCTTGGCGACCGGGTCCCAGACCATTAGCACCAGCTCGGGCAGGTTGGTGCCAGCAGCGGCGCTTGCGCTGGTTGCGTCACCGATCTGGATGTCGGCGTGCGCAACTTGCGAGGCCAGTGCGAGGGTGGTCGAGAGAAAAGCCAGGGTCAGGCGGGCAGTGTTCATGGCGATCAGCGGATGGGAGACCGGGTTTCAGGCTGAGGGAGCAATCGGCGATATGCAGTGGGCGGGCGTGCACATGGCAGATGGCTCTGCGAACGAGAGCGCCGGAAGCGTGGTCGCTCCCGGCGCGTGGTGCGCCCCAGGACACCTCGCGGCGGCCTGGGCAGTGCCGTGCTTACTTCGTCATGCGCACAAAGGAGCAGCTGTTGGCGCTGATGCGGTTGGTGTGCGAGGTGAAGCTCTTGGTCGTCGCATCGAGGTCAGCCCAGGCACCGGTGACAGTGGACGGCAGAGCCGCCAGGCCGTTCTGCAGGTCGGCGTCCAGACCTTGCAGGATGGCGGCCTTGCCCATTTCGCTGCGCATCTTGGTCAGCAGGGCCAGGATGTCGGCGGCCGGCGCGTTGCTGGCGTCGGACTTGGGCCACTGCATCGAGGCTTCAACGGCGAAGTCGTACTCGCCGGAGATCAGCGCGGCACGGCTGGGCGTGGCACCGCTGAGTTTGACGTAGCGATAGCCCTTTTCGCTCGGCACGCCGTTGACAATGGCTTGCGGGTTGTTCTCACGACCCAGCACGCCGAAGGCGTAGCCGCCGCCGGTGCCGTCGGCCAGCGCTTCGACGTTGCCCAGGCAGGTTTCGACCGCGCCGGTGCTGCTGTTCTGCAGCGTGGTGATCGAGCCGGTGACTGCCAGCGTGGCGCTGGTCGTGCCAGCCGTCGGCGTGAATTGGTTGGTCGAACCGCCGCAGGGGTTGTTGGCGAAGTAGACGTTGGACGCGGCTTGCGTGCCCGAGCCCGGCGTGCGGCGGCAAACGTTGACGCGCTTGTTGTTGATGTTGCTGTCGACCGAGCTGGGAATCAGCAGGTTCCAGCCCTTCTTGCTGGCCGCGCTGCCCAGGATCTGGCCGGTCAGTGCGCCGGCGATGAAGGTCTTGGGGATGCTGGGCTGGGCGGCGGCCGATTCGTCGATGGCGGTGGCGTTGGCGGCCACGAGACCCTGGGCCTTTTGCAGGGCCAGGTAGAGCTTCTTGTTCACGCCGACGGCGAAGATGTTCTGCACGAAGCCAGCGGCGTCAAGGCTGGAGGTGTCCAGGCCGGTGCCACCGTTGATGACAGCCTGCAGCAGTGCCGGTTCAACGTCGGAGAAGCCGGCGTGGGCCAGTGCGGGGGTGGTGCTGGCACAAATGAAGCCAGCCTTCTGAATGTCGGTCGCGGGCGACGGGCCAGTGCCGGTCGTGCAGCTGCCGTCGATCAGCATGTGGGTCTGGGTCGCGTCGGCATTCACCAGCGGCGTCACGCCCTGGGCCGAGCCACCAGCGTCACGCTTGTAGATGACGACCGGCGTGCCGACGGGCCAGGTGCCGATGACGACCTTGGTCTTGAACGAGTAGGCGCGGTAGTTGGAGCCGGCGGTCGAGTCGAAGAAGACGTCGAAGGTGCTCGCATCGGCCAGGTCGGCCTGAATGTAGGCGCCGACCAGCAGGCGCAGCGCGGAGGCGCCGGCCAGGCGGACTTCCTTCAGCGAGCCGTCGCCGCGGGCGGTGACGATCTCGGCCGGGGTCAATGCGTGGGCAGCGCCGAAGGAGGCGAGGCAAGCCAGGGCGATCAGGGAGGAGCGGAGCTTCATGGTGAATGCTTTCGGTGGGTGTCTGTCGGGCAGAGCTCCGCCAGCCCGACCCGCTGAAGGGGGCGGCTGGCGTCGATCTGTGGAAGCCGGGCACCAGGCCCGGCAGGTCAATCAGGCCTTGCGGCGGCGAGCCACGAAGCCGACGGCGGCCAGGCCGGCAACCAGCATGGCGTAGCTGCTGGGTTCGGGAACGGCGGTCGTGATGGTCACGTTGGTGCCGTCGAACTTGGCAGTGCTGGCAAGCACGGTGAACTGCGATGCAGCGTCGGAGACTTCGTTCGACGGGGTCAGGTAAACCATCTTGGCGACCGTGCCGACCGTGTTGCGGGCGTTGAAGAAGCCGTTGAAGGAAGTTTCGCCGTTGTCGATGTAGGCCGAGGTGCCGAAGGCAGCGGCCAGACGGTTGTTGGCGCTCTTGGGGCTGGCCTTGTTGTCGTTGACCTGGAACTTGACGGCCAGGTTGTTGGTGCCGTCGTTGGACTGCGAGTTCTGGATGGTGCCCAGGGCCTGGTTGGCGTAGACCGTCGTCCAGGCGTTGATTTCACCGGGCGTGAAGCCGTCGGCCAGGGGCTGGGCGGCGATGATGGCCCACTGTGTGTTCGTGCCGCCGAAGGCCAGGAACTTGTTCCACTCGGTGCCGGCGACGGCCTGGCTGAAGGTCTTGCCCCAGTTGGTTTCGATGGTGCCCGTCGAGACGCCCAGGTCCTGGAAGTAGGAACCGGCAGCGTTGGTGGCGATGAACACGTATTCGGCTTGGCCGATGTTGCCGCCGATTTGGACGGCTGCGAACGAAGGAGCGGCGACGGCCACGAGGGCGGCCAGGGCGAGGGTCTTGAGCTTCATGGAAATACTCCGATGTCAGTAGTGATGGGACGCGCAACCGGTATGGCTGCGTGCCGTCACGCCTGGCTGCCTCCCCTGGATCGCGTGTTGCGATCGGCGGTGGCCTTGGGCGCCTGGGTCGGTTGACCCGCGTTCAAAGAGCAGTGATCCGACAAGATCGTTTGACGGCATTCTTGTGGGCGCAGGTGACATCCGCACCGGGCCGTGATTTCCTTCGCGGTCCGAATGGACTACGGGCAAACCCGGGGGCTGGGTGCTAGGGGGTCACGCGGGACCGCGGCACCAGCGCCGGCGTTTGCACCCGTTCCAGCAGTTGCAGCGACATGGCCTGGGCCACGGCCTGTGCGCGGTTGGAGGCGTTGAGCTTGCGCAGGATCTTCTGCACATGGTTCTTCACCGTCAGCGCACTGATGCCCAGTTCCTCGGCGATCTGCTGGTTGCTCTTGCCCTCGCGCAGCCAGCTGAGGATCTCGCGCTCGCGCTGGGTGACGCCGCCAACCCGGATCGTCGGCGGCAGCGGCGCACCGGCAACGCCCACGTCGCGCTCCACCGCCTGCACGCGCTGCCAGGCGCCGTGGATGTGCGGCGTCAGCAGCTCCAGCCGGTCCGCATGGCCCGCCAGCGCGGCGCCATCCTGGGCGGCGAAGATGAAGAAGCTCTCGATCTCCTGGGGCCGCTGCGGGCGCGACACGCCATGCACGAGGACGGCGGGGAACTGCGCGGCCAGCAGCGCATCGCGCACGGGGCCGAGCGATGCGATCAGGCCTGCCGTGGAGATCACGGTGGGCTTGCAGCGCCCCTCCAGCCAGCAGGCCTGCCAGTGCTGCATCAGCAGGCTGCGCCCGTCGCCCAGGGCGTCCATCAGCGCCGGCTCCAGGCTGACGCTGTTGAAGACGTCGAACAGCAGCTCGCGCGCGCCGCGGTCATAGCTGCCGCACACGGCCAGCTGGTGGGGGATGAGGCGGCTCAGGTAGCTTTGCGTCCAGACGAAGAACTGGTAGCGACGGCGCACGGTCAGCGCGGACTCGGCCGCGCGCACGATGGCCTCCACGGGATCGCCGGGAGGTGTCGTGACGGCCTGGTTGTCGTTTGTTGTCATGGGCAGCGTGTTCGGCGTCGCAGGTAGCAAAAGGGGGCGTCACAAAACTTCGCAACGAACTCACAGAGCGGAAACTCTAGGCAGCTGGCATGACCGTGCGTTGAAGACTTGCACGGGGCATGAGCCGTTCGGATCATTCGGGCGGGGAATTGGGCGCCGTCGTCGGCGTCATGAACACCCAGTCGTGGGCTGTGGCGTGCCCGTTGGCGGTGGCCAGCAGGCGTCGTGGCGACGCGCTGCGCACGCCGACGATGCCGCCGGCCGTCGGCGCGCTGGCGCCGCCTTCTCCTGCGGTCGCGACGGCGGCCTGGCCCAGCACCAGCTCCCAGTCGGCCTTGCCAGTGAAGGGGTCCGCATACAGCTGGCGCAGATGCCGCTGGGCCTTGGGGAAACGCCGGTCCGCCAGCAGCTCGTCCAGCCGCTGCGGCAGTGGAAGGTGCCCCACCGGCGTGCGCTCGGCATAGCGGCCCAGCGCGGCGGCGATGGCTTCGCCCCGGAAGCGCAGCTCAGCCTCACGCGCGCGCTGCTGGCGGGTCAGCTCCTGTTCACCCAGCGCGGCCAGCGCGACGCCACCGAGGGCCAGGACGAAAAGCAACAAGAGGTAAGTGAAGCCGCGGTTGCGCGTCCCGGCGGCGAGCGGGAGGCCTGTCCGCCCGCTTGGGGACATCGATTCACCAGTCCGCATACAGGCTCCCGTCCGGCGCCCGGCAGGCGGCGCCGCTGCGCACATCGCCGACCTGACCGGGGAGATCGGCGTTGGTCGGGGGCGGCAGCGTGACCCAGCTGGCTGTCTGGCCCGTCAATGGGTCCTCCGGCACTTGGCGCAGGTAGCGGTCCTGCACCAGTTGATCCAGCGAGTCTGGGTAGCGTCCCTTGTCGGCGGCGTACTTGTCCAGCGCGTCGCGCATGACGGCCAGCGACGAGCGCAGCGCGTTGTGCTTGGCGCGGTCCACCGAATGGAAATAGCGCGGCGCCGCGATGCTGGCCAGCAAGGACACGATGGCCATCACCACGATGAGTTCGATGAGGGTAAAACCTCGCGCTGGCTTCATCACCAGTCCCGGTAGCGCGAGCCATCGATGGCGATGCCCTCGGCGCGTGAGTAGACGTCGAACACGTCGCGACCCGGCGCGGGCGACTCGGGCGGGCTGTCGTAGCTGCGCAGCCCCCAGGTCTGTGCGGCGGGCATGCTCGCATCGGCCAGCGGGTCACGCGGCAGGCGGCGCAGGAAATAGAGGCGCTTCTGTCGCGCCGGGTCCTTGGCGTCAGGCACGCCGTGCACCAGGCTGTCGAGGTCCGGCGGGTAGCCGCTGTCGCCGGCCTTCAGCGTGATGCGGCCGTCGTGCGCGGCCTGCCAATAGGCGTCCAGCCCGTTGCGCATGGTGCGCAGCGCCTGGCGCAGTTCGGCCTCTCGCTGGCGCTTGTGCACCCAGACGGCCAGCGGCTGCGCCGCGGCGGCGAGGATGCCGATGATGGTGACCACCGCCATCATCTCCACCAGCGTGAAGCCGCGCTGCTCAGTTGGCGCGGACTTCAACATTGCCTTCGCCTTCCACCCGCACGTTGAGCGGCTCTCCCTTGGCGCCCGTGGCCTTGGCATTGACGAACTCGACGATGCCCGACTGACCTGCCGAGCCGGGCCGCGCGCGCAGCACGATGACCGTTTGAGCCTGCGGCGCGAGTGCCACATCAACGCTGCCGCTGCTGGCCTCGGCGCCGCCCGCATCGGCGCGCGTGAAGAGCGACACGTCGTAGGTCAGCGTGCCGGCCACGGGCACGGCGGCGGTGTTGGTCAGGCCGACCGTAAGCGTCTCGCCGACGGCAGTGTTGGCGGAGGTCTGCAGCTCGACGACGGCCTCGCCCGGCTTTGCCACAGAGGCCGGCTGCACCACCGGCGCCAGCGTGTCGCCGGACAGCGGCGCCGCCACGCTGCCGCGGGAGCGCAGCCGCACGCCTTCGGCGCCCGGGTTGGCGTCGAAGCCCGAGGCCAGGATGCTCTGGCTGGCATCCGGCAGGCTGAGGTTGCGCAGCACGTGCGGCGTGATCAGCAGCACGATCTCGGTCTTCTTGCGGCTGTCGGTGTGCACGCCGAAGAGGCGCCCCAGCAGCGGTGCCTCCGACGCATAGGGCACGCCGCTGATGTTCTTGCGGTCCTCGTCGTTGATGAGACCGGCCAGCACCTGCGTCTCACCGTCACGCAGTCGCAGCGAGGTGCTCGCCGTGCGCGAGCCGATGCGGTAGGCGCTGGTGGGCTGTGGGCCGCCCGAGCTCTCCTTCAGCCCCAAGCTGCTGACCTCGAGGTTGACCTTCATGACCACCTCGTTGTCCAGTTGCACCGTGGGCTCCACCTCCAGCTTCAGGCCCACGTCGATGTAGGTCACGGCCGTGGACACACCCACGTTGGCTGTGGACGTGCTGGTGAACACCGGCACGCGGTCGCCGATCTGGATCTTGGCCTTCTCCTTGTTGCGCGCGCGCAGCTTGGGGTTGGCCAGCAGGTTGCTGGCGCCCGTCGTGCCTTTGAGCCGCGCCGCGACCACCGGGTTTGCCACCAGCGTGCGGAAGCTGCCGCGCGAACTCCAAGGCACCAGGGCCGCGGCGACATCGGCGCTGCCGTAGGTCGCGTCGGTCGCCCAGTTCAGGCCAGCCTCGGCCGTGCGGTCGCTGCCCAGCTCCAGCACCTCCACGTCCAGCATCACCTCGGGCTCGGGCAGGTCCAGCCCGGCGATGAGCTGCTCGATCATCGCGATGACCTCGGGCGTGTCGCGCGCCACCAGCAGATTCAGCCGCTCGTCGACGAACAGGTCGCGCGTCTTGGCCATCATGCGCACCAGCGCCTGGGCCTGCTTCACGTCGGCATTGTTCAGGTAGAAGCTGCGCGTCACCAGCTCCTGGTGCTCGCGCTGCTTCTGCGGCGTGTTGGGGTAGATCAGCACCGAGTTGTCGTTGAGCAGCTTGCGCTCCAGCTGCTGCGTGCTGAGCACCACGCGCATGGCCTCGTCGACGCTGACGTCCTTCAGGTACAGGCTCACGCGCGCATCGGCCTTCACGTCCTTGTCGAACACGAAGTTGACGCCAGCGCCGCGGCCCAGTGCCTCGAACACCGTGCGCAGCGGCGCGTCGCGGAACTCCAGGCTGACGGGCTTCTGGTAGGCCGCCGCCAGCGTGGACGGCACCGGTGGCGGCGCGTAGCGCTGGCGCAGCTTCTGTTGCAGTGACAAGGCCAGCGGCTGGCCCGGGTCTTCGGCCAGCACTTGGGTCACCGTGTCGCGTGCGGCGTCCAGTTGGCCGGCCTGCAGCTGGCGCGAGGCCTGGGCCAGCCGGGCCTCGTGGCCGCGCGCGCGGCGCAGCGCCGCCTGCAGTGCGCGGGTGCGTGGTGCCTGGGCGTCGACGGCTTCCATGCGCCGCAGCAGCTCGGCCGTCGCGTCGAGCTGGCCCACGGCGCGGGTACTCTCGGCCTGGGTGGCCAGTGCCAGCAGGCTCAGCTCGCGCTGGCGCTGTAGCGCGCTGCGCAGCTCGGCGTCCTGTGGCGCAGCCGTTGCCGCATCGCGCAGCAGCCGCCAGGCGCCCTCGTGCTCGCCGCGACGGGCCAGTGCGTCGGCCTCGCGCAGCGCGGGGTTGGCGGCGCAGGCGGTCAGCAGCAGGAGAAGCAGGGCAGTGGCGGAGGCTCGGATCATGCGGCGACGAAAGGGATGAACTGGGCGAGGCCCAGCGGCAGATAGGTCAGGCGCAGGCCGCCGGGCTCGACGGCGTCGACGCGCCACTGACCGTCGATGACCTCGCCTGCGCCGACGACCGCGCTGCGCTGCGCGTTGTTCAGGATGGCGCGCGGGCGGCTGTCGGTCAGGCGGCCGACGAGCTGATAGGGAAAGGGTGGGGCGGTGGGCGGCGGAGGCTCTTCGGCGACCACCTCGGTCGGCGGCGCCGGCGCTGGTGCAGCCGCGGTGACGGGCGCGGCCTCGCCCCAGGCGGCGCGGGCCTGGGCGTCCAGCGCCGGCCATTCGGCGCGCGCGCTGGCGGCCGGGCCGGGCCAGTCAGCTCGCGTTGCCGCCGCTACCGTCAGCATCGCGCGGCGCGGCGCGGTGACCGGTTCGGGCGCGTCGTCGCGCGCCACCCAGGCCGTCGCCGCGAGGCTCAGGCCCAGCGCGCTGAAGAGCGCCAACTGGCGAGGTGCGGGCCGCTTCATTTCGCCGCCTGCATGTGCAGCACCCAGGCCAGCTCGGCCTTGAGCTGGCCGTTGGCCTCGCGGCGCAGGCGCAGGCTGTCCAGTGCCAGCGCAGGGTCGCGCCTCAGGGCCTCGGCGACGAAGTCGCGCACTGCGCCGTAGCGGCCGCTGAGCTGCATCGCCACGCGGTACTGCGCCAGGCCCAGCTCGCGGTCGGCCTGGTAGCGGAACTCGCTGCGCGGCCAGGGCAGGCCCAGCTCGGTGGCCAGTGCCAGCAGCGCGGCGGTGCGCGCCTGGCGTTCGCCATCGGGCGGCAGGCTGGCGGCCAGCGCCACGCCGTCGTCGCTCGCGAGGGCGGCCGGGCGGTGCGTCATCAGCGCGGCGCGGCGGGCCGTGAGGGCCAAGCGCTGCGCGTCCAGCGTGGCCTGCTCGCGGGGCAGCCAGAGGGCGCCCACGATGGCGGCCCCCGTCAGTGACGCGGCCAGCGCAGCCGGCCAGCCGATGCGGCGCACCAGGGTTGACCAGCGCTTCATCGCACGGCTCCGCCGCGTCGCACGACTTCGAAGCGCAGGCCGGCATCACCGGCCGCGTCGGGGCGCTGCAGCCGGGTCAGCACGACTTCTTCACCCGGCGTGGCCTGCAACGTCAGCCGGTCCACCAGCCGCGTGACGGCGTCCGGATCGCCGGCCTGGCCCTCAAGCCGCAGCGCCTGGTGGTCCAAGTCCAGCGCGGCCAGTTGCAGGCCCGGCGGTAGCGCGCGTTCCACGTCGGTCCACAGAGCGGCCCAGTCGGTGCCCAGCTGCTGGGACACGGCCCAGGCGCGGGCGCGTGCGGCGGGGTTGGGGGCCTTGGTCGGGGTGGTCGGCGCGGGGCGGGCGATGCGATCCAGAACGGCCGCCTGTTCGGCCAGGCGCAGTCCTTCCTCGTGCTGCCCCTGGGCCTGTACAGCGACCAGCGCACAGGCCGCCGCCGCCGTGGCGGCCCAGGCCCACATCAGCGGCCGCATGCGCGAGGGCTGGGGGATGAAGTCCGGCCCGGGCTGCCGGCCGGGGTGGCCCAGCGCTTCCCTGGCCTGGATGACGCGCGCACCCTGGAGCTCATGCAACAGCTCGTCGTCGACATGGCGCTGCTGCAGTTCGGCAAGGCGGCCGTCGCGCCAGCGCAGCCACGTCAGCATGCCCTCGTCGATGACGGCGGTGTCGCCGTCGGTCGGCGCCACCAGCGTCCAGCTGGGCCGCAGCGAGGTGATGCGCACACGCTGCGCGGCGGCGCTGGCCTGCAGCGTCGCCAGGCCGTCCGCATCGGTCAGCGCGCAGGCGCCGCCATCCCATGGCGCCAGTGGCCAGTGTTGGGCTGCAGGCCCGAAGTAATGCGTGAACTGCAGCCGCGCATAGCCCAGCAGCGCGGCCTCGTCGGCCAGCGGCAGGTCGTCGGGCACTTGCAAGCTGTGCATGCGGTCCGGCCCGGCCAGCAGTTCGACACGCGCGCCCGCATGTGCCGCGCACCAAGCCGCGAAGTCCGGCCAGGCCTGGCCTTGCGCTTCGATGACGGCGCCGTCTGCTGCCAGCAGCAGCCGTTCAGTCCGCGAGCGTGACACGTTCGAGCTCCTCCAGTGTGGAGTCACCACGCATCACCAGCGCGACCGCCGCATCCCGCAGTGAGCGCATGCCCCGCCCGCGTGCGGCTTCCTTGATGCGGGAGAGCGGTGCGCGGCTGGCGATGAGGTCGCGCAGCTCGTCGTCCAGCCACAGCAGCTCGCTGACCGCGCGGCGGCCCTTGTAGCCCGTGCCGCGGCAATGTGTGCAGCCGCGGCCGTGCAGCAGCGTCGCGTCATCGGGCAAGCCGTGGTCGCGCAGCTGGGCCGGCGTCGTCGCCAGCGGGGTCAGGCAGTGGCGGCAGTTGATGCGCATCAGCCGCTGCGCCAGCACGCCGTTCAGCGCCGACACGACGTTGTAGAGGTCCAGCCCCATGTGCATGAAGCGGCCCACCACGTCGAAGGCGTTGTTGGCATGCACGGTGCTGAAGACCAGGTGGCCGGTCAGCGCCGCCTGCACGGCGATCTGTGCCGTCTCTGCGTCGCGGATCTCGCCCACCATCACGCGGTCGGGGTCGTGGCGCAGCACCGAGCGCAGGCCGCGCGCAAAGCTCAGCCCCTTCTTTTCGTTGACAGGGATCTGCACGACGCCGGGCAGCTGGTACTCCACCGGGTCTTCGATGGTGATGATCTTGTCGCGCCCGGTGTTGACCTCGCTGATCGCGGCGTACAGCGTGGTCGTCTTGCCGGAGCCTGTGGGGCCGGTGACGAGCAGCATGCCGTGAGGCTGGCGCGCCAGCGCGCGGATCTGCGCACGCGCCTCGGGCTCGAAGCCCAGCGCGTCCAGCGTCAGCGCGCCCTGCGCCTCCACCTGCGCGCGGTCCAGCACGCGCACGACGGCGTCCTCGCCGAACACGCTGGGCATGATGGACAGGCGGAAATCCACCTCGCGCCCCTGTACGCGCAGCTTGAAGCGGCCGTCCTGTGGCAGCCGTCGCTCGCCGATGTCCAGCTCGGCCATGACCTTGAGCCGCGAGACCAGCTGCTCGGCCGCCTGCACGCCGTCGATGGCCTTCACATCCAGCATGACGCCGTCGATGCGGCTGCGGATCTTCATGCCGCGCAACTGGCACTCGAAATGGATGTCACTGGCGCCGTCCTGCAACGCGTCGTACAGCGTCGCGTCCAGCAGGCGCACGACGGGGCTGGCTTGCTCCGACAGGTTCAGCGCCGACAGCTCCTGTGCGACCTCGGCATGCCTGCCGTCGCCGAAGGTCTCGGCCATCGAGCCCAGCGCCCGGTAGTCGGCCTGACCGGCTTCCAGCAGCGCGTCGACGTCGGCCGCCTCGCAAGGCCACCAGAGCACCGGCTTCTTCAGCCGCGACTCGATGCGCAGCCGCAGCAGGGGCTCCAGGGGCCGGTCGGCCAGCAGCGCCAGCCGGCCGCGTGCGGACGAGGCCATCACCGCGCGCCAGCGCTGTGCATCGGCGTGGGGCCAGGGCTCGAAGGTCAGCGTCCACGGCGCGTCGGACGCCGGCAATCGGTCCAGCACGTCCGGCGTTGTGTCGATGGCTGCGTTCATTGCACCTGATCCACCAGCTGGAAGATCGGCAGGTACATCAGCACAACGACAGTCCCGATGACCAGGCCCATGATCAGCATCAGCGCCGGGTTGACGAGGCGCGTCACGAGGTCGGACAGCCGCGACAACTCCTCATCGTAGAAGCCGGCCGCCTGCGCCAGCATGGCGCCCAGCTCGCCGCTGTGCTCGCCCACGCGCAGCATGCGCAGGGACACCGGTGTCGTCAGGCCCTCGCGTTGCAGCGAGCCCGACAGCCGCTCGCCCAGGCGCACGGTCTCGGTCGCACGGTCCAGGGCGGCGCGCAGGTGCGCCGCGGCCACGCCGCGTGCATTGACCAATGCCGGCACGATGGGCACGCCTGCCAGCAGCAGCATGGCGAGCACGCGGTAGAGCTGGGCCAGGGCCAGCAGGTGCAGCTTGGGGCCGACCAGCGGCAGCTGCCACAGCCGCGCCTGCACGGCCTCACGCAGGCCGCGTTGCCAGGCCAGCACGGGCAGGGCGATCAGTGCCGCCGCAATCAGCAGCAGCGTCACCGGATGTGCGCCGCTGAAAGCGCCCACCGCGACCAGTGCGCGCGAGGCGAACGGCAGGTCGCCGCCCACACCGTCCAGCAGCCCCGCAAAGCGCGGCACGACGAAGACCAGCAGGAACAGCACGACGGCCGTGCCTGCCGTGATCAGCATGGCTGGGTAGATGGCTGCCGCGACCAGCTTGCCGCGCAGCTGCTCCACCCAGGCCAGGTAGCTGGCCTGCTCGAACAGCGCCTGCTCGACCTGGCCGCTGCGCTCGCTGGCTTCCACGACGGCAACGAAGAGGGCATCGAAGGCCTGCGGCTGCGAGGCCAGCGCGGTCGAGAACGATTCACCGAGCTGGATGCGGGCGATGACGCCCGCCATCGCCGCGCCGACGGCCGGCGGGTTGTCCTGCGACTGCAGCGTCTGCAGCGCCTCCAGCAGCGGAATGCCGGCACGCAGCAGCACGGCCAGCTGCTGCGCGAACTGGCGGCGCGGAAAGCGGCCGCCGCGCGCCTTCAGCGCGGCGACCTTGACGGGTTCGACGGCCAGCAGTGCCGCCGGCGTCAGGCCCAGCACTGCCGCCACGCCGCTCGCGTCTGCCGCCTGCACGCGCGACTGCGCCGGCTGGCGCCGGGCATCGAGGTAGCGGACGTCGAACTCGGCCATCGCGATCACCAGGAGACGAGGTCGGCGTCTTCGCCCTCACCGCCGGGGCGGCCGTCCTTGCCAAAGCTCAGCAGGTCGTACTCGCCGTGTTCACCCGGCGAGCGGTACTGGTAGTCGTGGCCCCAGGGGTCTTTGGGCAGCGCCTTGGCCAGGTAGGGCCCGGCCCACTTGGGCTCGTCGGCCGGCTTGGCGACCAGCACGGCCAATCCTTGCTCGGTGCTGGGGTAGCGACCCACGTCCAGCCGGTACTGGTCCAGCGACTTTTGCAGCGCGTCGATCTGCGCCTTGGCCGCCTTGACCTCGCTCTTGCCGATCTGGCCGAAGAACTTGGGGCCCACATAGCCTGCCAGCAGGCCGATGATGACCATGACGACGAGCAGCTCCAGCAGCGTGAAGCCGCGGCGGTGATGAAGGCGGGAAGATGGGGTCATGGTCCGAACAGGTCAGGGCGGCGCAGCTTAGGAAGCCGCGGTGACCGTGCCGTGAAAGACGGATCGATGACAGTCCGCATGAGCCGTTAGGTTCATGTCATGGCCTCTTCACCTCAGCCGCCTAACGTGGGGGCGTGATGAAACCGAACCTGCCCGCCCTGACCCCCGCGCCGAGGCCTGCCTCGCGTGGCTTCCGTGTCAACCAGTTCGTCGCCGCCGCGACGGTGGCCACCGTGGCCTTGTCGGCCGCCGGCCTGGCCTTGCGCCTGCAGCCTGTGACGGTCGTGACCTCTGGTTCGACGACGCTGATCGTCAAGCTCGCGGATGACGGCCGCAACGAGGCGCAGCAGGAGGCCTTGCTGCGCCGCGTGCTGGCCGATACCGGCCTGGCGTTGACGGCTGACCGCCCGCTTGGCTCGGGCTGGTGGCGGCTGCAGGCGGCGGGCGGCACCAGCACGGCCGCAGGGCTGGAGCGGCTCCGTGCCGACGCCCGCGTGGCGCATGCCATGCTCGACCTGCGCGAGCAGCGCGCCGCCGTGCCCAACGACCCGCTGTTTCGCAACGCCAGCGATGCCAATTCCAGCCAGTGGTGGCTGGATGACCAGAACGATGCGAGCAACGCTGCCGCCGCCAACTTCACCAAGGCCTGGGACACAACCAAGGGTTCGGCCGCACCGGTCATTGCGGTGCTGGACTCGGGCATCACCTCGCACGGCGACCTGGCACCCAACCTGCTGCCGGGCTACAACTTCGTCAGCAAGCCCGAGTACGCGAACAACGGCGGCACGGGCCGCAGCGCCGGTGCCAACGACCCCGGCGACGCTTTGACCCAGGCCGAGTTCAACGGCAACACCGCGTTGTGGGACGGTTGCATCGTCAACCCGACCAGCAGCTGGCACGGCACGCTGGTGGCCGGCCAGCTCGGCGCCGTGACGAACAACGCCGGCGGCGTGGCCGGCATCAACTGGAACGCGCGCATCCTGCCGGTGCGCGTGGCCGGCAAATGCGGCGGCGCGACGGTGGCCGACATGGTCGACGGCATGCGCTGGGCCGCGGGCTTGGCCGTGACGGGCGTGCCGGCCAACCCCAACCCGGCGCGTATCCTCGTCATCGGCTTTGCCGGCGTAACGGGCGCGTCCTGCAGCGTGACCGACCCGGATGCCAACGTGGCCGCCGCCGCGCGGTTGTACGGCGATGCGATCACCGAGCTGCGCAACCTGGGCGTGCTGATCGTCGCTGCCGCGGGCAACCAGCGCGGCGCCGTGGGCCGGCCGGCGAACTGCGCCGGCGTCTTCGGCGTGACGGCAACCAACCGCCAGGGCTTCAAGGCCATCTACGCCAACTTCGGCGCCGAGGTGCAGCTGGCCGTGCCCGGTGGCGATGCCAACAACGGCTCCACCTGCGACACCGAACTGGCCGACGCCGGCATCGTGTCGACCATCAACACCGGCACGACCGGGCCGGCGACGGCCGGCTATGGTGCCGTCAGCGGTACCAGCTTCGCGGCGCCACAGGTGGCGGGTGCGGCGGCCCTGATGTGGTCCATCAACCCGGCGTTGACGCTGGCCCAGGTCGAGGCCGGGCTGAAGGCCAGCGCGCGGCCCCATGTGACGGCCTATGCACTGGGTTACTGCACGTCGCTGAACAAGAACCGCTGCACGCTGCAGGGCACGACCGGTGGTGCCGGCCTGCTGGACGCGGCCGAGGCCGTCAAGTACGCGCTGACGCCCGCCACCTACGCAGCGCCCGCGCGCTCGTCACTGGGCCTGCAGAGCACCAACCTCTCACGCTGCGGTGTGGTCCAGGGCAGCACCGCGATCCCGGTGCCGGCCCCAACGCCCGCACCCACACCTGCACCCACTCCTGCGCCGACCCCGGCGCCCGCACCATCTCCCGCACCGGCTCCCGCGCCTGCCTCCGGTGGCGGCGGTGGCGCGGCCTCAGGCGTCTGCTGCTGGGCCTGCTCGGCGCGGCTGTCGCGTTGCGGCCGCGGCGCCGGTTCTGATCGCTGGCATGGCGGCGTTGGATCGACGGCTCGTCTGATAGCCGCACCATTCAGAACTCATTCACTCGCTCATTCGGTTTCGCCGAATGGCTTGAATGGGTTTCCACTCCCCTGATACGGTCTGGTCAATGCGCGTTCCGTGCTTGAATGCGGCATTCGAAAGACGCTGTCGTAGGAGACTGGAATGGCGAAGACCTTGCAGGGGCTGCTCAAGCAGATCGAGCAATTGCAGAAACAGGCGGACACCTTGCGCTCGCGCGAAAAAGCCGATGTGTTGGCCCGGATCAAGGAGGCGATTGCCCATTACGGCATCACCGAGAGCGACTTGTTCGGCGCTTCGCCGGCCCGGTCGACCCGCAAGCCTGCTGCCGCCAAGCCGGCCGGGCGAGGCCGCAAGGCAGCGACCAAGAAACCGGTGGGCGTCGCCAAGTACAGCGATGGCGCCGGCCGCACCTGGTCGGGCGTGGGCAAGCGGCCCAACTGGTTCAAGGACGCGCTGGCCGCGGGCAAGCAGGCCGAAGACCTGCTGATCGCCAAATAGGCCGCCGGGCCGTTCAGGCCCGGCTTCCCATCACACTGCATGGGTCGTCACCCGGTGCTGACGGCCGGGCGGGTGGCGTGGCATCCGTGGGTCAGGTGGCACACGATGCGCGTTGCCAAGACGCGCTCAAGCGCAGCCGGACGCTGCCGATGGCAGGCTTCGCCTGACGTAAAAAAACATGCCATGCCTTGACAGGTATGGCGGCGCAGACTGCGCGGACGTTGAACTTCCTGGACGTCCCCACCATGTCTGTGACTCTCCTTGACCCGGCGCCCGTCGCACCCGGCGCGCCCGAATGCGGCGTTGTCGAGCTGCGCCAGTACACCCTGCACCCGGGTCGGCGCGACGCGCTGATCCAGCTCTTCGACCGCGAATTCGTCGACAGCCAGGAGGCCTTGGGCATCCGCGTGCTCGGCCAGTTCCGTGACCTGGACGATGCGGACCGTTTTGTTTGGCTGCGCGGCTTTACGGACATGCCCGCCCGGGGGGCGGCGTTGGCGGCCTTCTATGGCGGGCCGGTCTGGGCCCAGCACCGGGACGCGGCCAACGCGACCATGGTCGACTCGGACGACGTGCTGCTGCTGCGCCCGGCCTGGCCCGGCGCGGCGCTGCCGGCGCAGGCCCGCGGCGAAGGCGCCGCCGGCGGGCTGCTGCGCGTGCTGGTGATGCACCTGGTACAGCCGGCCCATGCCGATCTGCTGGGCCGCTGCCGGGAGATCACCGGGGCCGCTGCGGCGGACGACCATCTGCAGGCCTGGTACGTCACCGAGGCCGCAGCCAACAACTTCCCGCGCCTGCCCGTGCGCGAGGGCGAGGCCGTGCTCGTGGGCCTGGCGCTGTTCGACGAGGCCAGCGGCGGTGCCGATTGGCAGAGCCGCGTCGAGGCCGTCGCACGGCCCTGGCTGCTGCGGCCGACGCAGGCCCTGCGCTTGCTGCCCACCGCCCGCTCCGCCCTTCACGCCTGAGATTGCCATGACGCTTCAATCCACACCGCAAGACTTCGACTTCCTGATCGGCCATTGGCAGGTCAGCCACCGCCGCCTGAAGGAGCGACTGCTCGGCTGCACGGACTGGGAGGCTTTCGAGGGGCGCTGCCGCATGTGGCCGCTGCTGGACGGCCTGGGCAACATTGATGACAACGTGCTGGAGCTGCCCACGGGGCCGTACCGGGCCCTGTCCATGCGCACCTTCGATCCTGCCACGGGCCAGTGGGCGATCTGGTGGGTGGACGGTCGACACCCGCACCGGCTGGATCCACCTGTGGTTGGCGGCTTTGCCGATGGCATCGGCGAATTCCAGTGCGACGACGAGTTGCGCGGCCAGCCCGTCCGCGTCCGCTACCGCTGGACCGACGTCACCCCGGTCAGCGCGTGCTGGCAGCAGGCCTTCTCGGCAGATGGCGGCCTGAACTGGGAGACCAACTGGGTGATGGACTTCCGGCGCCTGCCTGAGGCCTGATTACCTGGCGCCGTCCACGAGTGCCTGGATGAGGACGGGGTAGACCTGCTCGCCGGTGGCGCGGTCGAACAGGCCCATGCTGTGGTTGTCACGTGCGGCGCCGGCGTCCCAGTAGACGGGCACCATGCCGTGCGCCCAGGCAGAGCGGGACACGTAGCGGTTCCAGGCCACCCGGTAGGCCTCGGCACCGGTGTACTCGGTGCGGCGGATGGCGCCGAACTCGCCCAGGATGACCGGCACGCCTTTGTCGACGAACCTGGCCTTCATCTTCTGGAACTGGGCGTCGGTGTAGGCCTCGTTGGCCCAGGTCTGGGTGGCCTTGGCGTCGGTGGCACCGGCGCCCCACTGCCAGATCGCGCTCTTGTCGTTGAGGGTGAAGTCGTAGGGGTCGTAGTAATGCACCTCCATCATCAGGCGGTTGGCCGCCGTGTCGGTGGGCATGACGGCGAAGTTCACCGTGTGGTCGATGTTGGTGTTGAAGCCCTGCACGACCAGGTGACGCACCGCGTTGTTGCCGCCGGTGGCGCGCACGGCCGCGACGAAGGCCTGGTTGAAGCCGTTCTGCACGTCGACGTATTCAGCCTTGGGCGTGCCGTAGTCGCCCTCCACCATGACCTCGTTGGTGCCGGCGAACAGCAGCATGTCGTCGTAGCCCTTGAAATGGTTGGCGATCTGCGTCCAAAACTTGGTGATGCGGGCGTTTGCCACGGGCTGGGCGGCCAGCGTCGGCTGCATCCAGCCGCCATCCCAGTGGATGTTGACGAGGGCATGGAGGCCCGCGTTGCGGGCGTAGTCCACCACCTGCGCCACGCGGGACAGCCAGGTCGTGGCAATGTTGTCGTTGGCATCGGCGTATTGCTTCCAGGACACCGGGATGCGCACGGTCTTGAAGCCAGCAGCCTTGACAGCCGTCATCAGCGCCTGCGCCGTTGCCGGGTTGCCCCAGGCAGTCTCGCCGCCAATGGCTTCCAGCGAGTTGCCAAGGTTCCAGCCGGCACCCATTTGTTGGCTGAGCTGCAGGCTGGTCAGGTCGCGCATGCCATTCGTGGCAGGCGGTGATGTGGGCGCAGCGGGTGCGGCAGGTGCGGCTGCGGCCGGATCCGCCGACGCAGCCGAGGCCCCGCCACCGCCGCAGCCCGCCAACGGCAGCAGTGCGAGGAGCGCGTCGCGGCGCTTCATGCGCCCACCTGCCTCTGCAGGCTCAGCAGCACGACATCGTGACTGCGCAGTTTCAGCGTCACGGTGACCGAGCCGCTGGCGCCCACGCGCAGCTCGCGCTGCAACTCGGGCTTGTCAGTCGTCAGGCCCTGCAGCTCGGCCAGCTGTTTGGTATCGAGGTTCTTGGGCGATCCCATCTTCAGGTACGCGGTGTGGGCGTCGTTGACTTCCCAGCCGGTGCGCCGCTGCGTGAGCCGGTAGCGGCCAGGCGGCAGGTGATGCAACTCGACAGTGGTGGTGCCCACGTCGCGTGCCGGCCGCGGCTTGCCGAAGAAGCTGCGGTTGCTGACCTTCTGCTCGGTGTTGCGCCAGTCCCAGACCAGGACCTGGACGTTCTGGCCGTCCGCCGCGGCCCAAGTGAAGGCGTCCTCACTGGGGACTTCACGGCCTCGCAGCGCTGCCAGGTACTTGTAGGCAAACCAGACGGGCTTGCGCACGCCCTCGCGGGTCATCAGGCCAAAGCCGCCGTGAAAAGGGGCATCCGGCGGGCCGGGCTCCTCGAACAGATCGCTGTAGACCCAGTAGCTCATGTGCTGGGCCAGTCCCTGGGTCTGCTTGAGTTTGGTCAGCACATAGGCTGCGCCCATGTAGCTGTCGTGCACCAGGTCGCGCGGGTTGTAGCTGGTGCTCCACTCGGTGAAGAACAGCGGCAGGCCGGGCAGGTGCGAGGCTTCGATCTCCTTGCGAACGCGGCGCACGTCACCCACGATCGCATCCGGCGACGGCGAGAGCTTGAGGTCTTCCTTGCCGAACTCGTCGAGAAAGCCGTTGTCGACGCCGTAGGTGTGGGTGGTGATGAAGTCCACCGGCGAGCTGGTGGCCTTGGCGTGCGCCAGGAACTCCGGCACCCAGGCCGCACCGGCCGTCGACGGGCCGCCGACGCGCAGCTGCGCATCGATGGTCTTGATGGTCTTGGCCGTGCGCGTGTAGAGGTCGAAGTAGGCAGCCTGGTCGGCACCTTCCCAGAAACCGTCGAGGTTGGGCTCGTTCCAGACCTCGAAGTACCAGCTGCGCACCTCGGCCGCGCCGTAGCGCTGCAGCAGGTGGCGGATGAAGGCGTCGATCAGCGCGACCCAGCCGTCTAGCTCGGGGTGGGAGGTGTTGCCGGCCCAGTAGAAGATCTTGTTGTCCGACGTCTTCAGCGCCAGCGGTGTGAAGCCCAGCTCGACGAAGGGCTTGATGCGGCGGGCCAGCAGCGCGTCGTAGAGCTTGTTGATGCCGGTGAAGTCGAACACCAGCTGCCCGTTCGCGTCGCGCGTGACGGTCTTGAGCACGTCGTGGAAGATGGCGTGGAAGCGCAGGTAGCGAAAGCCCAGCTCGTCCACGGCCGTCTTCAGCTGTGCCAGCGAGTCCTCGCGGTAGAGCGTGCCGGGGTAGTCGGCGCCGACGCAGTGATCGAAGAAGCGGTCCAGCGGCTGCCTGGCCTGCGCCAGGTCCAGCACGATGCGGCGCTGCGGTGTGGCGGCGAACGAGGCGGTGCTCATCAGGGGCAGGGCGGCGGCGGCCAGAAGCTGGCGGCGGCGCAAGGAGCGAAGCGTGGTCACGTCGAGAGTCCTCTGTAGACGAAGTTGCGGGCGCGCACCTCGCCGGCGCCTGCGCTGAAGAGCGCCGGCCGCAGGCTGACGAAGCCGCCGAAAACGTTGTGGTGCAGCCCCGAGACTTCCATCTGCCACGGGTGCTGCGTCCAGGTCTTGCCGTCGTCGTGCGAGTAGCGGAAGGTGACGACGTTCTCGCGGTTGACGAGATGGATGTGGACCTGACGTGTTGCCATGGCCTCGCGCATCCAGCTGTGCTCCTGGCCATAGCCGTAGGTCAGCAGCTGCGTGGTGCTGAAGCCGATGCCGACATGGCCGCGCTCGTCGTAGAACAGGCCCAAGCCGCCGTGGCCTTCGCCGCTGATCTCCAGCTCCACGCTGCATTCGTAGCTGCGGTCACCGGCGATGCAGACCAGCGGCGAACAGTCCGCCAGCGACTTGCCCTTGCCGCGGATCGACAGGCTGTTGTCCTGCCAGCGCAGCCGCGACATCTCGTCCGGCCCCGGTGCATGGAAGGTCCATCGCACGCCCAGGCGGTTGCGGGAGAAGTTGTCGGACAGCGCCGCGCCGGCCGGGCTGGTCTTGCCACCGCGCGGCTTGGGCAGCGGCCGGTCCAGCGTGCCACCCTTGGCGCGGAACCAGCCGTCCTTGGTCCACTCGATGGGCTCCAGCAAGGCTTGGCGGCCCAGCGTGCGGAAACCGTTCTCGTAGCCGTGATAGACCATCCACCAGTCTCCCGCCGGCCCTTCGACAAGGCTGGCATGGCCGCGCGACCACCAGGGCTCGCTGGCGCTGCGCGTGCGCACGATGGGGTTGTGCGGGCAGTGCTCCCACGGCCCGTGGACCGAGCGTGAGCGCGCCACCGTGACGATGTGGCTGGTTGGCGGGCCCGCGGTCCCGCCGACCGCAGAGATCAGGTAGAACCACTCGCCGCGCTTCAGCAGCTTGGGGCCTTCTGGCGCGAACATCTCGACGACCCAGTCCTTGGGGTATTGCCAGGGCGTCCAGGCGTTGGCCTCCAGCGCGCCATCGGTGGCCAGGCCGTCGTCCTTCAGCCGCACGCGCCGGCCACCATTGACGAACAGATAGCGCCGGCCGTCCTCGCCCACCACGTGGCCGGGGTCGATGCAGCCGGGCACCTTCAGGTCGATGGGCGTGCTCCAGGGCCCGCGGATGTTGTCGGCGTGGATGACGTAGATGCCCGTGCCGGCGTCGTTGAGCACCGGGATGTAGATGAAGTAGCGGTCCTGGTGCTTGATGAGATCCATCGCCCAGACGGTGCCTGAACCTGGGAAAGGCTGCGTGAGGGCCGCGGTGATCGGCGTCCAGTTCACCAGGTCCTGCGAGTGCCAGATGACCGCACCCGGGTAGGACTGGAAGGACGAGAAGGTCATGTAGTAGTCGGCACCGTCCTTCAGGACCGTCGGGTCGGCATGGTCACCGGCAACGATGGGGTTCAGGTAGCTGCCGTTGCCAAGGTCGGCCTTGCGCTGGCCTTCGATGCCTACGCCAGTGCGCGGCGCCGCCAGGGCTGAGACCGAGGCGCCTGCGAGTGCGGCCTGCATGGCCATGCGTCGGGACATCGTCATACGGCGCCTCGCGTGGCTTCGAGCTTGCCGCGGATCTCCAGCATGCGGGCCTCAGTCAGCGGGAAGCGCAGGATGGCAATCAACGCCAGCACCAGTCCGACGACGGGGATGCCCGACAGCAGGATGCGTATCCAGAAGATCGCTTCCGGCGCCTGCGCGCCCTCCTTGGCTGCGTCGAAGCCCGTGAACTGCAGGATCCAGCCCGACGCGCCCACGCCCAGCGCGATGCCGACCTTGGAGATCCACGACTGGCAGGCCGAGAACGAGCCCTCGCGGCGCTGGCCGGTCTGGGATTCGTCGTAGTCGACGACGTCGCCGATGGTGGCGGCGTACAGCGTCCAGAAGCCGGCGCCGGTAAAGGCGACGAAGCCGCAGGCGAACAGCTGCAGATACGGCCGCTCGGGGTCGTACAGCCACCAGTCGCCGATAAAAGCGGCGATGGCCATCACCAACACGGTTGCCAGGCCCGTGCGCTTGCCGAAGCGGCGTGCGATCCACGAAAAGAACGGGATACCCGCGAAGCCGAAACCCATGCCGGCCAGGCCCATGGCGGTGTTCCACTTCGTCGCCAGCACGATGTCGCCCTTGCAGACGTAGTAGACGGTGGCGTAGTAGCCTAAGGCGCCCACCATCGCGGTTCCGATGCTGTAGGCCAGCGACATCGTCAGCACGGCGCGGAACGGCCTGCAGCGCAGCGTGCGCCACAGCGTGTCGGCCAGCGGGATGTGGGTCTGCGTGCGCGACACCAGCTTCTCGTAGTAGCGCTCGCGCACCAGCAGGAAGATGGCGATGGATACCGCCACCATGATGGCGCCGAGGATGCTGGTGTAGACCTGGGCGCCGCGCAGGATGTCGGGCTTGCCGTTGGCGTCGTGGAAGAAGGACAGCGTCGTGAACTGCGCGGCGAAGAACATCGCCAGCTCGGGCCCCTTCTGGATCGCGTTGCGCACGGCCATCACGCTGGTGCGCTCGTGATAGTCGGGCGTCATCTCCGCGCCGAGGCTGACCCAGGGCATGTTGAAGCAGCTCATGACCGGCACGTAGATGATCATGCTGATCAGCATGAAGACGAAGTACTCGGTGTCCGTCCAGCCCCTGCCGACGGCGAACATCAGCGGCAGGCCGATGCCGGCGAGGATGCCGCCGACCAGAATGAAAGGACGCCGGCGCCCGTACTTCGTGCGTGTGTTGTCGGACAGCCAGCCGAACACCGCGTCGGAGCCGGCATCGATGAAGATCTTGATCGCCTGCACCGTGGAGATCAGCCCGGGTGCTACGCCGAGGAAGATGTTGAACACCTGGAAGGCCAACGACGCATACAGCCAGTGGCCCCACATGTCGAGGATGGAGCCCAGGCCGAAGCCGATCTTCTGCTTCAGCGGCAGTCGGTTGGCCTGCGCCATGTGGAGCGTGGCGGTGTTCACAGGATCCTGCGTGCTTTGATGATGTCGGCGTAGTAAAGCGCCGACAGCTTTGGCGTGCGCACCTGCGTCGCGTAGTCGCAGTGCACGATGCCGAAGCGGCGCTGGTAGCCGTCTTCCCACTCGTAGTTGTCGATGAACGACCACAGGAAGTAGCCGTGCAGCGGCACGCCGTCGGCGATGGCGCGGTGGGCCTCGCGCAAGTGGTTGCGCAGGAAGTCGCGGCGGTGCAGGTCCAGCACTTCGCCGTTCACCACCGGCTCGTCGTTGTAGCCGCAGCCGTTCTCGGTGATGTAGAGCGAGGCGTGGCCGTACAGCTCGTGGCAGAAGCGCGTGGCCCAGTAGATGGACTGGGGCACCAGGCGCAGCCAGGGGCTGTCGGCACGCGGGTAGTTGACGGGGTTGGGCAGCGCCTCGTAGGCCGCACCGTCCTTGCTGGCGCGCACGTACGTGCCGGTGTAGATGTTCAGGCCCAGGTGGTCGGTCGGCAGGCCGATGAGATCGAAGTCGCCGGGCTCGACCTTGGGGGCGTCGCTGCCGGCCCGAGCCAGGTAGTCGGCGGGATAGCAGCCGGCATGCATGGCGCCCAGCACATGGGCGTTCTTCTCCAGGAACCAGGCCTTGGCGGCTGCGATGTCCTCGGGCGTTTCAGTGACGGGGATGCAGACGTCGCAGTTGTCCGTCAGGCCGACGACCGCGCTGGAGCCGCCGAACTCCCGCACCGCGCGCACGCCGTGGCCATGGCACAGCAGTGCGTGGTGGAAGGTCTGGTTGACGACGGCGGCGCTCTCTGTGCGGCCGGGCGCTTTGGTGCCGAAGCCGTAGGCCAGCTGCGTGAAGCAGCGGATCTCGTTCATCGTGATCCAGTGCGTCACCTCGCCCGCGAAGGCCTTGACGACGGTGTCGGCATAGCGGCCGAAGGCGTCGACGGTGACGCGCGCGGTCCAACCGCCGCGGTCTTCCAGCGACTGTGGCAGGTCCCAGTGAAACAGCGTGACCCACGGCGTGATGCCGTGCTTCTTCATGCTGGCGAACAGGCGGTGATAGAAGTCCAGGCCCGCCTGGTTCAGCTCGCCATCGCCGTTCGGGTAGATGCGCGGCCAGGCCAGCGACAGGCGGTAGTTCTTCAGGCCGAGCGAGGCCATCAGCGCGAAGTCATCGTCGAAGCGGTTGTAGTGGTCGCATGCGACATCCAGCGTGTCGCCGTCGTGCACCTTGCCGGGCGCGCGGCTGAAGCGGTCCCAGATGGATTCGCCCTTGCCGTCGGTGAAGGCAGCGCCCTCGATCTGCGGGGCGGCGGCGGCGACGCCGAAGACGAAGTCGGTGGGGAAGGGGCTGGAGTAGGTCAATGCAGTCATGGAGTCGGTGCGTGGAGCCGTCAGGGCGCCAACAAGGGGTTCAAGGTGGCGTCCAGGCTGCGGGCCCAGATGTCGTAGCCCTGCGGACTGAGGTGCAGCCAGTCCGGCAAGATGTCTTTGGACAGCGTGCCGTCCGGGTTGGTGAGGGCGCGGCCGATGTCGAGGAAGACGACTTGCCGGCCATCGGCCAGGGCCGGCAGCAGCGCGTTGATCCTGGCGTTGTGGCGGCGCATGAGGTCGTCGGGCTTCTCGCCGCGCGGGAACAGCGCCAGCAGCAGCACCTTGGCCTGCGGTTGGCGCTGGCGGATCTCGTCGAGGTTCTTCTTGATGCCGGCCACCGTCAGCGCCGGGTCTTCGAGCCGGTCGCCGGTGTTGTTGGTGCCGATCATCACGACGACGGCCTTGGGCGCCATGCCGTCCAGCTCGCCATGCTGAAGGCGCCACAGCAGGTTCTCGGTGCGGTCGCCGCCGAAGCCCAGCGCCACGGCGTTGTACTTCGCGAAGGACGCGGCCCAGGCGGCCTTGCCTTCGTTCTCCCAGCCCTGCGTGATGGAGTCGCCCATGAAGGCGAGGTCCACGCGCCGGCCGGCCTCGCGGTGGGCCTTGATCTCGGCGAGCTTGGCCTCGTGACGCGGCAGCCACCAGTCCACGGCCCAGGACTCCTGCAGGGGTTCGGGCGTGACGGACTGGGTGCGGTAGTCGGGGCAGGCCGTCGTCGCCTTGCCGCGCTTGTTGATGTGCAGGTTGGCGATCTGCACTTCGCCACTGCCCGTGCCTTCCAGCGCGAAGGGCGTCGGCACGGCAGCGAAGTCGTCGCCCTCGCGCCAGAAGCAGGTCAGCGCAAAGGACAGGTGCTGGCGGCCTTTGCCGATCAGCGCGCGGCCCGCGAACAGGAAGGGGACTTTGCGCTCGCAGTCCTTGCCGCAGCCGAGCTTGAACTTCATGCCGCCTTGCGAGAGGTCGATGACATCGAGGTCGAACTCGACGGTGTCTTGTGCAAGATAGGGCCGCAGGTCCAGCGTCGGGCCGTCCTGCCAGCGCGCCTGCGCGATCCAGGTGTTGCTGAACTGCAGCGTGACGGCGCCATCAGCGCCGCGTCGGGCGGCGACATGGCTGTTGGGAACACGTGGATTGGCGGGCTTAGGCACGGTGACGCGCTCGCCGGTCAGCCTGGCCTCGCCCTCGAAGTCGGTGACGGTGATCTGCCGGCTCTGGAGGTCGAGCGCCTGCGCAGCCATCGGCAGCAGCGCCGCAAGTAAAACGGTGCCGATTGATTTGAGGTTCATTGGAAATCCTTGGCCTGCAGAGTCCGCGACTGGCCGGGCTTGAGTTGGAGGTCGATGACGCGCCCGCCGGCACGAATGCGCCCACCACCGGCACCCGCGACCGTGCGAACGGTGGCGCTCCGAAGCTGGCCGCCGTCCCAGGCGATGTCGACCGCGAAGCCGCCTCGGGCGCGCAGGCCCGTCACGGCGCCGTTCGGCCAGGCGGCCGGCAGCGCGGGCAACAGGTCGATGACGTCGTCCTGCGACTGCAGCAGCATTTCGGCGATGGCGGCGGTCGCGCCGAAATTGCCGTCGATCTGGAACGGCGGGTGGGTGTCGAACAGGTTGGGGTAGGTGCCGCCCTGGTGCACTTCCTGGCCCGGCAGCGCCGCGCGGGCGCCCGGCGTGGCCAGCAGGCCGCGCAACAGGCGGTGGGCATGGTCGCCGTCGCGCAGCCGCGCCCAGTAGGCCATCTTCCAGGCCATGGACCAGCCGGTGCTGACGTCGCCGCGCGCGTCCAGGGTCTTGCGCGCCGCGGCGGCGAGCTCGGGCGTGCGGGTGGGGGAGATCTGCCGGCCTGGGAACAGGGCGAACAGGTGGGACACATGCCTATGCGTGTCGCGCGGCGTGTCCAGCACGGGGTCCTTCAGCTCGGTCTGCCATTCCAGCAGCTGGCCCCAGCTGCCCACGCTGGGGGCCGCGAGGCGGTCGCGCAGCGCGATGGCGCGGTCGCGTGCCGCGGGCTCGCTCAGCACGGCCGCGGCCTGCGCTGTGTTGTCGAACAAATCCCACAGGATCTGCTGGTCGTAGGCCACGCCGTCGGCCACCGGGCCGTGCTCGGGCGACCAGCCGTTGGGGGCCACCAGCCTGCCGTCGGGGCCGGCCTTGAGCCGGTCTTCCCAGAACGCGACCACCTCCTGCAGCAGCGGCCAGGCCTGTTCGCGCAGGAAGCGCTTGTCCTGCGTGAACGCGTAATGCTCCCAGAAGTGGCGCGCGTACCAGGCGTTGCCGGTCATGTTCCACAGGTAGCCCAGCGCGCCGAAGGGGTTGGTCTCGGTACGCAGCGTCCAGCCGCGCACCGGCTGGCTCGAAGCGGTCAGGAAGGTCTCGACGGGTGGCTGCACTGAGTTGTCCCAGGGCGGCGTCTCCGGTGGCAGTGCCTTCGCGTCCTTCAGTGCCAGCGCCGCACGCTCGGCGACCGGGCGGCGCCACATCGGCACCAAGCTTTGCACGAAGCGGTGCAGCGGCCGTGCGGTCTCCGCCAGGTTGGCCGGCTCAGCCGGCCAGTAGTTCATCTGCAGGTTGATGTTGGAGTGGTAGTCCGCATTCCAGGGCGGCGTGAGGCTGTCGTTCCACAGGCCTTGCAGGTTGGCGGGCAGCGCGTCACGCGAGCTGCTCACCAGCAGGTAGCGGCCGAACTGGAAGTACAGCGCCTCCAGCTCTGGGTCGCCACCGTCCTCGGTGTAGGCTGCCAGGCGGGCGTCGGTCGTCAATGCGCGGCGCTCGGGCGGGCTGCTGCCGAGGTCCAGCCGCACGCGGCCCAGCAGCGCGTGGACATCGCGTTCATGGTTGGCCCTCAGCTGCGGCCACGGCGGCGCCGCGGCGACCTGGGACTGCACGCGGGGCAGCGGCGCCGGGCCGTCAACCCTGCCATCTGCGTAGCTGGTGCCCGCACCGAGGATCAGCGTGAGCGAGGTGCAGGCGCGAAACACCAGCGTGTTGCCGTCGACCGTGACGCTGCCGCCGTCGTGCAGCACGCGCAGCTGGCTGGCATAGGCCAAGCCATTGGGCAGCCTGCCGACGGCGGTCAGCGTGCCGTGGGCCGCGCTGAGCGCCGCGCCGTGGCGGTCGGTCAAGGCGATACGGCCGTTGTAGCGGCCCGGCTGGTCGGCGCTCAGGCGCCAGCCGATGACCTGGGCGGGGTGGCTGGCCAGCGCCTCGCGCTGGAAGCGCACGCCGGCCTGGGTGTAGCTGAGCCGGTGTTGAGCGCGTTGCAGGTCCAGCTCTCGTCGGTAATCGTTGACGGGCTGGTGGGCATCGTCGAGTTCCAGCACCACGTCGCCGAAGGGCTGGTAAGCGCCCATGGCCTTGTCGTCGCCGGTCCACAGCGTGATGTCGTTGAACTGCAGCCGGTCGCGCGCGACCTGGCCGAACAGCATCGCGCCCAGCCGGCCGTTGCCGATGGGCAGGGCCTGCTGCTCCCAGCCCCTGGCCGTGTCCGGGGCAGGCGCTGCATAGCGCAGCGTCAGCTCGGCGGCGCACAGGGGCGGGGTGAGGGTCAGGCTGCAAACGAGCAGCGCGGCGACCCGCAGCAGTTGGCGGCGCAAGGTCATGGCTTCAGCGAGGGCGGCCCATGGTCACCTTCAGCATGACGGGCTCGGCCGGCAGGTTCAGGCCATAGTCGACCTGGTCGCCGTTCCAGACCCTCTCCATGATCCAGCGGCCCTGGTCGTCGAAGCGGCCCTGTTCGGCGCGCAGCAGCATGCCGCTGTGGCCCGCGGCGGCCTCCATGCGCACGCGCGTGGTCTGGCCGATGACGAGAAACTCGTCGTCGCCGATCTGCGCGATGGCGACGCCCCCGCCGGGCTTTTCTGTGCCGGGCGGCGGCGACGCGAACTCGCCGCC
>JACPYV010000046.1 GCA_016195825.1 Burkholderiales bacterium | reverse complement strand
GACTGGACGAACGGGAGCGGGCCCGGCCCGTGCGGAAAGCTGCCGAACGTCCACCCCGACTACCATGACGGGGCCTCGGTCATCGTGGGGGCCGAAACCTGGACCCTGCTCGGTACCGACGGCGGCGTCTTCGTTTCCAAGAACGCGTTCGCGCCCGCGCTCGGGCACGCGTGCGACGTCGCTTGGCAGCAGCCCGATCGCGCGGCCGAGCGCCAGCGCGGCCTCTTCGTGGCGCCCTCGCGCCGCGGCCAGCATGGCGAGCTGGTCCAGCAACAGCCCGAGGCTGCCGTCCAGCGCGCGCAGGCCCACCGCCTCGCGGGCCAGTGGCAAGGCTTCATTGACGCGGCCGGCATCCACCAGGTAGGTCGCCAGGTCACCGAGCGCGATGCCCAACCGGCCATCGCTGCGCGCGCGGCGGGCTGTGGCCACGGCGCGTTCGGCGGTGGCCAGTGCCTCGGCCAGGTCGCCCGTCACCCAGGCCAGCTGCGCCAGGCCCACTAGCGCGGTGGCATGTGCGGCGTCGTCACCAAAATGCCGCAGGTGGGCCTGGCCCCGGTCGCGCAGCGCCAGCACCTGCGCGTCATGGTCCAGCTGCGCCAGGCTGTAGCCCATCTGGTAGTGGTAGGCGGCCCACTGGACGGCGCCCCAGCCGGGGTCGAAGGTGTCGGCCAATTCCTCCAGCGCGGCCATGCCCTCGGCCTCGCGGCCGTCGAGCGCGTGGATCGCGGCCAGCACGGACAGCGCGCGAAAACGTCCGAGCCGGTCGCCCAGGCCCTCGTAGAGGTCACGGGCCCGGGCGGCGGCAGCAGCGTCACCGGGCGCGCCGCGGCGATGAACGGCCGACGCCCAGGCCAGCTGCAGCCGCGCCTCCAACCGAGGCGGCGTGCTCGTATCCACGCGGTCGAGGGCCTGGCGACAGCGCCGCACACCCTCCGCACGCAGGCCCAGGCGCGACCAGATCCAGGCCGAGGCCACCACCAGCTCGATGTGGCGCAGCGCCAGTGCCGGCTGCACCGCCAGCCCGTCCAGCGTGGCGCGCAGGTTGTCCAGCTCTCGGCCGCGGGCCAGGGTCTCGGCAGCCGAGGCGTCGTAGGCCAGCGGCCCGTCCCCGCGTTCGAACAGCCCCAGCATGGCCTCAGTGAGGCGGTCGAACGCGGCCGGCCCGTCGCCGCTGTCCTTCAGCTGCTCCTGCGCGAACGCACGAGTGCTTTCCAGCAGCCGCAGGCGGGGTGGCGCGTCGTGGTCGACCGGCAGCGGGACGAGCAGCGATTTGTCCAGCAGGCCCTGAAGCAGGTCCAGCACCGGCCAGTCGTCATCCGGGCGGTCGGCCAGGACCTGCCGGGCCAGTGTCAGCGAGAAGCTGCCCGCCAGCACGCCGAGGCGGCGCAGCGCGCGCCGTTCGTCTTCGCTGAGGAGCGCATGGCTCCAGGCCAGCGCGGTGCGCAGCGTCTGGTGCCGCGCGCCGGCGCCCCGAGAGCCGCCGCCGAGCAATTGCATCTGCTGGCCTAGGCGTTGCCGCACGCCGGCCAGGCCGAGCAAGGGCACGCGCGCGGCGGCCAGTTCGATGGCCAGCGGCAAGCCGTCCAGGCCCCGACAGATGTCCACCACGTCTTCCAGCCGGGCAGCGTCCAGGTCCTCCAGCGCAACGCCGGGCGACTGCACCGCCAGCCGCGCCCCCAGCAGCGCCACCGCGCCGGCCCGGCGCACCTGCACCGGCGATGCGCCAGGCGCCGGCAGGGCCAGCGGGCCCAGTCGCATCACCTGCTCGCCGCTCGCCCGCAGCGCCAGTTGGCTGGTGGCGAGCACGCGCACGCCCTCCGTGCCCTGCAGCAGCCGGCTGATCAGGGCCGACACCTCCGGCATGCGGTGCTCGCAGTTGTCCAGCACCAACAGAAGCCGCCGCGTGCGCAGCACGTCCAGCAGCTCGGCGAGCGGCGCCTGCAAACCCGGCAGGCTGATGCCCAGCGCCCGCGACGCCGCCTCGGCGACGGACGAGCCGGCGTCCGCGTCGGCCAGCTCCACCAGCACGACGTCAGCGGCCTCATCCAGCGCCACCGCGGCCGCCAGTGCCAGGCGCGTTTTTCCCATCCCGGCCGGCCCCACCACGCTGACACAGCGATGCCCGGCCAGCAGGTCCAGCAGCTGCGCCAGCTCCCGGTCGCGCCCGATGAGCGGTGGCAGCCGGCCGATGGCACCCGCCGGCGCCGGCCCCGTGGCGCTGCCCGAGGGGACGGCCGCCACCGGCCGCGTGAGCTGGTAGCCGCGCCCGCGCACGGTGCGGATGGCGTCAGGGCCCAGCAGCTTGCGCAGGGCGGCCATGTGAACGTGCAGGTTGTTTTCCTCGATCACCCGGCCCGGCCAGACCTGCTGCAGCAGTGCATCGGTCTCCACCACGCGGCCCGGTGCGGCGGCCAGGGCCACCAGCAGGTCGAATGCGCGCTCGCCCAGGCTCACGGGTTCGCCGTTGCAAGCCAGCCTGCGGGTGAGCGGATCCAGGGTCCAGCAGGTCGGGTCGGGCAAGGTGGGCACGGCGTGGGCACGGCGACGGACTGGGCTTGCAGCTTAGGGCCTTGGCGCCCACCGTCTACCCGGCAAACACCGGGCTGGCGCTCGGGGGCCGATTCACGCGACGCGGCCTGCTGCCGCCGTGCACACCGGGCCTAGACTGCGCGCGGACCCACTCGGCGCTGCGCGCCCTGCCCGATGAAGCGACCCGCCCATCACCGCAAAGGCGGCTTCCAGAACAACCACGGCGATTTCGAGCCCAAGTCGCTGGCCGAGGTGCTGCGCTGGCGCTGGACCGCCACACGGCAGGGCCTGCCGGCCCGGCCGCAAACGGCCATCCCGACCCAGCCCGCCGACCTGGACTTCATCCGCACCAACCGCGGCGCCGCACAGCAGCCGGCCGCCACCTGGATAGGCCACGCCACGGTGCTGGCCCAGCTGGGCGGGTTGAACCTGCTGACCGACCCCATCTTCTCGGAGCGGGCGTCGCCGCTACCCTTCGCAGGGCCGAAGCGCGAGCAGCCACCCGGCGTCGCGCTGCACGAGCTGCCGCATGTCGACGCCGTGCTGGTGTCGCACAACCACTACGACCACCTGGACCTGGCGTCGGTCCGCACGCTGGCGCACCAGCCCGGCGGCAGCCCGCTGTTCGTCGTGCCGCTGGGGCTGCAGGCCTGGTTCAAGGCCCGCGGCATTGCCCGCGTCGTCGAGCTGGACTGGTGGCAAGCCCATCAACTCGACGGCGTGGACATTGCGCTGGTGCCAGCCCAGCACTGGTCGGCGCGGGGCCTGAACGACCGCATGAAGACGCTGTGGGGCGGCTTTGCCGTGTTCGCGCCGGACTGCCAGCTGTTCTTCGCCGGAGACACAGGTTATTCGCGCGACTTCGCCGACATCCGCGAGCGCTTCTCCCATCGCCAGCAGAGCCACCAAGGCGGCGGCTTCGACATCGCGCTGATCCCCATCGGCGCCTACGAGCCGCGCTGGTTCATGCAAAGCCAGCACATCAACGTCGAGGAGGCGCTGAAGATCCATGCCGACTTGGGCGCCAAGGCGTCGCTGGGCGTGCACTGGGGCACCTTCGAGCTGACCGACGAGGCGCTGGACGAGCCGCCGCGCCAACTGCAGCGGCAGCGCGCCGAGCTGGGGCTGGCCGAGGAGCACTTCTTCACGCTGGCCATCGGCGAGACGCGGCGCATCCCGCCGCGGGGCAGCCGCTGAGCCGCTGAGTCCGGTACGAGCAAGCCTGCCGACACGGGCCGACACAACGGGCGGTTAGGCTGACGCATGATCCGCCGCCTTCGTCAGTCCCTGCGCCAGCTCGGCCCCGGCCTCATCACCGGAGCCGCCGACGATGACCCCAGCGGCATCGCGACCTACTCACAGGCCGGCGCGCAGTTCGGCTACTCGATGCTGTGGAGCCTGGTGCTGACGCTGCCGCTGATGGCGGCCATCCAGATCGTCAGCGCGCGCATCGGCTATGTCACGGGCCAGGGACTGGCCGCCAACTTCAAGCGCGCCTTCCCGCGCCCGGTGCTGCTGGTCCTGGTGGGCCTGCTGCTGGTGGCCAACACACTCAACATCGCCGCCGACATCGCGGCCATGGCCGCAGCGCTGCGCCTTCTCGTGGGCGGCTCGGCCCATCTGTACGCACTGGCGTTCGGGCTGGCCAGCGCCCTGATGCAGGTTTTCCTGCCCTATCAGGGCTATGTGCGCTGGCTGAAGTGGCTGACGCTGGCGCTGCTGGCCTACGTGGGCGTGGTGATGGTGCTCGGGCTGGACTGGGGCGAGGTGCTGGTGCGCACGCTGCGCCCGGACATCCAGTGGAACCGCGACACGCTGCTGATGCTGGTGGCCCTGCTGGGCACGACGATCAGCCCTTACCTGTTCTTCTGGCAAGCCGGGCAGGAGATGGAGGACCGCAGCAACGGCGCCGGCGAACCGCACACGGTGCAGGAGGTCAAACGGCACCTGCGGCGCATCAAGGTGGACACCAACATCGGCATGGGCTTCTCCAACCTGATCGCGTTCTTCATCATGCTGACCACCGCGGCCACGCTGCACGCGGCCGGCGTGACGGACATCCAGACCTCGGCCCAGGCCGTGGAAGCGCTGCGCCCGCTGGCCGGCGAGCATGCGGCGCTGCTGTTCGCGCTGGGCATCATCGGCACCGGCCTGCTGGCGGTGCCGGTGCTTGCCGGCTCGGCCGCCTACGCGGTGGCCGAGGTGGCGGGCTGGCGCGGCTCGCTGAGCCTGAAGCTGGAACGCGGCGAGGGCCGCGGCTTCTACGGCGTGGTGGCCACGGCCACGCTGGGAGGCGTGGCGCTGTGCTTCACGCCCGTTGACCCGGTCAGGGAGTTGATCTGGTCGGCCGTGTTCAACGGCATCACGGCCGTGCCCATCATGGTGGCGATGATGGTGCTGGCCTCGCGCCCGGCCATCATGGGCAGCCACGTCATCGGCCCGCGGCTGAGGCTGATGGGCTGGGCCGCCACGGGGGTGATGGCGCTCACCGCGCTGGCGCTGCTGCTGAGCTGAGCCCGGCCGACGCCTCCCCGCAAGCTCTCGACAGCCCACCGACAAGCGGCGTCACATCGGCGCCGTAGTCTGGCGCCATGCTGTTCCACCGAATCCGCCAGGCCCCCTGGCTGCCCCTGCTGCTGCTCGCGCTGTGGCTGATCGCCCTGGCCGGCTGGCGGCCCGTCGCCTTGCCCGACGAGGGCCGCTACGGCGGCGTCGCCTACGAGATGCTGAGCGACGGCCAATGGCTGACGCCGACGCTGTTCGGCCTGCCCTATTTCCACAAGCCGCCGCTGATGTACTGGGTGGACATCGCGGCCATGCACCTGCTGGGCCCCACGCCGCTGGCACTGCGTGCGGCGCCGCTGCTGGGCGCCTGGCT
The DNA here is from genome assembly GCA_016195825.1 of Burkholderiales bacterium. GTDB lineage: Bacteria > Pseudomonadota > Gammaproteobacteria > Burkholderiales > Burkholderiaceae_C > Pelomonas. The sequence continues at coordinate 23,233 of JACPYV010000046.1, read as the reverse complement.
GCTGGGCTTGGCACTGTGGCTCGAGGCCCGTGCACGCTGGGGCCAGGCCGAGGCCACGCGGGCGCTGGCCCTGCTGGCCGTGCTGCCGCTGTTTTATCTGGGCGGCCAGTACGCCAACCACGACATGCTGGTGGCGGGCTGGATCTCGCTGGCCGTGGTCGCCGCACGGCGCGCGCTTGCGGTCGAGCGGCACCACCTCGGCTGGCTGTGCGGCGCGTGGGCGGCCATGGCGCTGGCCCTGCTGTCCAAGGGGCTGATCGGGGTCGTGCTGCCGGCCCTGGTCGTGCTGCCGGTGCTGGTCGTGCAAAGGCGCTGGGCCGCGCTGCGCTTCGCGCTGCATCCGCTGGCGCTGGCGGTGTTCGCGGTCGTCGCCATGCCCTGGTTCGTCGCCATGCAGCTGCACCACGACGGCTTCTTCGACTACTTCGTCATGGAGCAGCATTTCCGCCGCTACACGCAGGCGCGCTTCAACAACGCCCAGCCCTGGTGGTTCTTCATCGTGGTGCTGCCGCTGGGCACGCTGCCGGCCAGCCTGCGGCTACCGGCCGCGCTGCGCCGCGCCGGCCCGGACCTGTGGTGGCTGCTGGTCATCGTCGCCTTCTTCTCGCTGCCACGCTCCAAGCTGGTCGGCTATGTGCTGCCGACACTGCTGCCCACGGCACTGCTGCTGCTCGAAGCCTGGCGCGGCCGGCGCGGCGCGCGCCTGGCCTGGGCGGCCGGCGCGCTGATCTGCGTGGCCTGCGTGCCGGCCATCGCTCGCTGGGGCAAGCCGGACCATGCCGACGTGGGCGCCGCGCTGCGCGAGCGGCTGGCGCCGGGCGACCGCGTGCTGCTGCGCGGCGAGCCCTTCTTCGACCTGCGTCTGCAGGCCCGCCTGGGGGCGCCGCCGGCCGTGCTGGCCGACTGGGACGTGTTGCGCACGCAGGGGGCCGACACCTGGCAGCGCGAGCTGATCGACGCGGCCCGCTTCGCCCCGGACCACGGCGAGGGTGTGCTGTGGACGCCCGCCCGGCTGGCGCGCGAGCGCTGCGCGCCGGGCCGGATCTGGCTGGTCGCGACGCCGGCAGACGCGCTGCCCGATGCCCGGCCCATACTGGCCGGCCGGCGCGGGACGCTGTTCGAGCTGCCACGACCGGCGGCCTGCCCTTGAGACGCCTGGCACGCTACGCCCTCGTCGGCGCTGCGGCAACGGCGGCGCACTACGCGCTGCTGGCCGCCGCCGTCGAGTGGGGGCGCTGGCCGGCCTGGCTGGCTTCGGGTGCGGGCGCCCTGCTCGGCGCGCAGATCGCGTTCTGGGCCAACCGGCACTACACCTTCGCGCACCGCGCGCCCTGGTGGCCGGCCTGGTGCCGCTTCCACGTGACGGCCGGTGCAGGCGCACTGCTGGGCATGCTGCTGGTCGAGGCCGGCGTGCGCGCCGGCCTGCACTACCTGCTGGCGCAGGCGGCAGCGACCCTCGTCGTCATGGGGGCCACGTTCGCAGCCAACCGCGCCTGGGCCTTCAGCCCAGACTGACGCCGGCCTCGGCCAGGTCGGCCGCGAACGCCGGGCTGGCCAGGTACGCCATCTCGCGCTGTCGCGCGGCGGCGATGGGGTCACCGGCATCGGGCTCGCCAAGCGCCGGGTGGCAGAACAGCAGCGCGCCGTCGGGTGCACCGTGCAGCCACGCCCGCATCAGCGCGCGGTAGTCGGCGCGCGGGCTGAAGTCGTAGACGCCGATCAGCGCCGGCGCCATGGCCACGCCGCGCGCGCGCATCTGGGCCTCCAGTGCCCGGCCGCCCAGGGCCTCGATGACGCGGCGCTTGAACGCAAAGCCCGGCCCGAGCACGCGGCCGGTGTTGCGCAGCGGCAGGCCCAGGCTCCGCGCCGCAGCCAGCACCAGCGGGCGCACGCCCGGCAGGGCGTGGACATGCTGGTGTCCGTCAATGAAGTCCGGCGCGCGGCCGGAGACGTCGACGAAGCGCTGCAGCTGCGCCTGGAACTCTGCGGCCAGCGCTCCCCCCAAACCGGCCGACAGCCGACCGCCAAGGGCCTGCGCGATCAGCGCTCGCAGCGGCGGGAATCGCGGCCAGTCGCGCCGCAGCTCGGCGCTGAGCGGCTGGCCCTCAGTCAGGTTGAAGTGCAGGCCCGTCGCGACGCCTTCGATGCGTGCGTCGTGCAGCGCCGACCCGGCACCCGGCCAGCGCGGCGGCGTGACGAGGGCGCTCAGCGCCGTGATGCGCCCCTGCTGCGCCAGCGCGAGGATGCCGCGGTCCACAGCAGCGCCCTGGCCGTAGTCGTCGGCACACACGGACAGGCGCCGCAACGGCGTCACGGCGGGCTGCCCGTGTCCTGCGCGATGACGTAGACCGGCCGCTGCTTGACCTCGTCGAAGATGCGGCCCACGTATTCGCCCACGATGCCGATGGACAGCAGCTGCACACCGCTGAAGAACATCAGGCTGGCTACGACGGTGGGCCAGCCAGGGATGGGGTGGCCGTAGAGCAGGTGCTCGACGACGATCCAGACGCCGTAGGCCAGCGCACCGAATGCGATGCCCGCGCCCAGCGCGCCCCAGATGCGCAGCGGCAGGTTGCTGAAGGCCGTGACGCCGGTGAAGGCCAGGCGCAGCAGCCGGCGCAGCGAGAAGCTGCTGCGGCCGGCCGCCCGCGGCCGCGGCGTGTACGGCAGGAACTCGGTGCGGAAACCCACCCAGGCGTACAAGCCCTTCATGAAGCGGTTGCGCTCGGGCAACGCGTTCAGCGCGGCGACGACGCGCCGGTCCAGCAGCCGGAAGTCGCCCGCGTCTGGCGGGATGTGCAGGTGCGAGAAGGCGTTGACGACGCGGTAGAAGAGCTGCGTGCCGAAGCGCTTCAGCGGCCCCTCCTCGTCGCGGTTGGCACGCACGGCGCACACCATGTCGGCCCCGCGCTGCCAGGCGGCGTCCATGGCTTCGACGAGCTGGGGCGCGTGCTGGCCGTCGGCATCCATCAGCAGCACGCGGTCGGCATCCGCCAGCGCCAGACCGGCGGTCAGCGCGGCCTCCTTGCCAAAGTTGCGCGACAGCTTCACGTAGCGCAGCGGCAGGCCATCGGCCAGTGCCGCCGCGGCGACGGCGGAGGTGGCGTCGCTGCTGCCGTCGTCGATGAGGATGACCCGCCAGCGCGGCGTCAGCGCCGCCAGCACCGGCCGCAGTTGGGCCAGCAGCACGGGCAACGTGGCGGCCTCGTTGAACGCGGGCAACACCACGTCGAGGCTGGCGCCGGGTTCACGGAGGGAGGCAGACATGGCCTCATTCTGGTTAACCCGTATGACAGGCCGCTTGCCTCAGACTGACCGCTGCCTTTCCTGGCGCGGGCGCAGCAGGTAGTTGAAGCTGAAGGAGATGCGGTCCGAGTCGGTCGTGTTGGCGCCGACGCGGTGAAAGACCTCGGAGCGGAACAGCACCAGCCGCCCCGGCGCCGGCGCGATGACCTCGGGCTCGAAGAGCTTGGTGTGCATGTCCACCGGCATGACGGACAGGTCGCCGTCCCGGCCGTTGGTGCGCAAGTAGAAGGCGCCGCTGATGGGCAGGCCCACCGCCTCACGCTCGTGGTTGTGGCGCTCCTGGTAACCGTGGCGCGTCGTCACGTTGATCCAGCTCTGTGAGTAGTCGTCGACGAAGGCCAGGTCGGCCATCTCGCGCGTGCGGGCGACGAAATCTAGGATGCCGGCCTCGACGAACGCGCGCAGCCGATGCAGGCCGGCGGCGACGAAGAGGTGCTTCTCGGCCTCGAAGGACGAGTAGACCTGGTCGCCCCAAGTGGGCGCCAGCAGGGACTTGATCCGGGCTTCCTGGGCCAGCACCTCGGCCTGGATGGCGGCCAGGGTCGCCGCATCGGCCTGGCTGACACCGACGACCGTCGGGAACAGGACCTTGGTGTCCATGGGCTCCCTTGCCCTGCTCGGCCGCTCAGCCGCTCAGCCGACCCTGCAGACCTTCAGCATGTTGGTGCCGCCGGGGTAGCCCATGGGCTCGCCGCAGGTGATGGCATAGGTGTCGCCGGGCATCAGCACGCCGCGCTCGACGAGGATCTTCTCGGCCGCGGCCAGGGCCATGTCGCGGTCTTCGAACTTGGGCATCAGGATGGGCCGCACGTTGCGATACAGCGCCATCTTCCGCTGGCTGATCGGCTGGGTCGTCAGCGCGAAGATGGGCACCTGGATGCGGTGGCGGCTCATCCACAGCGCCGTCGAGCCGGACTCGGTCAGCGCCAGGATGGCCTTGCAGCCCAGGTGGTAGGCGGTGAACAGCGCGCCCATCGCGATGGACTGGTCGATGCGGCCGAACTGGCGGCCAGCGAAGTCGGTGTCCAGCGTGACGAACTCGGCGCGCTCGGCTTCCAGCGCGATGTTGGCCATCTGCTCGACGGTCTCGATCGGGTACTTACCTGCGGCCGTCTCGGCTGACAGCATGACGGCGTCGGTGCCGTCCAGCACGGCGTTGGCCACGTCGCTGACCTCGGCACGCGTGGGCACCGGGTTGACGATCATGGACTCCATCATCTGCGTGGCCGTGATGGAAACCTTGTCCAGCTCGCGGGCCATCTTGATCATGCGCTTTTGCAGCGCAGGCACGGCCGCGTTGCCCACTTCCACGGCCAGGTCGCCGCGCGCCACCATGATGCCGTCGCTGGCCTTCAGGATGGCTTCGAGGTGGGGGATGGCCTCGTAGCGCTCGATCTTGGCGATCATGGCCGGCTTGTGGCGGTAAGGCTCACCGGCCACGTTGGCCAGTTGGCGCGCCATCTCCATGTCCGTCGCGTTCTTGGGGAAGCTGACGGCCAGGTACTCACACTGGAAGGACATCGCGGTCTTGATGTCCTCCATGTCCTTGCCGGTCAGCGCCGGCGCCGTGAGGCCGCCGCCCTGCTTGTTGATGCCCTTGTTGTTGGACAGCTCGCCGCCCAGCTTGACGATGGTGTGCACCTGCGCGCCGCGCACGGCCTCGACCGTCAGCACCAGCAGGCCGTCGTTGAGCAGCAGCGTGTCGCCGGGCTTCACGTCGCGCGGCAGTTCCTTGTAGTCCAGGCTAGCGATGTCCTGATTGCCCAGCTCGGTGCGGTCGGCGTCCAGGATGAACTTGTTGCCGGGGATCAGCTCGATCTTGCCGCCCTCGAACTTGCCGACGCGGATCTTGGGGCCTTGCAGGTCGGCCATGATGGCCACCGACTTGCCGACGCGCTCGGCCGCCGCACGGACCATGGTTGCGCGATCAATGTGGTCCTGTGCCTTGCCGTGCGAGAAGTTCAGCCGCACCACGTCGACCCCGGCGCGGATCATCTGCTCCAGCACCTCCGGCGTGTTGGAAGCGGGGCCCAGGGTGGCGACGATCTTGGTGGCGCGGGTCATGGCTGTCTCGATTCTTGGAAGGCGCGGAATTATGGTCCGCCAAGCCCCGCCGGAGTTTCTTCGTGTTTCACGCCGCGGCAGCCGGAAGTTGCTTCTCGAAGAAGGCGCTCAGCGGGTCGTGAGCGTAATCACCGAAGGGGCCGCGCTCGCGGTAGCCCAGACGCTGGTACAGGGCCAGCGCCTCGGGCTGGTGGATGCCGGTCTCCAGCCGCGCCAGGGTGACGCCGCGCCCGCTCAGCTCGACCTCCAGCCGCGCCATCAACTGCTTCGCGACACCGCGGCCGCGCGCGCTTTCCAGCACGAACAGGCGCTTGATCTCCCCGTAGGCCGGCTCGCCCGCGGGCGCGTGGTGCTTGACGCCGCCGCAACCGACCAGTTGCTCATCCAGCCACAGCCCCCAGAACGCACCGTTAGGCGGTCGCAGGCCCTCGGCGGGCTCGAAGTGGTTGCTCTCGCTCGGATAGAGCGCACTCATCAGCGCCTCAGACTGGGCGATCAGCGCTTGTGCATCGGGGTGGGCCGGGTCCAGCGGCGCGAGGCGCAGGTGCAGGTCGAAGCTCATGGCGGTCTGATACCAGTTACAGGCTGGGCACCGTCATCGCGAGCAGATAGCGCGCGGGTTCGGCTCCGGGGTTGGCGAAGGCGCTGCGGCCCAGACAGCGGAAACTGATGGAGTCGCCTGCGGTGAGCTGGTACGCGTGGCCCTGCAGCGTCAGGCTGACCTGGCCTTCGAGCAGGCACAGGTGATGCTCCAGCCGGGCGACGGTGGGTTCCTCGTAGACCAGTTCGGCGCCGGGGGCCAGCCGCGCTTCGATGACCTCGGTCGCAAAGCCAGCCAGCGGCGGGCAGCACATGCGGCGCTCGAAGCCGCTCTGCTGGTCGTGCCAGCGGGGCTGGTCAGCGGCGCGCAGCAGCCGCACCGGCAGTGCCTCGGCATCGGCCAGCAGGCGGCTCAGCGGCAGGCCATGGGCACGCGCCAGGCGCGACAACAGCGTGGCGGTGGGGCTGGTCTCGGCGCGCTCCAGGCGGCTCAGCGTCGCACGGCTGACGCCGCTCCTGGCGGCCAGCTCGTCCAGCGACCAGCCGGCCGCCGTGCGCAGCGCGGCCAGGCGCCCGGCCAGTTGGCGCTCGAACGGGTCGTCATCGTTCAATTCAGAGAATTCTTCTCTCATATGAGAAGATGCTATCGCATGAACGACCGCCACGCCGCTCCGCTGCTGTCCGCACTCGCCGTGGTGCTGGTCTGGGGGCTGAACTTCCCGCTGCAGAAGGCGTTGTTCGGCGAGGTCGGGGCGCTGGGCTTCCTGGGCCTGCGCTATCTGCTGATGCCGTTCTGTGCCGCGGCGCTGCTGTGCTGGCGCTTCGGCCTGGCCTGGCCGAGGCTGGACCGCGGCGAAGCCTGGCCGCTGGTGCGCCTCACGCTGGTCGGCCAGGGCCTGCACCTGCTGCTGTCGGCGCTGGGCATGCAGGGCTCCACGGCTTTCAGCGCCAGCGTGCTGCTGGCCTGCGGGCCGGTATTCACGCTGCTGATCCTGCGCCTGAGCGGCGTCGAGCGGCTGTCGCGCGGCCAGGTCGCCGGCGTGGTGACGGCCGCCACGGGTGCGTTGCTGTTCACGTCGGACAAGCTGCTTGCCGCCGACTGGCATGCCGGCCTGGGCGACCTGACGCTGCTGGCCGCCGCTGCGCTGTTCAGCTACTACACGGTCGCCAGCAAGCCGCTGATCCAGCATCATGGCGGCGTGACGGTGCTGGCCTACGGCAGCCTGATCTGCACGCTGCCCATGCTGCTCTGGTGTGCGCCGGCACTGGCCTCACTCGACTGGCGCGCGCAGCCGGCCTGGGTCTGGAGTGGCACGGCCTGGCAGACGGCCGGCGGCGGCTTCATCGGCTGGCTGGCCTGGGGCTGGGCCAACGAGCGGCGCGGCGTCGCCCGCACCGCGCCGCTGATCTACCTGATGCCGCTGGTCGCCGGCCTGGCGGCCTGGGCCTGGGGCGGCGAGCAGTTCAGTGCCCACAAGCTGATGGGCGCCGGCGTCATCCTCGCCGGCGTGGCGCTGGCGCAGTTCAGCCCGCCGTCTGGCGCGCCTCGTGCACGTCAGCAACCGCCAGAGCCGTCATGTTGACGATGCGGCGCACGGTCGCCGACGGCGTCAGGATGTGCACCGGCGCCGCGGCGCCGAGCAGGATGGGGCCAATGGTCACGCCCTGGCTGGCGCTGATCTTCAGCACGTTGAACAGGATGTTGGCCGAGTCCAGCGTGGGCAGCACCAGCAGGTTGGCCGCGCCGGTCAGCTTGCTGTCGGGAAGGAAGGCCTGGCGCACGCTCTCGGACAGCGCCGCGTCGCCATGCATCTCGCCGTCGCATTCAACCTCCGGATGCCGGGCCGCAAACAACTCGTGAGCGCGGCGCATCTTCACGGCCGACGGGCGCGTGCTGGAGCCGAACATCGAATGACTGACGAAGGCCAGCTTGGGCGGCAGGCCGAAGCGGCGCAGCTCGTCGGCGGCCATCGCGGCGATGTCGGCCAGCTCCTCGGCGGTCGGATCGTCGTTGACGAAGGTGTCGGTGATGAACAGCGTCATCTTGTCCAGCATCAGCGCGTTCATCGCCGCAAACTGGCGCACACCGTCGCGCAGGCCCACCAGGTCACGCACTTGCTCCAGGTGGCGATCGAAGCGGCCCACCATGCCGCAGATCATCGCGTCCGCGTCGCCCAGCTCGATGGCCAGTGCACCGATGGCCGTGTTGGAGCGCCGCACGGCCGACTTGGCCATCTCGGGCGTCACGCCGTTGCGCTTCATGCGCTGGTGATAGGCCTCCCAGTACAGCCGGAAGCGCGGGTCGTCCTCGGGGTCGATGACGGCCACGTCCTCGCCGAGCTTGAGGCGCAGGCCGGCGCGCTGGATGCGCGCGGCCAGCACCTCGGGGCGGCCGATTAGCGTGGGCTTGCACAGGCCTTCGTCCAGCGCCACCTGCACGGCGCGCAGCACGCGCTCGTCCTCGCCCTCGGCGTAGATGACGCGCGCGGGGTCGGCCTTGGCAGCCGAGAACACCGGCCGCATGAACATGCCGGTCTGGTAGACGAAGCGCTCCAGTGACTGGCGGTAGGCGTCCAGATCGGCGACGGGCCGCGTGGCCACGCCATCCGCTGCCGCAGCCGCCGCGACGGCGGGCGCGATGCGCAGGATCAGGCGGGCATCAAAGGGCTTGGGAATCAGGTAGTCGGGGCCGAAGGCCAGTTCCTGGCCGGCATACGCCGCGGCTACTTCATCGCTGGTCTCGGCCTTGGCCAGCGCCGCGATCTCGCGCACGCAGGCCAGCTTCATGCCCTCGGTGATCTTGGTTGCACCGCAGTCCAGCGCGCCGCGGAATATGTAGGGGAAGCACAGGACGTTGTTGACTTGGTTGGGGTAGTCCGAACGCCCGGTCGCGACGATGCAGTCCGGCCGCACTTCCTTGGCCAGTTCGGGGCGGATCTCCGGCTCGGGGTTGGCCAGCGCCAGGATGATTGGCTGCGTGCCCATGGTCCTGACCATGTCCGCCGTCAGCACGCCGGCCGCCGAGCAGCCGAGGAAAACGTCCGCGCCGTTGACCACGTCGGCCAGCGAGCGAGCGGTCGTGATCTGGCAGTACCGCTGCTTGGATTCGTCCAGCTTGCCGGCCTTGGCATCTTCGCGTTCGCTCTGGATGACGCCGCGCGAGTCGCAGACGAACACGTTCTGGCGCTTCACGCCCAGGCCCACCATCACGTCCAGGCAGGCGATGGCTGCGGCACCCGCACCGGACACCGCGACCTTGACGCTGCCGATGTCCTTGCCCACCAGTTCCAGCCCGTTCAGCAGCGCGGCCGACGAGATGATTGCCGTGCCGTGCTGGTCGTCATGAAAGACCGGGATGTTCATGCGCTTGGACAGCTCGCGCTCGATGTAGAAGCACTCGGGCGCCTTGATGTCCTCGAGGTTGATGCCGCCCAGCGTCGGCTCCATCGCGGCAATGATGGCTATCAGCTTGTCCGGATCACGCTCGGCCAGCTCAATGTCGAAGACGTCGATACCGGCGAACTTCTTGAACAGGCAACCCTTGCCTTCCATGACCGGCTTGGCCGCCAGCGGGCCGATGTCGCCCAGGCCCAGCACCGCAGTGCCGTTGGTGATGACGCCCACCAGGTTGCCGCGCGACGTGTACTCCGCGGCCAGAGTCGGGTCGCGCTCGATGTCCAGGCAGGGGTAGGCCACGCCCGGCGAGTAGGCCAGCGACAGGTCGCGCTGGTTGCTGAGCGCCTTGGTCGGCGTGACCGAGATCTTGCCGCGCGTCGGCGCGCGGTGGTACTCGCGGGCGGCGTCGCGCAGCGCGGCTTCGGCTGGCGACAAGGGTGCGTTGTTCTTTTCCATGGCAGCGGGTCTCCAGAGAGGAACCTCTGAGATTACGCCGGGTTTCAGCGCCCGACGATGCCGGTTTCTTGGCGATCTATGCCGAAGCCGATATCACGCGGTCCCGCCCCGCGCGTTTGGCGCGGTACATGGCCTGGTCCGCCTCGCGCAGCGCGATGTCGAGGTCGGCCGGGCAGACCGCCTGGGCCACGCCCCAGCTCGCCGTCACCTGCAGCCCGACCGGCCATGCGGTGCGAGCAAACACCAGGCGCAGCCGCTCGGCCACGGCCACAGCCTCCTCGGCCGGCGTCTGCGGCATGACGATGACGAACTCCTCGCCACCCCAGCGCGCCAACAGGTCGTCGCGCGGCAGGTTGGCGCGCAGCGTGCGCGCCAGCAGCGTCAGCACCTGGTCGCCGACCTCGTGCCCATGCTCGTCATTGATCTGCTTGAAGCGGTCCAGATCGATGAAGACCACCGACAGCGGAAAGCCCATCTCGCCCTGCAACTGCAGCAGCAGCTCCAGCGCGCGATTCAAGCCGTCGCGGTTGGCCACGCGGGTCAGCGGGTCGCGCAGCGCCATCTGCTCCAGCGCCCGCGAGCGCTTCATCGACCGGCGCAGCCGCCCGTGCACCGTCCAGCTCTCCCAGGCCAGATAGCCCAGCAAGCTGAACATCCACAGCCCCACGAGGCCCAGGCGGAAGGTCTCGGGCGCGACCCAGTTGCCGACCAGCTCGGCCCGGTCAAGCCGGACCACATGCACGCCGGGCGCGGCCTGGCCGCCGGTGCTGAGGCTGAAGACGCGCATGCGATTCAGCTGCGGCCCCATCAACGGCACGGGCAAAGGGTGGCTCTGCGCCCACCAGGAGCTGACCATGAACTGCGAGAGCCGCAGATCCACCGGCACCGGCTGCGCGCCGGGCGCAAGCACCACCTCATGGGGCTTGAGGTCGATGGCAGCGCCCTTGGCCGAATAGGCGGGGTCGAAATTGCGAAGGAAGACGCGCACCTGGGCAGGGCTCTGGTCCAGCGTGGGGCCTTCGGCATGCAGCCAGAGCCGGATGTAACTGAAGTCGCCCAGGTCCAGGTCGTGGCCCAGCATCTCGATCTGCAGCTCGCAGAAGGGCCACTGGAAGCCGGTGCGGATCTCGCACCGCATCGCGACGGGTCCGCCGGCCTTGCCGCCGGTGATCTCGGCCTGGCTGTGCCCGCCGCTGCCGCGGTCGTCAACGACTTGCACGCTCTGGCGCGGCGCCTGGCCATCCAGCGCCAGCCGGCGCGTCATCCAGTGCTCGTTGGCGTAAAGGCCCAGCAGCGTCGCGGCGACGAGCAGGGCGAGCAGCCAGCGTAGGACCATCGGATCATTGTGGCGGCCGGGGGCAACGGGTGCCCATGGTGGACACCCGCGTGCGTGAAATCAGGCCGCCGCCGACCGCCCTGTCGCCGGCTCGTCGCCCAAGGTTCAGCCCGCGGCGCGCTGACCCAGGATCTCGAACGCCGGCAGCGTCTTGCCTTCCAGCACCTCCAGAAAGGCGCCGCCTCCGGTGGAGATGTAGCTGACGTCCACGCCGTACTTGGCGATGGCTGCCAGCGTGTCGCCGCCGCCGGCAATGCTGAAGGCGTCGCTGTCGGCGATGGCGCGGGCGATGACCTCGGTGCCCTTGGCGAAGGCGTCGAACTCGAACACGCCCACCGGGCCGTTCCAGACGATGGTGCCCGCGGCCTTGAGCTTCTCGGCCAGCCTGGCGGCGGTCTTGGGGCCGATGTCGAGGATGAGGTCGTCGTCGGCCACGTCGGTGGCAGCCTTGACCGTGGCCTCGGCGTCAGCGGCAAACTTCTTCGCGCAGACGACGTCCTCGGGAATGGGCACCTCGGCGCCGCGAGCCTTCATCGCTTCGATGACGGCCTTGGCCTGGTCGACGAGGTCGGGCTCGGCCAGCGACTTGCCGATCTTCAGGCCCGCAGCCAGCATGAAGGTGTTGGCAATGCCACCGCCCACGATGAGACCGTCCACCTTTGCTGAAAGCGCCTGCAGGATGGTCAGCTTGGTCGAGACCTTGGAGCCAGCCACGATGGCGACCAGCGGGCGCTTCGGGCTGGCCAGCGCCTCGGTGATGGCGTCGATCTCGGCGGCCAGCAACGGGCCGGCGCAGGCGATGGGCGCGAACCTGGCGATGCCGTAGGTGGTGGCCTCGGCGCGGTGGGCGGTGCCGAAGGCGTCGTGCACGAAGATGTCGCACAGCGCGGCGAGCTTCTTCGACAAGCCCTCGTCGCACTTCTTCTCGCCCTTGTTGACGCGGCAGTTCTCCAACAGCACCAGCTCGCCGGGCTTGACGTCGACGCCGTCGACCCAGTTGGCCTTCAGCGGCACGGGGCGGCCCAGCAGCTCGGCCATGCGCTCGGCCACGGGTGCCAGCGAATCCTCGGGCTTGAACTCGCCTTCGGTCGGACGGCCCAGGTGGGACGTGACCATGACGGCCGCACCGGCGTCCAGCGCCATCTGGATGGCAGGCAGCGAGGCGCGGATGCGGGTGTCCTCGGTGATCTTGCCGGTGTCGTCCTGCGGCACGTTGAGGTCGGCACGGATGAAGACGCGCTGGCCGGCCACCTTGCCGGCGGCGATCAGGTCGGAGAATCGGATGACGTTCATGGTCGGGGCGGGGCAGTTGAGAAAAACTGCCGGCATTCTCGCCCGCGGACGTTCCGGCGCGGTTACCAGCCCAGGCCGAGCTTGAGCGGCAGCATGACGGCCATGCCCACGAGGATGGTGCCCAGGATGCCCTTGCGCCAGAAGTAGTAGGCCGTCGCGGCCACCGCCGCCGGCCAGCGCGCGTCCTGCCAGGTCGTGATGACGTGGCCTTGCGTCATGAAGACCTCGGGCGCCACGACGGCCACCAGCGCGGCCAGCGGCGCGACCTTCAGCAGCTCGCGCAGCCAGTCGGGAATGGGCAGCGGCTTCTCGCTGATCATGAAGAAGCTGCGCGTCAGCACGCTGATGCCGGCAAGGCCCACCAGCGCGATCCAGGTCAGGGTCTCGCTCATCGGGCCACCCTGCGCGAATCCAGCCACCAGCCCACCGCGCCCGCCGCGACGATGGCGCAGAGGATGTTGAGCTTGAGCGGCAGGGAATACGTCGCGATGGACACCGCGCCCGCCGCCACGGCCACCCACCACAGCAGCTTCTCGGTCAGCAGCGCGTAGGAAAGGCCCAGCAGCGCCAGCACGCCCGCAAATCCAATGCCCCAGTGGGTCGGGATGCGATCGGCCAGCAGGATGCCGGTGAAGGAGCAGACCTGCCAGGTCGGCCAGTTGACGGCGACCCCGCCCCAGAAGTAGCGCTGCTGGCCCGGCGCTGGCACCGGATCGGGGTAGCGCTTCACGAAGTAGACGAAGTTCAGGTCGGCCGACAGATAGCCGCTCAGCAGCCGGCGCCGCAGCGGCAGGTGGCCCCAGTAGTTGCGCCACTGCGCGCTGAAGATGACGAAGCGCAGGTTGACGCAGAAGGCCGTGGCCAGCAGCACCCACAGCGGCGCGCCGGAGGCGATCAGCGGCAGCGCCGTCAGCTGCGCGCTACCGGCGAACACCAGAAGCGACATGCCGCAGGCCAGTGGCAGGCTCAGGCCGCTCTTCACCATCGTGACGCCGGTCACCAGGCCCCAGGCAGCCAAGCCCAGGGAGGGCGAGGCCATGTCGCGCGCGCCGCTGCGGAAATCAGGATCGGCCGCGAGCGCGCGCAGCCTGGCAATCAAACTCATGCCGCCATTCTCGACGGCGGCAGCGATCCCCTACGGCAAGCGAGCGAAACGTCGCCGTTCCTGCAGCGACTGCAGGCAGGGGGCGGTCACTTCTCGATGCGCCGCACCTTGCCACTGCCAGCGATGGAGCTGGAAATCTCCGGCGAGCCGGCATACCTCACGTCGCCCGAACCGGCGATGGACACGTTGAGCTTGCGGGTCGCATTGACCTGGGCGTCGCCGCTGCCGGCAATGGTGACCTTGACGTCCTCCGCCACCAGGTCGGCGGCCTTCACGTCGCCGCTGCCGGCGATGGCCACGCTGGCGCTGGCGCACCGGCCGGCCGCGACGATGTCGCCGCTGCCGCTGACCTTCATACCCAGACGCTCGGCGTCCAGGTTGGCGAAGCGGATGTCGCCCGACCCGGCGATGGCCGCGTCCACGCCGCCCGTCTTCATGGCCTCGACCTTGACCATGCCCGAGCCGGCCACCGCCACCGCGCGCAGTGCCGGCATCTCGAGGGTGAGGCTGGGATTGTTGGACGTGGAGATGTTGAAGCCTTTCTTGGGGCCGATCTCCAGCGTGCGGCCCTTGCCGCCTTCGACGACGCGGGTCTCGATGTAGGGCAGCAGGTTGCGGTCGGCCTTGACCTCGACCTTGTTGCCCTGCCCCTGGCGGATGACCACATTGAAGCCGCCGGTCAGCGACACGGCGTCGAAGGCGCCGGTGTCGCGGGCCTCAGTGGCGATGTCGCCATTGCCGTTGACCCGCTCACCGCTGTTCCAGCTCCAGGCCTGGGCGGGACCGCTGGCGACGGCTGCAGCGACGATGCCGAGGGCGAAGAGGCGGCGGGTGGTGTTCATGGCGGGCTCCATCGAGGTTGGGATGGCCCGCATGTTGCCAAGCAGCCCTGGCCTCGCCGAGGAGCGCGCGACGACGCGCAGGATCGTGGGCCCGAAATGCGGCTGGGCGCGCTGGCCCGGCGACTTCAGTGGCCCTTGGCCTTTTCGGGCGCCTTGTCGGCGGGCTTTTCGGCCGGCTTGGCCTCGGCCTCGTCGGCGGGCGGCTTGACCGCGCCCGGGCGCGGGACGACGGGCGTGATGCCTTCGAGCTTGTTCTCGCGCATGTACTCGTCCATCTCGCGCCAGCCGGTGTAGACGGCGGCCTTCTGCGCCTTGGGATTCAGCACGTAGCAGTCCTCGATCGCGCGCATCGCGTGCCGGCAGGCGCTGCCGATGGCCTTGCCCTCCGCCTCCTTGGCGGCGGCCAGCTTGGCAGGGTCGTCAATGCCCAATTGCTCGCAGGCCGACAGGGCTGCGAGCAAGGGCAGGGCAAGGAGAAGACGCTTCATCTGCTCAGGTATCGGTCAAACCGGCGCCAACTTGAGTCAGCGCCGGGCCATCGCCAGCAGGCGCGCAATGCGCTCCTCGGTCGACGGGTGCGTGGAGAACAGCCCCCGCAGGCCGCCGCCGGACAGCGGGTTCATGATCATCATCTGTGCCGTTTCCGGGTGGGCCTCGGTGGCGGGCAGCGGGATGCCCTGGGCGACGCGGTGGATCTTGTCCAGAGCGGAGGCCAGTGCCTGAGGGTCTCCGGAAATCTCAGCGCCGCCGCGGTCGGCCTCGAACTCACGGGCGCGGCTGATCGCCATCTGGATCAGGCCGGCCGCCAGCGGCGCCAGGAGGGCGACGGCAATACCGGCGATCGGGTTGGTCCGCCGGCCGTCCTCATCCCGCCACCCGAAGAATGCAGCGAAGTTGGCCAGCATGGAGATCGCGCCGGCCATGGTTGCGCTGACGGTGCTGATGAGGATGTCCCGGTGCGCCACATGCGCCAGCTCGTGCGCCATCACGCCACGCAGTTCGCGCTCGGACAGCACGCGCAGGATGCCGGTGGTCGCCGCCACGGCCGCGTGCTCGGGGTTTCGGCCGGTGGCGAAGGCATTGGGCGCGGCCTCGTCGATCAGGTAGACCTTGGGCATCGGCAGGTTGGCTCGCTGCGCCAGCTCCTGCACCATGCCGTAGAACTGCGGCGCCGAACTGGCGTCCACCTCGCGGGCGCTGTACATCTTCAGCACCATGTCCGCGGAGAACCAGTAGCTGAAGAAGTTCATGCCGACGGCCACCAGCAGCGCGATCAGTATGCCGGTGCGGCCGCCGATCATGGCGCCAACGGCCATGAACAGCGCCGTGATGGCGGCCATCAGGATGGCGGTCTTCACGAGGTTGAACATTTCAGCGGCTTTCGGAAGTGACAGGTGAGCGGCACATGGTGCCACGCTGCCAGGGTTTCAAGCGTCGAAGCGCTCGCCGACCACAACGGGGCGGGCCTGCAAGAAGGCTGCGGCCGGCCCGCGCTTGCCGCCGGCCCGCTGCAGTTCGGTCAGCCGCAGCGCGCCCTCGCCGCACGCGACGACCAGGCCCTCGGCGATGACCTCGCCCGGCTCGCCACGGCCGCCCGCCACCTCGGCGCGCCAGACCTTGACCGCCTCGCCGTCCAGCGTCGCGACACCGCCGGGAAACGGGTCGAAGGCGCGCAGGCGGCGCTCGATGGTGGCAGCAGGCTGGCGCCAATCGATGACGCTCTCTGCCTTCTCGATCTTGTGGGCGTAGGTGACGCCCTCGGCGGGCTGAGGTGTCGCCTGCAGGCCTGCGGCCTGAAGCGCGTCGACGATCAACCGCCCGCCCATCTCGGCGAGCCGGTCGTGCAGCGTCGCCGTCGTGTCATTCGCGCGAATGGCTTCGTGGCCGACCAGCAGCATGTCACCCGTGTCCAGGCCCGCGTCCATCTGCATGATGGTGATGCCGGTCCGGGCGTCGCCAGCCTCGATGGCACGGTGGATGGGTGCCGCGCCGCGCCAGCGCGGCAGCAGCGACGCGTGGATGTTCAGGCAACCACGACGCGGCGTGTCCAGCACCCACTGCGGCAGGATCAGGCCATAGGCGGCCACGACCATCACGTCAGCCTCGGCCGCCAGCAGCGCCTCGCGCGCGGCAGCAGCGTCGACGGCGTACTTGCCGTCCAGCTTCAGGCCCTGCGGCTGGGCGACGGCAATGCCGGCCGCGACGGCGCGCTGCTTGACGGCCGAGGCTTGCAGCTTCATGCCGCGCCCGGCCGGGCGGTCGGGCTGGGTCAGCACCAGGGGCACCGTGAAGCCGGCGTGCAGCAGCGCGTCCAGTGCGACGGCGGCAAACTCCGGCGTGCCGGCAAAGACGACCCTCATGGCGCGGCGCCGATCAGAAGCGCTGATTGCGCTTCTTGGCCTCGGCCTCGTCCTCGCGCGTCTTCTTGATCATCTTGGTCTTGATGCGGTCGCGCTTGAGCGGGCTGAGGTACTCGACGAAGACCTTGCCCATCAGGTGGTCCATCTCGTGCTGCACGCAGACGGCCAGCAGGCCCTCGGCGTCGAACTCGTAGGCCTCGCCGTCGCGGTTGGTCGCGCGCACGGTGACCTGGGCATGGCGCGGCACCTTGTCGTAGATCTGCGGCACCGACAGGCAGCCTTCCTCGCCGTCGACCCAGGCATCGCTGACCTTGACCAGCTCGGGGTTGATGAGCACGCGTGGCGTGTCGCGGTCCTGCGAGGTGTCGATGACGATGACGCGTTCATGCACGTCCACCTGGGTTGCGGCCAGGCCCACGCCATCGGCGGCGTACATGGTCTCGAGCATGTCGTCGACGAGTTGGCGGATGCGTTCGTCGACCGCGGCCACGGGCTTGGCGACGGTGTGCAGGCGCGGGTCGGGGTAGCGGAGGATGTGAAGTTGGGCCATGAGGTGTGGGCCGGCGGCCACGGCGCGAGCCATGTAAGCACTCGCAAGCGCGGGCCGCCCGGGTTGAATGCGGGCAGAATCACCCGGATTTTCGCCGATCCGGCAATCCCTTCGGAGACTGCGTTTGATGCTCGCTGCACGCCCCGCCCACCTCACAGTCCTTGCGGCCTGCCTGACCCTCGCGACGACCTCGGCCTGGGCACAGACCAGCAAGCTGCCCGTCACCCAGGAACAACGCCGCGTGGCCGACCAAGTCGCCACCAACGGTGTACCGCTGTCCGAACTGGCGCCCAACGCGCCCGACCAGCACGTCGTGGTCCCCGGCGACACGCTGTGGGACATCTCCAAGCTGTTCCTGAAGAGCCCCTGGCGCTGGCCGGAGCTGTGGGGCATGAACCGCGACCAGATCCGCAACCCGCACCTGATCTACCCCGGGCAGGTGCTGTTCCTCGTCAAGGCGGATGGCCGCGCCCGGCTGCAGTTCGGCCAGCGCGTGGGCGGCGACGGCGCGGGCGATGCCATCAAGGTGAGCCCGCAGATGCGCATCTCGGGCCTGGATGCCAATCCGATCCCGGCCATCCCGCTGGCGCTGATTCAGCCCTTCCTGACCGACACGGCCGTCTTCGACACCGATGCGCTGGCGACGGCACCCCGCATCGTTGCCGCCCAGGAAGGCCATGTGCTGCTGGGCAAAGGTGACCTGGCCTACGCCCGCGGCGACTTCGGCGGCGCGACGGACTTCCGCATCTTCCGCAGCACGCGCGTGCTGCGCGACCCGGCCACCAACGAGGTCCTGGGCTACGAGGCCCCGTACGTCGGCACGGCCGACTTGATCCGCCCCGGCGAGAACCGCCTGCGGACCGACGGCAAGACCGAGATCGTGCCGGCCACGCTGCAGATCAGTCAGATCAAGCAGGAAGTCGGCATCGGCGACCGCCTAGCGCCGGCGCCGCAGCGCAACCTTGAGCGCTATGTACCGCATGCGCCCGACAAAGCCATGGCAGGCCAGATCGCGGCCCTGTACGGCGACGCGCTGAATGCCGGCCAGAACCAGATCGTCGCGCTCAACCGCGGCAAGCGCGACGGCGTCGAGCGCGGCCACGTGTTCGCGCTGTGGCGTGACGGCGAGGCCATCGTCGACAAGACGGGCGCCAAGCCCGAGGCCATCAAGTTGCCCGACGAGCGCCATGGTGTGCTGTTCGTCTTCGAGGTCTACGAGCGCGTGTCCTATGCGCTGATCATCTCGGTCAAAGAGCCGGTCAAGGCCGGCGACCGGTTCACGCAACCCTGAGGATGGCGCCCGTCGCCCAGTCGCGCACCGCTGAAGGCGGGCGAGTCTGGTCGGTCTTGCAAACCGTGCTGCGGCAGGTGCCGGAGCTCGTCGGCAGGCACAGGACGTCCATCGGGTGTGTTGTGCCCGGCGTCCGCCCCCGAGGGGGCGGCGATGCGCGCGGAAATTGCCCTGCTCGCACATCGTGTGTGGGCTGGCTTCGGGCGGCTCTGCGCCGGCCCACCAAGGGCTGACATGCAGGATGCTGTCGAACTGGCGGCCTGGCTGCGGCTGACCGAGAGCGTCGACCCAAGCGCCGCGCGGCGGTTGCTGGCGTTGGCAGGCAGCCCGCAGGCCGTGTTCGACCTGCCCCCGACCGCGCTGGATCAGGCCTTGCCGGGCCAACAGCGCGAGGCCTTCAACCGGCCGCCCGAGCACCTTGAGGACTTGATTCCCAAGGCCGAGGCCTGGCTGGCCGAACCGGGCCACGACCTGCTGGTGCTGAGCGATGCCGACTACCCGCAGCGCCTGCTGGCCACCGCCGACCCGCCGCTGCTGCTGTGGCTGCAGGGCCGGCGCGAGCTGCTGGCGACGCCGTCCATCGCCATCGTCGGCAGCCGCAACCCCACGGCCCAGGGCGGCGAAAACGCCCGCGCCTTCGCCCGCTCGCTGGCCCACGCCGGCTACACCATCGTGTCCGGCCTGGCGCTGGGCATCGACGCCGCGGCCCACGAAGGCGCGCTGGACAGCGGCGGCCTGACCATTGCGGTCGTCGGCACCGGACTGGACCAGGTCTACCCGCGCCGGAACGCGGATCTCGCGGCCCGATTGCTGGCCGGCGGGGGTCTCATTGTCAGCGAACACTCACTTAGCACGTCGATCACGCGGGCCAACTTCCTGCGCCGCAACCGGATCATTGCCGGGCTGACCCAGGGCTGCCTGGTGGTCGAGGCGGCCATGCAGTCGGGCTCGCTGATCACCGCCCGCCTGGCCGTGGAGGCCGGCCGCGAGGTGTTCGCCATCCCCGGCTCCATCCACTCGCCGCAGGCGCGCGGCTGCCATGCGCTGATCCGACAGGGCGCCAAGTTGGTCGAGTCGGCCGAGGACGTGCTGGAGGAACTGCCGCCGCTGGGCGCGCCGGCCGCCGCCGACATCGAGGCGGCCGAGACGCCCCACCCGCAGCAATCGCTGCTGGACGCGATGGGCTTCGATCCGGTCAGCCTGGATGCGCTGATGGCCCGCTGCGGCTGGCCGGCGGCCGAGCTGAAAGCGGCCTTGCTGGAGCTGGAACTGCACGGCGAGGTGGCTCGCCTGGCAAGCCAGCTCTTCCAGCGCCGCAAGCAGGGATAGCGAGCTTAACCCCGGATATCAGAGGTCCATCCGGGGGGTTATTCGCAGCAGGCCCGGCCGGAACGCTGGGCTATCATCGCCTCACGATGTTCGATGTCCTGGTTTATCTCTACGAGACCTATTGGCGCCCGGACGCCTGCCCCGACCATGCGCAACTGACGCGCAAGCTGACGGCGGTGGGCTTCGAGAACGACGAGATCCAGGAGGCCCTGTCCTGGCTGGACGGCCTGGCCGTGGCCGGCGAGTCCTATCAGGGCGAGCAGAGCGCCAACGCGATGCGCGTCTACTCGCCCGCCGAGATCGAGCACCTGGGCGAGGCCTCCGTCGGCTTCGTCAGCTTCCTCGAATCCGCTGGCGTCCTGCCCGGCCCGATGCGCGAGATGGTCATCGACCGCGCCATGGCAATCCCCGGCGCGCCCATGGACTTGGAAGACCTGAAGATCATCGTGCTGATGGTGTTCTGGAGCCTGGGCGAGGAGCCCGACGCGCTGATCCTGGACGAGCTGTTCGTCGCGCCGGAAGACCGGCTGATCCACTGAGATCGCTCTGCCCCCCAACGACAACGGCGCCCAAGGCGCCGTTTCTTATTTCAGCAGTTGATCGGGGTCGGCATCCAGCTTGGCCAGCGCCTTGCGCGTGGCCTGCACGGTCAGTGCCTCGTCCTGGGCCGGCAGCAGCAGGCCGGCCTGCAGGAAGGCCGCCATGCGGTTCAGCGAGAACAGCACGCCGCGGCCCTTGGGCGTGACGAACAGCGCCAGCTGCTTGCGCAGGCCGCGCCAGGCCAGCTGCACCTGCTCGTTGCGACCGCGGTAGTCCAGCATGAACCAGCCGCCCACTTGCAGCTCGCGCGCCCAGGCAACCATGGCCGGCGTCGGCGCGGAGCCGCCCTCGGCGACGACTTCCATGCCATCGGACTCGTGGCCGGACAGGTCGCGCACCAGCATCTCGTCGACATGGCTGTCGCCGCCCTCGATGTCCTCGGGCAGCATGGCTTCCAGCGTTTCGAGCTGGTCCATCAACTCGTCCAGGCGTTCGCGCGGGATAGCAGCCGTCTTGGCCGTGAAGGCCGCAGCCAGCGCATTGTTCAGCGAGCGAACATGCTCGTCCTGCTTGTCGATGGCCAGGCCGGCGTGGCTCATGCCGTCGCGAAGCGTCTTGAGCAGCGGCGGCAGGCGGCGGATGACGTCGGCACGGTCTTCGCGCGAGGACTTGGCGCTGGCCGACCAGATCAAGTCGGCGGCGGCACGCTTCATGGACTTGGTCACGTCCGCCTGGGCGCCGGAGCGCACCGCCGTGACGGCCAGCACGTCGGCCCAGACGTGGAACAGGAAATCGCGCACGCCGTCCTGCACCGGCACCTCAGACAGCATCTTGCGCAGCTCGATGGTGTACTGGATGGCCAGCGTCTCGCGCTGCTCGACCTGCTGGGCCAGCGACACGCCGCGCTTGGATGCCTGGTTCTCGTTCTCGAAATAGTGGTCGAGGAATTTCTCGAATTCGGTCAGCACGGTGGCGAACACACGCCGGCCGGTGTCCGGGTAGGCCTCGACGACCTGCACGACACGCTTGATCTCGCGCTCCAGCGCATCGTTGCTGGCTCGCTCGGCGCCGGGGCCGCTGGCCTGGGCGGCGTTGAAGCCCATCACGCAGGCGCCCATGCGGTCGATGAGGCGGCGAGCCGGATGGTCGGCGGCAGCGAAGAAGTCGGGCTCGCTGACGGCCACGCGCAGCACGGGCATCTGCAGCCGCGCGAACCAGACCCGCACCGTGGCCGGGATGCGCTCCTCGGTCAGGATGCTCTGGAACATCATCGCGACGATCTCGATGGTGGCGCGCTCGGCTGGCGTGTTGGCGGCCTGCTTCAGGACCTGCTTGAAGGCCTGGTTGCGCGCGCCGATCTCCTCGAGCGCGCGCGGCGCGCTCTGGCTGCCACCGCTGTCGACACCGGCGGCACCACCCACGGCGGCGCCGGGTCGGCGCTGCAGGGATTCCTGAGCATGCTTGATCGCCCCCATCAGGCGCGGCGACGCGACCTGGGCTGCGGTGGCTGCAGGCGGCGCATCGGCCAGCGAGGGCTTGCTCCCGCCGCCCTCGGCGCCCGGCATCGCGCCACCACTGCGGGCCGGCGCGCCCGTGCCGAAACCGGCCAGGCTGGGCTTGCCACCGCCCGGGCGGGCCGGCACCTGGCTCTTGGTGACCGGAAAACCCGGCACGTGCCGGGCCAACACGCGCTGCAGCTGGGCCATGACCTCGTCGGCCTGGGAGCTGGCCTTGCTGCGCGGCAGCTCACCGCTGCCGGACGGCACCGTCAACGGCGCCAGGCCCGACGCGGGTGCGACGGGCGTCGACGCCGCCACTGCCGGCGCCGGTGCCGGCACCCCGGTGGCCGCAGCCGTAGCCGCCGCCGCGGCCTGGGCGGTGCGGCGGATGAAGGGCCGCAAGTCGACCTCCGGTAGCACCTTCTGCGCGATCAGCCAGCGGTTGGTCTCGTGGTAAGCCTCGCTGATGAGCTGGGCGAACTCCTCGTGCAGATCGTGGTGCAGCAACAGCCAGACGTGGGTGTCCAGGCCCACACGGGTCCAGGCGTCCAGCGCGATGCGGGCGATGACGTGGGCACGCAGCAGGTCCAGCGGCTCCAGGTCGTCGTGGGCCTCCAGGGCCTGCATGCGGGTGCGCAGGTCGGTGAACTCCCAGGTGGCCCGGTCCATCATGACCAGGGTCAGGCGCGAGCTGGTGATCTCGCGCTCAATGGTCGAGTCGTCGACCAAGCTCATCTTCTGTGACTGCGACGAGGCGCTCGTTGTCTCGTGCTCGCGGCTGTTGTCCGACACCCCATGCACAGCCGCGTGGCGCAAGGCGCCGACGACGGCCATCTGCCAGTTGGGCCCGAGCTTGTGCCAGGCCTGCACCGCGTCGCGCCGCGCCAGCATGACAGCATGCGGCGCACCCTGCGACTGCAGCTGGTTGGCCCCCTGGCCGATGGCGGCCACGAGGGGCGTCATGCCGCGCACCAGGGCCTCGAGGTAGACGCGCCGTGCCTGCGTGGCCAGGGCCTGGTTGCGGGCGGCGGTCATGGGGGCGGAAGAGGTGCTTGTCGAGGGTGAGGGTTCTCGTTCACTCTACACGACGGCCCCGGCATTCGGGTCGTTGGGGTCGTCGCGGTTGATGGCAGTCTTCACCAGATCCTCGCGCTTCACGCCCAGCCACATCGCAATGGCCGCGGCGACGAACACCGAGGAGTAGATGCCGAACAGAATGCCGATGGTCAGCGCGACGGCGAAGTAATGCAGCGTCGGGCCGCCGAACAGCAGCATGGACACCACCATCAGCTGCGTGCAGCCGTGGGTGATGATGGTGCGGCTCAT
>JACPYV010000037.1 GCA_016195825.1 Burkholderiales bacterium | reverse complement strand
GGGTGGAAGTCTTCATATCCGCAATGCAATGCAAATGTGATGCATGGACAAGCCTCTCAAGGCGCCCTGCCTCGCCCGAGTCGAGCGCTGAACGCGAGCCGCCAGCGAGCTCACGTTCGCGACCGTCGGGTTATGGGCCGTGCTCAGCCCGACAGACGCTCCTTCAGCAGCCGCCGCTGCGCGCCCCGACCGTCGACGGCGCCTGCTCCGGCAACCGCACCCGGATCAGCGTGCCCTGGTGCGGCGTGGAGGCCACGGACAGCGTGCCGTGTTCGGCCTCGACGCGAAACCGCATACCCAGCAGGCCGAAGGCCGAGCCCGCGGCAGCTTCAGTGTCGAAGCCGATGCCATCGTCCCGCACCGTCAGTTCAGCCTGGCCGTGGGCAGCGGTGAGGCTCAGCCAGAGTTGGCTGGCACGCGCGTACTTGCTGACGTTGGTGATGGCCTCCTGCACCACGCGGTAGACCACCAGTTCGGCCGCCTCTGCCAGCCGCACGGGCGACAGCGCGCAGTGCACCTGCACGCCGGAGCGCTTCGCGAACTCGCGGGCCAGGATGTCCAGCGTGGCGGCCAGGCCCAGGTTGCCCAACGTGGACGGACGCAGGTTCTCGATAATGTCCTGCTTGAGCGCGATGCCGCTGTTCAGCTTCTCTACCAGTTGCATCAGCGGCTCCAGAGCCTCAGGCGCGCGGCCGGTGACGCGGGTACGGATGCGCGCGGCGTCGAGCTTGGCGGAGGTGAGCAGCGAGCCCATCTCGTCGTGCAGGTCGCGCGCGAGCCGGGCGCGCTCCTGCTCGCGTGCGGTCTCGATGTGTTGCGCCAGCTTAACGAGCTGCTCGGTGCGGCGCGCCACCTCGACCTCCAGCCGCTCACGCTCGATCTGCACGAGGCGCTGGCGCTCCTCCTTCTCGCGCTCGCGCTGCTCCTCCAGCGCGAGGCCGCGGCGCAGGTACAGGAACAGCGCCGCCAGACTGGCCACGCTGAGCGCGGCCACGCCAAGGCGGTTGATCAGCAGCGTGCGGTGGATGTCGGCCTGGCGATCGACGGGCGCAGCGCGCAAGGCCTCCAGCCGGGCGGTGCCGGCGCGCAAGGCGCTGAGTTCGCCCAGAACGTCTTCGGACTGCCAGTAGGAGCTCTCGCCGATCAGCACCACGATCAATGCGGCGGCGCAGGCCATAGGCCACAGGACGGGATGGCGGGCGAGAACCGCGCGAATCTTCACAGCCGCGTCAGCCGTCTGTCGAGATGGCGTCGGTGCAGTGGTAGGGCACCTGCAGGCGGCCGTCCGCGCCTGCCACCGCCTGGATGGACAAGACCGGGGCGCTGGAGTTGACTGTGCCGAAGATGGTGGCGAAGGCGACGTCGGCGGCGTCTCGGCCGGTGCCGAAGCGCACGAAGCCCATCGGGATGGCCGTGCCCGAAGGGTCGAAGATGTACCAGCGGCCACCCAGGTAGACCTCCACGTAGGCGTGGAAGTCGGTAGGGCCCAGCGCCGGGTCGGCGCCGTAGTCGATGCCGGTGGCGAAGCGGGCCGGGATGTTGATGGCACGGCACAGCGCGATCATCAGGTGCGCGAAGTCGCGGCACACGCCGACCTGGTCCAGCAGGGTGTCGATGGCAGAGGTGTTGGAGTCGGAGGTGTTGGCCGTGAACGTCGTGCGGGCCAGCACCCAGTCCCGGATGGCCTGCACACGACCGTACCCCTGCCAGCGCTGGCCGAATTCGCGCATGGCCATGCGGTGCAGGCGGTCGGACTGGCAGTAGCGGCTGGGATAGATGTAGCCCAGCACCTCGGCCGGCAGTTGCGCGACCGGCACCTCGGGGACGTCGCCCGGCGAGGCGAAGTGATGCGCCAGGTCGACAGTGGCGCGGTAGGTCACCTTCAGCGGTCCGGCCTGGGCCTGCAAGCGCAGGTAGCGATTGCGCGTGACCGGCTCCATCTCGACGCGCGCGGGCAGGTTTTGACTCAGCGTCAGCGACTCTGCCACCACCAACTGCCGGGGCGTGCTGGCGGCGTGGATGTTGAAGATGAAGTCACAGCCGGGCTCGGAGATGACGTAGTCGAGGTCGATCGCGATCTCGAGTCGGGTCATGTTCGACGCGCAGAGCTGCGGCCTGCGGTCGTCAATGCGGAACCAGAACGGGGTGTCATGAAACGCTCCAAGGGCATCCGACCTTACACCCTTTCCCGCGGTACCTCTGTTGCCAGCAGGGGCTCAGGCGAGCCCGGGGCCGCCGCGCGGGCCCAGCGCGCGCTCCCACTACATTGCGGCCTCACCTCACTCCCCGCCCAGGACCGCGTGCAACCCGCCCTCGAATCCCCCAACCCGCGCCCCGCGCCCGTCGGCTTCGGGGAGGCCTTGCGCTTCTGGCTCAAGCTGGGCTTCATCAGCTTCGGCGGCCCGGCCGGGCAGATCGCTCTTCTGCACACCGAGCTGGTGGAGCGCCGCCGTTGGCTCAGCGAGCAGCGTTTCCTGCACGCGCTGAACTACTGCATGCTGCTGCCCGGCCCCGAGGCCCAGCAGCTCGCCACCTACATCGGCTGGCTGATGCACCGCACGCGCGGCGGGCTGGTCGCCGGCGCGCTGTTCGTTCTGCCGTCGCTGGCCATCCTCGTCGCACTGTCTTGGGTCTACCTCGCCTGGGGCCAGTTGCCGCTGGTGGCCGGTGTCTTCTACGGCCTGAAGCCGGCGGTGACGGCGCTGGTCGTGCACGCGGCGCACCGCATCGGCACGCGGGCGCTGAAGAACGCGTGGCTGTGGGGCATCGCCGCGGCGGCATTCGTCGCCATCTTTGCGCTGGACGCGCCCTTCCCGCTGATCGTGCTGGGCGCTGCGGCGATCGGCCACTTCGGCGGGCGGCGGGCGCCACAGGTCTTCGCGCCCGGCGGCGGCCATGGCGCGGCGAAGCAGGGCTGGGGCCCCGCGCTGATCGACGACGACACGCCCACGCCGCCCCACGCCCTCTTCACCCGGGCGCGTCTGACGCGCGTGCTGGTCATCGGCCTGGGGCTGTGGCTGGCCGCCATGGCTGGCCTGGTGCTCGCCTTCGGCCTGCAGGGCGCGCTCACGCAGATGGGCTGGTTCTTCACCCAGGCCGCGCTGCTGACCTTTGGCGGCGCCTATGCGGTGCTGCCCTACGTCTACCAGGGCGCCGTGGAGCAGCACCACTGGCTGAGCGGCGCGCAGATGATGGACGGCCTGGCGCTGGGCGAGACGACGCCCGGGCCGCTCATCATGGTGGTCGCCTTCGTCGGCTTCGTCGGCGGCTGGACGAAGCAACTGTTCGGGCCCGACGCGCTCTTCCAGGCTGGCGCCGCGGCCGCTGGCGTGGTGACCTTCTTCACCTTCCTGCCGTCTTTCGTCTTCATCCTGGCCGGCGGGCCGCTGATCGAGTCCACGCACGGCAACCTGCGTTTCACTGCGCCGCTGACGGCCATCACCGCAGCGGTCGTGGGCGTCATCCTGAACCTGGCGTTGTTCTTCGTCTGGCACGTGCTTTGGCCGCAGGGCTTTGGCGGTCGGTTCGACGGGGTCAGCGCCCTCATCGCCATCGGCGCGGGTGTCGCGCTGTTCCGCTTCAAGCTGGGCGTGATGCCGCTGCTGGCGCTGTGCGCAGTGGTGGGCCTGGGCGTCAAGACACTGGGCCTGAGCGTCTAGGTCAGGCGGCCGCCTCGCGCTCCGGCCCTGGGATAGCCGGTAGAGCAAGGCGTCTGTCATTGATGGTCACTGTGGGTACAGCGTGCCGGCCGCCAGAGCGGCGATCGACCAGGCCTTCGCGCCAGAGCTTGGTCAGCGCCGGGATGAGTTCGATGACGACCAATAGCCAGAAGGTAGCGGAAATCGGGTTGCGAGACATCAGGCCCGCATGGCTTTGCTCAATCGTCGCGTTGTCGCGGTAGTACTGGGCCTCTAGGCGATTGAGCCCGGTGGCTGCGGTCAATATGTCGATGCTCGAGGGATCCTTGACCTCCTCGTAGGCTTTTTTCGCCTCGGCAATGGCGTTGCTGAGCTGAGCCTCCTCCGAGGGTGATAGCGCGCAGTCCGTCGTGACCGAATGCTTGGCCTCGCTGAGCAAAGTCTTGATCCGCTCCGTCTGGGGCCCCGCGCAGACCCGCCCCGGGCAGCCCTGGGTGATGGCCACGTCCAGTTTGGCGCGCAGATCCTCCACGGCAGTTTTGGCCGTCAGACACAGGTTGGCACCCTGCCGCTGGGCTTTCGCGCCTTCCAGGCGCTGACGCGCGTTGCCAAGCAACTGCTCACGCGCGGCCCGGGTCTGCTCCCGCTGCTGGACCAAGTCGCGCTTGATGGCTCCGTGCATGATCAGCGCCGCGATGGGCACAGCGGTGAACTTGGCCACGATCAGCGCAATGACGATGCGCGCGAATGTTCGAACGTACAGCGGCATGCGCCGCAGCCAGGCGTGCATGTCGTTGCCAGTGGCTGCGGCAGTGCCATCCGGTGTGAATGGCGCGACGATCGAGCGATCCAGAGCAAGCACCAGCAGCCCGTACAGAAAGGCACCAACCACCGCCACAAGCACGAGCGCAACACCGCTCGAACCGAACCCGGCGCCGGAGCTCAGCACCGCGTAGCAAAAGGCCATAGAGGACCAGATGGACACCGCGATCACCGCCAGTCCCATGTTCAGCTGGTACTTCGCTTGGATGGGGCCGTCCTTGTAGCCAGCCTGCAGGCGATTCAGATCAAGCTGGTCGCACAGGGCACACCACATGAGAACGGCGTTTGCCCATCCACCACGTGCGGCTTCGTGCCCCGTGACGAGGCTTGGGCTGGTGACGGCCTCGCGGGCGGGCCGCTTCCGCAAGTGGCCGATCAGCTCGGTCAGAGGTCCCAGCAGCTTACCGATCGACCGGCCGCCCATCATGAACTTCAGCGAAGCCGCGAGCGACACCACCATCAGACACAGGAAAAGCACTGCGTTGGGCGCAAATGGCTTGGCCGCCTCCCAGCCGTCGGGGATGCTGCTGAAGAAGTCTCCAGTGTCGCGGACCAGTACGACGAACCACTGCGGCGCGCTGATCACTTCACTGTTTTGCTCTGTTGAATCACCCACGATTTCCCATGGTCTCGCTTGTCGCGTAGCCATGCCCGCAGCCCAACCGTCAAGCTCGCAGCTTTACGCCCTGCGAGCCACCCAGGAACGATCAAAACCCAGGCAGCGCGCCAGGACAACCACTGTTTTGTGGAGTGCGTCTGCAAGCGCTCAGGACCACCAGTACGCCGGATAAGGCCTGCGACACGCGCGGTGGTACAGCACCGCCACCGCCACCATCGCGAGCGCACCGACCAGCGTCGGGAACAGCAGGAAGCCCCACTTTGGTGCCGCGAGGAACACGATGACGGGGTTGGAGCCAGCCGGCGGGTGCATGGTTC
This sequence comes from Burkholderiales bacterium, assembly GCA_016195825.1. GTDB lineage: Bacteria > Pseudomonadota > Gammaproteobacteria > Burkholderiales > Burkholderiaceae_C > Pelomonas. Next base: position 27,311 of record JACPYV010000037.1, on the reverse strand, counting down.
GGGTCAGCATCATCACGGCCACGGACATCGCGGCGGCGGCAGCGAGCGCCCACCACGCGGGGCCGAACAACGCCAGCGCCGCGAGGCCCACCGCCGTGCAGATGACATGCCCGCCGATGACACTGCGCGGCTGGGCAAAATGGATCTCCGGGAAGGTGAACACCATCACCGCACTGGAGCCGAACGAGCCCAGCAGCAGCAGCACGCCGAGGTTGAAGGTGCCGATCGCCAGCGCGGCAATGATGGTGAACACGCCGGCACAGGCGATGACGCCGTGACCCAGCGTATAGCCGGGCGCGCGGGTCGGCGGGTGCGCGGCGGACGGCGGTTCGACAGAGCGCACCACGGCGCCGGGAGCAAGCTCGCTCATGGATGTCCTCGACAGGTCTCGGCGTCGCAGCAAGGATCGCGCCGGCCCGCGGCAAAAAAGGGGGGCAGGCCTGCAGCCATGCCCCCGACAACGCCACCGACACCTCAAGGCGGCGGCGTGGAGATGGGTCGTGAGGTATCAGGCCGCGTGGCTGGCCGGTGTACCGGGGATGGCCCCCAGCTCGCCCGACTCGCGTGCCTTGCGACCGTAGAACATCTCGAACAGCGGCGTGGCCATCATGGTCGTGACCACCGCCATCAGCACCAGCATGGAGAACAGCGCCGGGCCGATGATCCCCTTCTGCAGGCCGATGTTGATGATGATGAGCTCCATCAGGCCGCGCGAGTTCATCAGCGCGCCGATGCCCAGTGCCGTGCGGTTGTCCTCGCCGGCCATGCGCGCTGCCAGGTAGCAGGCGCCGAACTTGGCCAGCACCGAGGCCACCAGCACGCCCGCCGCGATCAGCAGAAGCTGCACCGAATTGATCATGTCCAGGCGCGTGTTCAGGCCCGAGTAGGTGAAGAACATCGGCAGCAGCAGGATCACCGTGATGGGCTCAACCTTCTTCTTCAGCTCGGCCGCGAACAGGCCGCGCGGCATGACGACGCCGAGGATGAAGCCGCCGAAGATGGCGTGGATGCCCACGGCATCCATGATGAAGGCGGACATGCAGAACGCGATCAGCGTGATGCCCAGCACCGTGTGGCTCATGTGGCCGTCGCGTTCCACCATGCGGCCCAGTGGCGCCAGCAGCTTCTTGCCGAAAACCAGCACAAAGGCCGCCCACAGCACACCGCCGCCGATGGCCAGCACGGCCACACCGGGGCCAGCACCGAAGGCGGCCAGCACCAGGGCCAGCACGCACCAGGAAGCGGCGTCGTCGAAGGCGCCCGCCGTCAGCGTGAGGGTGCCCAGCGACGTGTTGGCCAGGCCTTGCTCATTGATGATGCGCGCCAGCATCGGGAAGGCCGTCAGCGCGATGCAGGCGCCCATGAACAGCGTCGCGTTGGCCGTGGAGATGCCGTCGGCGAACAGGCCCGGGATGCCCAGCAAGACGGGCGTGATCAGGAAGGCGATGAAGAACGGCGCCGCAATGCCCGACACGGACACACCGATGGCGCTCCTGGCCTTGGTGGCGAAGTGGTCCAGCCGCAGAGTCGTGCCGACGAGGAACATGTACAGGCCCACGCCGAGCTGAGCGCCGGTATAGAGCACGCTGCGCATCTCCTTCGGGAAAATGGCACCCTGCAGCTGCGGGAAGAACAGGCCCAGCAGCGACGGGCCGAGGATGACGCCCGCGATCATCTCGCCGACGACCTGGGGCTGGCCCAGGAACTTGCGGCCTGCCCAGCCGACGACGCGGCAGGCCAGCATGATGATGGCCAGCTGCAGGAAGAAATGGACGCTGAAGTCGCCCGGCGCGTAGGTCTGCGCCACCGCGGGCGCAGCGGCGCCATGCTTGGCGAACACGTCGCCCAGGATGGCAAGAAGGTCGAATTCCATGGGGCTACCCTTTTTGATTTCTGCTGGCATCGCCGCATGCTGGCCGCGAAGGCTCGACGCTGCGACAACGTTGTCTCCGGCTGATCGACCGCAAGGCGCTCAGCTGCCGCGCACTGTGCCAGTCGGCTTTTTGCTGTCCATTGGGTCGAGCAGCCATGAACCTACGTACCTACATAGCGTTTGCACAATCGAAGGCACGTCGCTACATTGCAAGGCACGATGAAGCTCCTCTCCAGCCGTGAGTTCAACCGCGACGTCAGCCACGCCAAGCGCGCGGCCCAGGCCGAGCCGGTGCTCATCACCGATCGCGGCCAGCCCACCCACGTGCTGATGAGCATTGCCGATTACCGCCGCCTGACCGGCGAGGGCGAGAACATCCTGGAACTGCTGGCCATGCCCGAGCCCGTGGCACTGGATACCGGCGACGCGTCGGCGGACGGCGCCTGGGACCACCGCGAGAGCTTGGACTGAGGGGCACATGCCATGTACCTGCTCGACACCGGCATCGTGCTCGAACTGCGCAAAGCCCGCGCCGGCGAGTCCGACCCCGGGCTGGCCGCCTGGGCCGCGGGTATCGCGCGGCAGAAGCTCTTCATGTCGGCGCTGAGCCTGCTCGAGATCGAGAACGCCGCCGCGCGCCTGGGTCGCAAGGACCGCGCCGCCGGCCTGGTGGTCCGTGACTGGATAGACAACCGCGTGATGCCGGCCTTCGAAGGCCGCGTGCTGCCGGTGGATGCGGCCGTCGTGCGCCGCCGCGCCCAGCTGCCCTACGCCAACACGCGCGACGGCCTGCTGGCCGCGACGGCGCTGGAGCACGGCCTGACCTTCGTGACCCACCGCGTCTCGGCCTTCCGCGCCGGGCGCGTGAAGCTGCTCAACCCATCCGGCTATGTGGCCCAGGCCAGCGAGGACGACGAGGACTGGGCCCATGGCGCCCAAACCGGTCACCAGTGGCTGAAAAACCTCTACACGCGAGCATGACTCCCAAGCGACGCCTCCTGATCGTCGGCGGCGGCACGGCCGGCTGGCTGACCGCCGCCTACCTGGCCAAGGCCCTGAAGCTGTCCGAGCGCAGCCACCTCGAGGTGACCGTGCTGGAGTCGCCCGACATCAGCATCGTCGGCGTGGGCGAAGGCACCTTCCCCACCATCCGCACGACGCTGCAGTTCCTGGGCATCGACGAGGGCCGCTTCATCCGCGAGACCTCAGCCACGCTGAAGCAGGGCATCCGCTTCACGGACTGGGCCTACGCGCCGATCGATGGCCGGCACCACCAGTTCTTCCACCCCTTCGAGGCACCGTTCTACGCCGAAGACCTCAACCTCGTGCCCTACTGGTTGCTGCAGGACGAGGCCGGCCGCCGGCCGTTCGCGCAGGCGATGACGCTGCAGGCCCGCGTGGCCGAGGCCCAGCGCGCGCCCAAGCGGGCCGGCGAGGCGCCCTACGCCGCGCCGCTGAACTACGCCTACCACTTCGACGCGCTCAAGCTCGCCAAGCTGCTGGCCGAGCGCGCCCGCCAGCTCGGCGTGCAGCACCTGATGGGCACGGTGACCGACGTGGCGCTGACGCCGTCCGGCGCCATTGCCCACCTGGACACCGCGCAGCACGGCCGCTTCGAAGCCGACCTGTACATCGACTGCACGGGCTTTCGCGCGGAGCTGATCGGGCGGGGACTGGGCAGCGGCCTCAAGTCGGTGCGCCACCAGCTTTTCGCCGACCGCGCGCTGGCCTGCAAGCTGCCGTGTAGCGACCCGGATGCGCCGATGGAGAGCTGCACCATCGCCACCGCCCACGAGGCGGGCTGGCTGTGGGAGATCGGCCTGAACGGCTCACGCGGCGTCGGCTGCGTCTACTCCAGCAGCCACATCAGCGACGAGCGCGCCGCGGAGATCCTTCGCGGCTACTGCGGCCCGGGCCACGAAGACGCGCCCCTGCGCAGCATCCCGTTCGCGCCCGGCTACCGCGAGCAGCAGTGGGTGAAGAACTGCGTTGCGGTGGGCTTGTCGGCAGGCTTCCTGGAACCGCTGGAGGCGACCGGCCTGGTGCTCATCGAGGCGGCCGTCGGCATGATCGCCGAGATGCTGCCGCACAGCGGCCCCATGGAGGCACCGGCACGCCGCTTCAACGAGCTGATGGCGGCCCGCTTCGAGAACATCATCCACTTCCTGAAGCTGCACTACTGCCTGAGCCAGCGCCCGGAACCCTTCTGGCGCGACAACGCAGCACGGTCCTCCATCCCGGACCGCCTGGCGGGCCTGCTGGAGGAATGGACGCTGCGCCCGCCCGGGCGGTTCGACTTCCTGCTCGACACCGAGACCTTTGCGTTCTTCAACTACCAGTACATCCTCTACGGCATGGGGTTCCGCACCGACCTCAGCGCCGGCCGCGACGACTTCCCGCAGTCCGAGGACGCGAACAAACTGTTCGCCAAGATCCAGCGCTTTGCCGAGCGCGCGCTGGCTGACCTACCCAGCCATCGCACGCTGATCCAACAGATCAACGCGGTGCGCTGAGGGTGCCTGCTGGTGCTCCTGGCGCTTGCACCTTTCGCCCATGCCATCGGCAAGCGCCTGCCCCCGATTCCAATCACCCTTTTGCCTGAAACGCGCCGGCGCAGCGCCGACCGCCTTGGATGTCGCCATCCGCATCAGCCCCCCCCCCTACACGTCAGGATGGATCAGGTCCCCCAGCCCGTGCATGCTGATCTTCCCCGAAATGGACCGGGGACCCAGGGAGCGTGCCATGAAGGAAATGCGAGACTGGTGCATCGCGCAGTTGGCGAAGATCAAGGCGTTGACGGACAGCGTCCGTGCGAACAAGCCACTGCGGGAGCTTCCGAAACCGACGCACTCGGCCAGCGACCTCATCCGCATCAGCGGCGAGATCCAATCCTCGCTCAGCACGCTTCGGTACGTTTCCAAGAAGTCCTCGACCTTCGGGGATCTGGCCAGTCTTGTTGGCAATGAGCGGACCGCGGACAACGCCTTTTTCGGTCCGGCCCCGCACTTGTCGATTGGTGATCCCGGCGGCGTGGGCTCCGCGGCAGGTTTCGCCGCCGATCTTGGCGGCGCGCTGCTGGCGGTCTTCAAGGGCGCCAGGGCCGAGAGCCAATTGACCAAGAGCATCGAGAACGACCCGAGCGCCCTGAAGCAGTCCATGATGCACGAGTACTGCGAACTGATGCTCAAGCTGGAAAGACTGGCCGAGCTGTGCGCGGAGAACGAAGCGACAGCCACCATGTTCAACAACCAGGGATTGAACAAACCCATCCTTGCCAAGGCTTGGCAGATCGCCTTGAACCATCAGTGGCTGGTGTTCGCCGCCTGACCTGACTGCGCGCGTTCCGCGCGGGGGCCAGGCCCAGGCGAGCACCCGACTGTCGGACTGACCGGTCATGGGCAGCTGAGGCGGGATCGCCATGGCGCCAGATGCTGCCCGACGTGGCGGAACCCGCGAATTCAACCTTTGTTGCAGGCGCTGAACTGCTTCTGCGCGAAGCGCCACACCATGCGCGACGCGTCCGGCCCGTTGGCATCGCTGAAGCGCTGCCGCGCCGCGCCACCGCTCCAGGCGTGACCCAGGCGGCCCACCTGCACCAGTGTGGCCACCAGTTGGCGCGAGCGCTTGAAATGAGTCACTGTCATCGGATAGCGCTTGCCGCGCTGCTGCGCCAGCGGTGTGCCCGGGCGCGCGCCCCCCGCATGCGCCCACATCTGCGCCGCCGCATCGGCATTGCGGGCCGAGACGATGCCATCAGCCTCGCCATGGATGATCATCAGCGCAGGCCAGGCGGCGGCAGGTTCGGTCACCGACAGCGGCGCACGCCGCCCCTTCATCGCGCCCACCGCCGACACCGGTGAGTTCGCCGCGCCAGGCGGGATGCCCGAATGCATGGCGAGTGCCTTGATGCGCTCCGGGTAGCGCGTGGCCAGCAGCGCGGCCATGCTGGCACCGGCTGACAGGCCAGCGACCGCCACTCGCTCGCGGTCCGCGGCATACAGCAGGCAGACCTGGTCGATAGCCTGCATGACCCACGCAGCCTCGCTGAATGCGCGGCCCGACTGCGTCTCGAACCAGTTCCAGCAGCCCTAGGCATTCGATAGCCGCGGCTGCTCCGGGTAGAGCACCAGGAACCGCTCTCGGGCCGCGACCGCGTTCATGCGTGTGCTGTCCGCAAAGCTTCTCGCGTCCTGGTGGCAGCCGTGCAGCATGACCATCAGCGCCAGCCGCTCGCCAACGCGCACACCCACCGGCCGGAACAGCCAGTACCGGCGCGGCCCCACCGGGGTCAGCACCACACCCATCAGCCAGCTTCCGGCACCGGCGGGCTGCTTGCGGTGCTGGCGCAGGGGCTGGACGGCTCGCTTGAGCAGCCGGACATTGCGGCGCAGCAGGGACGACCACGAGGGCGACCTCATCAACGCTTCGGCACGTCGCCGACTTGCGCCAGGTCGCCGGGCGCCGTGTGTTCGCGCAGCGCCACATTGAGCTGGTCGATCTGCCCCACCCAGTCGCCATCGTCCTGATGCCACTGCTCGCGCAGGAAGGCCACCTGGCTGGCGTTCCAGAACGGCGCCTCGGACAGGTTGAGCGTCTGCGGCAACGGCCGGTGCTCACGGATGAAGGCTTGGATGCCAGCAGGCGAATCCGGCAGGCCGAGCTGGGCAAAGAGTGCCGCGAACCCGTGGTGGGTGGTGGTGTCCATCGTGTGTCCTTTGAAGCCCTGCCCCAGACCCCGGCATGCAACGTGCCGGCCCGGCAAGACACCCACCTTAGGCCGCCACGGCGGGGGCCGGTGTCAGCGAAGGCCTCATTCGTCGGGACCCGCACACCCGCGACGGCACGCATCCGAAATCAACATACGAGCGCGCAAATAAGTGATATCTGGGCGATGTAACCGCTTCGTACCATGCCGGCCGTCCACCCCTCAGAGGGTGGCGTTCACAAACAAAAGCCCGGAGACCACGATGCGCAAGACCCCCTTCACCCCTACTCGTCTATGCGTGCTGATACAAGCACTCGTACTGCTGCCAGCCGCCGCGCAGACCACAGCCACGCCGGGTGACAGCGCTGCCAAGACGCTGGATACCGTCGTCGTCAGTGGCATCCGCGCCTCGGTGCGCAAGGCGCTGGACACCAAGGAGGCGTCCAACAGCATGGTGGAGGTCATCGCCTCCGAGGACATCGGCAAGTTGCCCGACACGACCATCGCCGAGTCGTTGGCACGCCTGCCGGGCCTGTCGGCAGGCATCGACCGCGGCAACGCCAGCCAGATCGTCGCGCGCGGCCTGGGCCCGCGCTTCGTCGGCGCCACGCTGAACGGGCGCGAGTTCGCTTCCTCCGAGCCCGACCGCGCGGTGCGCTTCGAGATGTTCCCGGCCGAGTCGGTATCGGGCGCCACGGTCTACAAGACCCAGTCGGCCGAGATCGTCGAAGGCGGCATCGCCACGACCATCGACCTGCAGACCGTACAGCCCCTGGCCTGGCGCGAACGCACACTGTCGCTGAAGGCCGATGCGCTGTACTACCAGCTGGGCAGCAGCATCCAGGGCGCCAAGACCTACGCGCCCCGCCTGGGCGGCATCTACGTGGACCAGTTCGCCAGCCGCACGCTGGGCGTGGCGCTGGCCTTCAGCTACTACGACCAGCCCTCGCTGGAGGACCGCGTCGACAACTGGGGCTTCAACGACACGCACTCCGCCGACGTGACGGGTGACGGCAAGGTGGACAAGACGCCTTGGGGCTTCCAGAACGGCGTCAAGAAGGGCACGGACAAACGCTCCAGCCTGCTGGGCAAGGTTGAGTACAAGCCCGACGCCGACACCCTCATCACCGGCGACGTCTACGCCGCACGCTCCAACGTCCTGGAGCCCACGCTAGTGCATGTGCAGGGCAACCTCGGCAACTGGGATGGCTGGCAGAGCGGCGACTACAGCAAGGTCACGACCGACGGCGGCAACGTGACCGGCGCAACGGTCAACAACGTGCAGATGGACAACCTGAATGCACGCTGGAAGCAGAACATGCGCAACTTCGCGGCGGGTGTGAATGGCAAGTTCAAGCTCGACGCCTGGCAGCTGGAAGCCGACGTGGCCCGCTCCACTGCGGCCCGTGACACGATGTGGTCGGCCGTGCAGATGAGCATGCTGCAGCCCGGCGCCGTGACCTGGAGCTTTCCGCGCGACGCGTGGATGACTTACTCATTCAGCCGCGACACCGGCAACCCGGCGGCGTTCTCCACCAACGTCACCGAGCAGTGGGGCCCAACCTACGTCGGCAAGCTCGACGACACGCTGAACTCGCAGCAGTTCAACGCCAGCCGCGCCGTGGACTGGGGCGTGGTGAGCAAGCTCAAATTCGGCCTGCGCGCCACGCAGCGCGAAAAGTCTTACGCCCAGACCTCGTGGAACTACAGCGGCGCGGCCACCGTCCCGACCAGCGCCTTCCAGCGCGTGACGGTCGACGGCCGACCCGACTTCATCGAGTTCAGCGACGGCTTCGGCGGCGCGGTGGGCAAGTACTTCGGTGCCAATGCACTCAGCGCCGACGGCCGCAGCCCCACGGCCAGCGACCTGGTGCAGAACAGCTGGCGCGCCAAGGAGCGCAACAGTGCCGCCTTCGCGCAGGCCGACCTGGGCGGCAACGCCTTCGGTGACCTGAGCTGGCGCGGCAACGCCGGCCTGCGCGTGGTGCACAGCAGCCAGACCGGCTACGGCATGGAGCAGGTCAACGGTGGCGCGCCGACACCCGTGTCCGCCGGCACCGGCTACACCCGCTTCCTGCCCAGCCTGAACCTGATCCTCAACCTCGACGCCGAGGACGTGAACCAGCTGCGCTTCGGCCTGTCGCGCGCCATGGCCCGCGCGCCGCTGGACGTTATGAACGCCGCTCACACCGTCAACGTCGACCCCAACGGTGTGAACCCGACGACCGTCTCCGGCGGCAACCCGCAACTCAAGCCCATGATGGCCAACCAAGTCGACCTGACGTTCCAGCGTTACTTCGACAAGGGTAGCCTGGTGTCGGTGGGCCTGTTCTACAAGCAGGTGCGCGACTACATCGGCATCGCGTCGGTGGCCGGCACCTTCGACGGCAAGCCCGCCTACTTCACGCAACAGGTCAACCGCGACGGCGGTAATGTGCGCGGTGTCGAGTTCATCTACCAGCAGGCCTTCACCCACCTGCCCGAGCCGTTCAACGGCCTGGGCCTGATGGCCAACTACGCCTACACCGACAGCAACATCCAGGAGAACGGCGACCGCAGCGGCGGCACGTTCACGCCGATTGCCACCAACGGCCTGATGAAGGGCAATGGCGGCTTCACGCTCTGGTACGCGGCCCACGGCTTCGAGGCCCGCCTGGCGGCCAACCACCACTCGGCCTACAACCGCGCACCGACCTGGGACTCCACGGCCTTCCAGCTCAACGGCGCCGAGACCTGGGTGTCGCTGAACCTGTCGCAGCAGCTCACGCCGCAGCTGCAGGCGCGCTTCGGCGTCGAGAACGCAAGCAACCAGCGCGTCACCTACACCGACCCGCTCAACCCCTGGCACCAGACGAACTTCCAGTTCGGCCGGCGCTTCAACGTGGGGCTGACCTACAAGCTGTGACTCGCGGGCGCTGCCAAGGCGGCGCCACGCCGGGCCGCATCAGGCCGCCGGGCCGGACTGCGACTGCATGTCTGCCTGCGTGACCAGGCTGCCCGGCGCCACGCTGCGCGTCAGCCACACGTTGCCGCCGATGACCGCGCCGCGGCCCAGCGTGATGCGGCCCAGCACGGTGGCGCCGGCATAGATGACGACATCGTCCTCGACCACAGGATGGCGCGGCTGGCCCTTGAGTGCATGGCCGTCGCCATCGGTCGGGAAGCTCTTCGCACCCAGCGTGACGTTCTGGTAGATGCGCACGCGCTCGCCCAGCACCGCCGTCTCGCCGATGACGACACCCGTGCCGTGGTCGATGAAGCAGCCCGCGCCGATGCGCGCGCCGGGATGAATGTCGATGCCGGTCTCCGCGTGGGCCAGCTCGGCGATGACGCGCGCGATGAGCGGCAGGCCCAGGCCGTACAGCTCGTGAGCCAGGCGGTGGCTGATCAGCGCGCGCACGCCGGGATAGCACAGCAGCACCTCGTCGACGCTGCGCGCGGCGGGGTCGCCCTGGAAGGCAGCAAGCACGTCGCCGTCCAGCAGCTCGCGCACCGCCGGCAGCGTGCGCAGGAAACGCCCCGCCAGCTCGGCCGCGTCGGCTGCCGGCACGCCGTCACCGCGCTGGCGGGCGTCATGGCGCAGCTCCAGCGCAGCCTGCTGGCGCAGCGTGACCAGCGCGGTACCCAGCGTGTGGCCGACGTAGAAATCCTCGTTCTCCGGCTGCAGCGTCGGTGGCCCCAGCCGCATCGGGAACAGCGCTCCGGACAGGCACTGCACCATCGCGGCCAACAGCTCGCGCGACGGCAGCTCACGCCCGTCGTCGCCGCGCCGGTGGGCTTCGCGCCAGCGGCGGCGCGCAGCGCGCAGCGCCTCGACGACGGCAGGCAGGTCTTCGCTGGCGGCGGGTGGCGGGGCGGACGGGCTGGCTTGGGTCATGGGGCGCCTCGGAAACAGGCCCGCAATATGCACGAGTTCCGCCCGGCCGTCAGCGGCCGCGGCTGCGCACCCGCCCGTGGCGGCTCGGCAAGGCCGGTCCGGGTGACCCGTGCCGAGCGCGCGCCTGGGCGCGGGCCCAGGCGGCCAGTCGCTGCTCCGACGCGCCGACGGTCGGCAAGGGCAACCTGCAGCCCCTCTCAGAGTTCTTCGATCAAGGCCCGTGCCCCGCGCCAGTCGGCGGTGCCGAAGCCCTCCGTGAAGCGCGCGAACACGGGTTCCAGGACAGCACGGGCCTCCTGCGTGCGATCTTGCGCCTGCCAGTGGCGCGCGAGGCTGGTCGCGGTGCGCAGCTCCCAGGATGCCGCCTCCTGCTCGCGCGCCAGGGCGAGCGAGCGTCGCAGCAGCGCTTCGCCCCGGACGGCGCCATCGGCCGCGCGCTCACGCAAGGCGCGCAGTCCTTGCAGGCGCAACGCCTCGGACGCGCACCAGCCCACCATGCCGGACTCGACGCGCTGGATGCAGCGCGGCGACAGCCAGCGCTCGTCCAGGGTGGCCAGGTGGTCAGCCAAGACCGGCTCCGGCTCTTCGAACCAACTGGCGTCTGCGGTCGCCGGAACCTGGCCCCCTTCGCGCAACGCCACCATGGCGCGCAAGCCCCGGCTCCAGCGCAGCCAGTGCGAAAACCCCAGCAACCTTTCGAGGTCGACCAACTGGCCGGCCAGCAACCTGGCCGGCTCGGCCAGCCCGCTCCACATGGCGATGACGAGCGCGCCCATCACGATGCCCTGGCACTGCGCCAAGGGCGAATCGGTGAGGGCCTGCTCGATGGCCTCCTCCGCCATCGCCGCGGCGCTGTCGGGGCGGCCCTGCATCCACAGGGTGCGTGCGAGCATGACGCGCATCGACACGCGAAGCTCCACGGGCGACGGGTTGTAACTCAAGGGAATCGTTCGCCAGGCCTCGCCAAGGACGCTGCGCGCCTTCTCGGCGGCCAGCGAGTGCCGGCCGGCGAAGTGCAGTGTCTGCGCCTGGATGCGGCCCGACACCAGGCGGGCCACGGGATCGTCGATGGCGTCCGCGAGCTGCTCCATCTTTTCCGCCCAGGCGGCACCGTCCTTGAAATCGCCACGGAACACGGCCGACGCCCACATGCCGTTGCAGCCGGCAAAGCGTTGCAGCACCTGATCCTCACCCGTCAGCGAGGTCGCCGCGGTCTCAAGCGTCGGCGTCAGGGAAGCGTCGCTGGCCAGCCCCAGGCAGGCAATCAGGAAGGTGAGTCGTTTGCGTCGCACGTCGACACCGTCCGGGTCGAGCGTCTTTGCTGGGTCGTCGCCTTGGTCCGCGATGGCATCGATCGCGAGCTTCACACGATCGGTGAATTCATCGACCAGGAGCATCTGGCGTCCGATCGCGAAGCCGGCGATCGTCAGGTCGACGCCCAGCGCGACATCTCCGTCCGGCGTGAAGGCCCAGTCGAGCGCCGCGCGGATGTCGTCGATCAACGGTGAGTAGCGCGACATCCACTGCTGCCGGGTCATGCGGTTCCAGGCGCCGTCGGCCTCGGCCAGCACGCCTGCCAGCCAGCGCGCGTGGCGCAGGCTCACCGCCTTGCGTTCTCTGGCCTCGTCCAGCTTCTGGCCGGCGTAGGCACGGGTGGTATCGAGCAGGCGCCGCTGATCGGGATCGTCGCCACGGCCAGGGGCGACCAACGACTTGGCAACCAGGTCCAGCAGCGTTTCCTGGACCTCTTCGGCGCAGATCCCGGCGTCGGCGACGACCTGCTCCGCCATCGCCGTGCTGAAACCGCTGCGGAACACAGACAGCCGCCGCAGCACCGTCTGTTCCAAGGGCGAGAGCAGGCGGTAGCTCCATTCCACCAGGGCCGACAGGGTGCTGTGCCGCGCGGGCGCATGGCGGCGCCGAACCGGCAGGTGGAGCAGCAGGCTCTCGAGCTGATGCGACAAGCCGGCGATGCCCAGCGAGTCGACCCGTGCGGCGACGATCTCGATGGCCAGCGCGATGCCGTCCAGCCGCGTGCACAGCGAGACGAGCTGCGGCACGTCGGCGTCCGTCAGCGCGAAGTCGGGCGCCGCGGCCCGCGCGCGCTCGACGAAGAGGCGCAGCGCGGGAAACGCCAGGGCCTGCCTGACGCACACCACTTCGCCAGGATGCGGCAGGCGCATCGGGGCGAGCCGGTAGAGCCATTCGCCGCGGGCGCGCAGCGGCTCGCGGCTGGTGGCGAGCACGGCAACCCTGGAGCCCGCGCCACCGAGCGTCTCAGCCAGCTCGGCAGCCGCATCGATCACATGCTCGCAGCTGTCCAGCACGACCAGCGCGCGGCGCTCGTTCGCCCACTGCTGCAGCACGGCGTGAGCGGAGGTGTAGCCGGTGAGACAGCCCACCGTCGAGGCGACCCGCTGGGCCAACAGGCTCGGATCGACGACAGGTGCCAGGTCAACGACATAGACCCCGTCCGGGTAGTCGGCAGCCGCAGCGTGCACTGCCGCCAATGCGACTGTGGTCTTGCCCATCCCCCCGGCAGCGAGGATCGTGACGAAGCGGTGGGCTTTCAGCTGCGCGACGACGCGGGTGATGGCCTCCTCGCGGCCGAGGATGTCCAGGCGCCTCGCCGGCAACGCGGCATGCGGCGCACTGGCACGGCTGGCGTCCACGAGCGCAAAGCGCGGTTCGGCATCGTCCGGGTACCAAGCCACGTACCAGGCCTGCGAATGCGTGCCCAGCGCGTTGTTGATGTCGCCCACCCGTGCGCACAGGCGTTCCACATCGCCGCCAGGATCGGTCAGCCCCGACGCAGCGAGCTGCGCCACCGACAGGCCGGCCGGCGCGGCCGCGATCGCGGCCAGCAGGGCGATCGCATGTGCGTCCAGGTCGACAACACAGGCCCCGACATGCAGGCCGAGCGGTGCACCTGTCAGCAGGAAGGGCCCGAAGGAAAGGATTCCGGTCTCGCTCATGACCTCTGGGGTGAGTTGGTCGGTAGCCGACGCCTGGTCTCGGGCGCTCGAACCGTTGGGGTGCGGCATCGACCGGGTCGCATGACATGCATTGCCAGGAAATCCCGGCACCGTCCGCGGACGTCTTTGGGACAACCATGGTCGCATCCAGGCGTGAGCGCAGGCGTGAATTTGCGTGAATCCTGATGTGGGCAGGCTGTCCGCAAAGCATGCAGTGGGTATGGTGCTGGGCATCCCAACTGCAGCCACCCATACGCCACGACATGGCCTCATTGCCGCTCCCCGACCTCGCCGAACGCCTGGACCGTCTGCCGGTGACGCGGCTGCACGCGATGGCCATGTTGCTGTGCGGGGTCGGCATGACGATCGACACCCTCGAGATGGCGTTCGGCGGCGTGCTCGGCACCGTGTTCTCGGCGCAGTCTCCGCCGGTGCCACCCGGCGAACTGGGCCTGCTGCTCTCCGCGGTCTTCGTGGGTGCGGTGGTGGGGGCGCCGCTGCTGGGCTGGTGGGCCGACCGGCAAGGACGACGCAGGGCCCTGGTGGCCCTGATGCTGTGGATCGCCCTCGCGTCGCTGGGCGCCGGCATGGCACATGGCGTAGAGGCGCTCACGCTGTGCCGCTTCCTCGCCGGTCTCGCGCTCGGCGGGTATCCGCCCATCGTCATCGCCTACCTCACGGACCTGCTGCCGCCGCAGCGGCGGGGCACGCTCATCTTCCTGAGCCTCACGCCGTCGTTGCTGGGGCCGCCGGCAGCCATCTTCATGGTGCGCTGGCTGGCGCCGCTGCAACCGCTCGGGCTCGAGGGCTGGCGCTGGGGCTTCCTCGTGGGTAGCGCCTGCGCCATCCTGTCTGCCCTGTCCTTCCTGGCATTGCCGGAGTCGCCGCGCTGGCTGCGCGCGCGCGGCCGGGAGGCGCAGGCGGAGGTGGTGCTGCAGGCCTTCGAGCGCTCGGCCACCGTCCTGGCAGTGCCGCCCGGCGCCGCAGCGGCCGGGCCGGCCGGCCAACCGGCGGACCGCGCCGACGCGACCTCCTCCGTGCCCACCCGCCGGCGCTGGCTGGCGGTCGTGGGCCTGTTCTCGCTCAGCCCCTGGGCCACTATTGCTTTCCCGCTGCTGACCGGCGCGGTGCTCGCCCAGCGCGGCTTCAAGCTGGACGCTGCGCTCCTGATCTTCGGACTGTCGTCCATGGGTCCGCTGGTGGGCACGCTGCTCGCGTCCACCGTGATGGACCGGGTCGACCGACGGGTGGCGATGGCCGCATGCATCGCCGCGATGCTGGCCTGCGGCGCGGCGTTCAACTTCAGCACCGGGACCGCGGCGCTGATCGTGGCAATGGCCCTGTTCAACCTCTGCGTGTCGCTGTACGTGCCGCTGCTGACGGTCTACAGCGCCGAGCTGTTCCCGACCCGCCAGCGTGCGTCGGCCACCTCCGTCGCGTGGGCGATCAATCGCCTGGGGGGTGCTCTGGGGCCGCTGCTGCTGGTGCCGACGCTGCGCGGCGCCGGGCCGGCCGTGATGTTCGCAGTCGTCGCCGCAAGCCTCTTGGCGACGCTCGTGGTGCTGGCTGCATCGCCACGCGGGCTCGAGCGCCAGGCGATCAGTTGACGGCGTCGCCGTCGGCCAGCACAGCCGTTGCGCGCCGCACGTCGACGCATCCGTGGCCCTCGGTGAAACGGGCCAGCGTCTCGCGGAGCAGCGCCCGGGCCGACTCGCGCCCGCCGGCCTGTCGCCATGGCGCCGCCAAACTGGTCGCCACGCGCAGCTCCCACGCACGTGCGCCCTGGCTGCGGGCCAGCGCCAGCGCACGCAGCAGCAGCGGCTCGGAGGCCGAGCGCTCGCCCTGCACACGCAGCACCTCCGGCGCGCACCAGCCGACCGTGCCGGCCTCGACCCGCATCTGGACGTCCGCGCCGGCGAACTCGGGGGCCAGCGTGCAGAGCATGTCGGATTGCATCTCGTTGGTCCTGTCGGTGGCGCCGAGTCGCGCGCGCAACGCCTGGACATCGTGGCCGCGCAGCGCGAGCACCTTGCAGTAGGTGTGCGCCCAACCCAGCCAAAAGCTCTGGAAGTTCGTGAGTTCGTGATCCACGAGGCGAGTCAGGAAGGACAGGGCGCGCGCGTCGTCGCCGCGCCAGAGCAGGATGGGCATGATGGCCAGCGACAGCGCGTGGCTGAGCGCCAATGGGTGGGCGCGTTCGCACAAACGGAGCAGCTCCAACGCCCGGTCAAGCGCCTCATCGGCAAAGCCCTGCAGCCAGCGGATCCGCGCCTGCACGACACCCATGGACACGGGCACCGGCATCTGCGTGTAGGTGCCGGCACGCCAGGGGCCGGCGTGTTCAAGAACGCGCGCACAGCTCGCCCAGGCCGCATCGTGCTCGCCCAGGTAGTGCCTGCCGAGCGCGTCGAAGCGCCACGCGGCCATCGTCGCGGCGGCACGGGTGGGGTCCAGTGGGTCTGGCGGCAAGGCGTCGTAGCGCGCAGCACGCGCGACGACCGTGGGGTAGTCGCCGCGTCCGAATGCATTGACGCACAGCGCAAACAAGGCCATGCGCTGCTGCTCGGGCGACCCGATGCGGCGGGCCAGCGCTTCGAGCTGCGTCGGTGCGTCGGCCGGGGCCACACGATCCAGCAGGCACTGCCCGCCCACCAAGCACAAGAGGGTCAACAGCTGGAGTTCCAAGTCGGGCTGCCGCTCCTCATGCAACCGTAAGGCAGTGAGCGCGTCAAGCGCACGCGGCAGGAACTCGTCGTTCAGGCCGATCTCCAGCTGCAAGCGGCCCGATGCGACCACCAGTTCAGCGCCCAGCATGGGGTCGACACCAGCCCCATGGGCCCAGTCCAGCGCAGCGCGCACGTCTGGCATGGACGTCGCGTGGGCGGAACGCCACGTCGCCAGCGTGGTGCCTGGATCACGCAGCTCTGCATTTGCACGTGCGAGCGCATCTCGGATGCTCAGCGCATGGCGCCGCCCCACCTCGTGGGCATCGCCGTCCGCGGCCAGCCGCTCCGATGCATAGAGCCGGGCGACGAACAGCAGGCGATAGCGCGCGGCGCCCCCTGGCTCCAGCTCGACCAGGGAGCGCGACACCAGGTCGAGGAGGCAGGCAACCACGCGCTGCCGCGTGACGCGCCCGCAGCCCGCCACGTCCGCGGCCGCCCGGAGGTCGAAGCTGGAACGGAAGACCGACAAGCGGTGCAACACCGTGCGCGTGTCCTCGTCCAGCAGGTCATGGCTCCAATCCAGCAAGGCCTGCAGTGTCTGGTGACGTGGCAGCACGGTGCGGCGCCCGCGGCGCAGCAGCCGGAAGACATCGTCCAGTCGATCTGCCAGCGCCTGGATGCCGAGGCTGCCCACGCGCGCGGCTGCCAGCTCGATGGCCAGCGGCATACCGTCGAGGTGGCGGCAGATCCTGATCGTCGCCGCCAGGTTTGCGGGCGACAGGCGAAAGTCGTCCGCGCTCGCGGTCGCGCGCTCGACGAAGAGCCGCATGGCCGCGAAGGCCAGCGCGTCCTCGACACTCGACCCGGCCTCGACGGGCGGCACCGCCAACGGGTCGAGGCGATAGATGGCCTCGGTCTCTGCCTCCAGCGGTTCGCGGCTGGTGGCCAGAATGCGCACCCGCGGAGCGATGCGCAGCACGCGTTCTGCGAGTGCAGCGGCCGCTTCGGCCAGGTGTTCGCAGTTGTCCAGGACGATCAGCAGGTCGCGCAGTGCAAGCGCCTCTTCCAGGACCGACCAGGGACAGGGTTCGGGCGCGGCGATGCCGATCGCCGTCGCCAGCGCATGCGGGACCAGCGATGCATCGTCGAGCGGCGCGAGGTCGACGAAGCAGGCGCCATCCGCGTGCCGGGCAGTGGCCGTGTCGGCGAGCGCCAGTGCGACGGTCGTCTTGCCCATGCCACCGGTCGCGACGATCGTGACCAGTCGCGATCGCTCGAGCTTGGCGGACAGCACCGCCAGCTCCTGCTCGCGGCCGACCACGCCGGTCAACCGGGTCGGCATAAGGCGGGGCGGCATCGACACGACCGTTGCGGCAGGCGCGAAGCCCACAGCCCCGGTCAACACGCGCGCGGCGTGCGTCTGCGTGACGTTCATGACGAAGCTGTAGCCCCGCCCCGGCAAGCTCGCGATGTAGCGCTTGCCGTCCACGCCATCGCCCAGCGCCTTGCGCAGCAACGACATATGGACGCGCAGGCTCGACTCCTCCACGACCGTGCGAGGCCAGACCTGCGCAAACAGGTCGTCATGGCTCACCACGTCGCCGGCACGCGTCACCAGCGCAATCAGCAGATCCAGCGCGCGACCGCCGAGGCGGACCGTGCGCCCACCATCCAGCAGCAGCTTGCGCGCCGGATCGAGCGTGAAGGGCCCGAAGCTGAGCGCCCGTTCGAACGCGGGGTCCGGTGGCGGCGCGGCATTCGCGTCGAACATGGGGCTAGAAGTCGCGGCGCAGCGTGGCCAGCCAGGTGCGCGGCGCGTTGTAGTTGGCCGCGTCGACATCGACCGACGGGATCATCGTGCGCAGCACCACGTGAGTCCGGTTGGTGGCGTTGCGCACGCGCACCGAGAAGCTCCAGCGATGCTCGGGGCTGGACCAGTTCGTGGCGAAGTTGACGTAGGTCTGCGGCCCGATCGCGATGGCCGCGGTGTTCTGCACGTCAGCGTACTGCCTCGACAGGTGCTGCAACGTCGCGCTGAACTCGAGTGACGACCCGTCTGGCAGCGGCTGAACGTGGCCGAACCGGGCGGACAAAGACAGGTGCGACGCGTAGGGCAGTTCGTTGCCGACGTAGTTGCTGATGGCGGCGCCGGTGGGGTTCGCGAACTCTAAGATGCGGCTGCGCAGCAACTCGACAGAAAGCGCCAGCTCGGTCTGCGCGGCCAGCTTGGCGGCCAGGTCGATGTCGGCGCCGTAGGTTTTCGCCCGACCCGCGTTGACCAGGACCTGGTCAGGCACCTGCACGCCGTTGATCACCGTGTTCTGCAGCGCCGCCAGGTATTCGCCGTACCGGTTGAGGAATAGCGCGACATCCGCCGTCAGGCGTCCGCCCGCCAGGCGCCACTTGCTGCCCAGCTCCCAGGTGCTCACCTTCTCGGGCCGGGCGGCATAGGTCGAGGCGCGCTCCGACGCGGTCGCCCGATTGAACCCGCCGAATTTCTGGCCCATCGCGAAGCTGGCGTACAGGAAGTGGTCGGGGTTGCGTTGCCAGTCCACGCCCAGCCGGGGCAGCAGGCCCTGACTGGCGGTCGACAGGTCCGTTGCGTGGTAGACCTCCTGCGTCCGTTGCTGCTGGGCGTCGAGCCGCCAGAACTGGTTGTCGCCGGTCTGGGTCGTCCGGTAGGCCCGCAGGCCGGCTGTCAGGCCGATCTCGTCCGTCCACTGGTAGTGCGACTGGCCATAGACGCCGACATCGGTCGTCTCGAGGTGGGTCTGGCCCTCGGTGTCGGCGCGCGACTTCGGCGGCGGCGGGATCTGGTCGACGATGCGATCGAAGTCGAAGCGATCGGACACCAGCATGAGGCCCGCGGTCCACGCCAGGCGATCCTGCCTCGACTGCAACTGGACCTCCTGCGAAAAGGCCTTCTGTTCCACCTTCTGAGACAGCAGGTAGCGCAGTGCCGCCTTGCCGCCTATGTCGGCGATCGTCGGGTCGTCCCAGTAGGCGCGGTAGCCCGTGATCGAGTGCAGGTCGATGCCATCGCCCAGGGGATGGGTGACCTTCAACTGGAGCCCGCCGGAAAGGCGCTTGAACGGCCCCGGCGTCGCGGTCACGAAGGTCACGCGCGGGGCCGACTGCGGATCGTTGAGCGGGAAGTTACCGGTGTTGGTGTCCGAACGATCGAGGAGGCCATCGACGGCCAGCACCGCGTCCGTTCCCGACGGCTGCTTCAGGCGCAGCTTGGCGCGAAACTGGGTAGCGTCGAGTTTGTTGACGCGCTCGCCGGTCGACGCGTTGTAGCCGAAGCCGTCGTTGCCGCGACTCGACAACGCGAAGCTGCCGGACAGCGGGCCATCGCCGATCGGACCGTTGACGTAGGCATGCACCTCGGCGTTGCGGTAGTTGCCAAGGCTCACGGACCCCCACGCGACGGGAGCCCGGCTGGGATCGATGGAGATCACCCGCACGGCGCCGGCGGTCAGGTTCTGTCCGTAGAGCGTTCCCTGAGGCCCGCGCAGCACCTCGATGCGGGCGATGTCCGGCAGGTCCCACAACGCGGTCGCGTAGCCACGGATCAGCGGCACGTCGTCCACGTAGATGCCGACCGCCTGGCTCATGGCCGGCACCGACACGCCCATGCCGCGGATGCCCACGGCCTGCGGCTGGTTACTGAAGCCGTTGGGCACGGTCACGCCGGGAACGGTGCCGACCAGGTCGCTGAGCTGGGCCGTGCCGTTGGTCTCGATGGAGTGCAGGTCGACGACGCCAACCGAGAGCGGCGTCGTGCCCAGCACAGTCTGCCTGCGCTGCGCAGTCACGATGACGGGCTGCAGCGAGACGACGGCGGGCCTGGCCGATGCCGCTGACGCCGCATCCTCGGGCGGTGAAGGGGCGCTCTGCGCTATCGCCGGCGAGGCAAGGTAGGCCAGCAGCAGCCAGGCGATCCCCCTGCGCACGCCACCACGCTCACCATCCCTCATCCCCCTGTGCACCATGTCGACTCCACAACGTCCGGCGGCCGCGCCGACGTGGCGCCCATGCCGGGAATGATCACCGTGGCTCGACACCCCTTCGCGTGAATCGGTGTGAAATCTGGTGAGGCCGCCGATGTCTGCGCCGGCCCCGGTCCGGTGTCAGTGGAGCTCGTCGATCAGCCTGCATGCCGCGGTGAGGTCCGCGGTGGCATGGCCTTCTTCGAAGCGCTGGTAGACGCCGGACAGCAGCTGGTGCGCAGGCTGGCGCCGGCCCTGGTCGCGCCACAGGCGGGCCAGGCTGATGGCGCTGCGCAGCTCCCACGACAAGGCCTTCTGCGCACGCGCGATGTCCAGCGACCGCGTGAGCTTGGCCTCCGCGTCATCGGCCTGCTGCGGTGCGCCGCGCAGCCCGTTCTCGGCATGCGCCCGCAGGATCTCAGGCGCGCACCAGCCAACCAGGCCGCTGTCGGCCCGCTCGACGCCGACGGTGGAGACGGCGCTCTCGACCAACGTGCCCATCATGTCCAGCTCGCCCAGGCCCGACAGCGCCTCAATGGGCCCGAGCTCGATGCCCGGGCGCAACGGTTCGCCTTTTGCACGCGCGGCGAGCACCTTCTCGTAGCTGCCCGCCCACGACTGCCAGTAGGCCTGCGAGTGCCGGTCGGC
The DNA here is from genome assembly GCA_016195825.1 of Burkholderiales bacterium. GTDB lineage: Bacteria > Pseudomonadota > Gammaproteobacteria > Burkholderiales > Burkholderiaceae_C > Pelomonas. Next base: position 6,575 of record JACPYV010000037.1, on the reverse strand, counting down.
GTGTCGGCGCAGGCGCTCCAGCAGCATGCCGGCGCGCTCGTCCTCGCCGCGCCACAGCGCGATGGGGATGGTCGCCATGGCCAGCGCCTGGCTCAGCGCCAGCGGGTTGGTGCATTCGGCATGCGCCTCGGCATCGGCGGCCAGGGCCACGGCGCGGTCGCAGGCGCCCTGCATCCACAGCGTGCGCGCCTGCAGGATGCGCATCGACACCGCCCGCGGGATGTGGCCGATGTACTGGCGGTAGGCGTTGCCTGCGGGGTAATGCAGCACACGCTCGGCCAGCGGCCGGGCCGCCTCGTGCTGGCCCAGGTAGTGGTGGCTGAGCGCGAGGAAGCGATCCGACAGCAGTACCGCCGCCGGTTCGTCCGGGTCGGGCGCGTAACGCCGGATGCGCCGTGCCACCTCGCCCACCTCGCGGTAGTCGCCGGCGCCGAAAGCCTTGGCGCACAGGCTGAACATGGCCTCGATGCTTTGCGCGTCAGAGTCGACCTGAGCGGCAAGTTCCAGCGTGCGTTCCACATGCGGGCCAGGCGGGAAGCTGCGGCCCTTGGTGTACGAATCGAGGAAGCTGCGCGCCGAATAGAGGCGTAGTTCCAGCGTGGGCTGGGCCGGGTGCAGCTTGTCGACCGCCTCCATGGCGGCATCCACCCAGGCGCGGAACTCGTCCACCATGCCCAGCTCGTTGACGAGATCGATCGCCGCCACGGTCAGCTGCACGCCCAGCAGCGCGTCGCCGCTCGGCGAGAACGCCCAGTCCACGCCGGCACGGATGTCGTCCACCATGCGGCTGTAGCGCTGCAGCCAATCGGCGATGGGCAGCAAGTCGCGCTGAGGCACGCCTTGCAGCAGCGCGTCGCGGAGGTAGGTGGCATGGGCGAAAGCCAGCCGTCGCGTTTCACCGCCGGAGGCCAGTTTGTCGGCCGCGTAGGTGCGGGTCGTGTACAGCAGGCGGTGCATGACGGTGTGGCCGCTGGCGTCCACGGCCACCAGCGACTTGGCTGTCAGGCCCAAGACGCCGTCCACCACCGCCTCGGGTGAGAGGTCGCTGCTGGCGAGCACGGCCGCGGCCGACTCGAGCGTGAACGCCGCGCGAAAGATCGACAGCCGGCGCAGGACCACGCGTTCGACGTCGGTGAGGAGATCGTGGCTCCAGTCGAGCAGGGCCTGCAGCGTGCGGTGGCGCGGCAGCACGGTGCGCCGGCCGCGCGTGAGCAGCGTGAACATCTCGTCCAGGCGCTCCGCCAGGCCTTGCAGGCCCAGGCTGTCGATGCGGGCGGCGGCCAGTTCGATGGCCAGCGGCATGCCGTCCAGCTGCCGGCACAGGTGGCACACGACGTCGATGTTGGCCTCGCTCAGCGCGAAGCTGTCGGCGTTGGCGCTGGCGCGCTCGGCAAACAGCTGCACAGCCGCGAACGTTCGCGCCTCATCCAGCAAGGTCTGGTCCGTCACCACCGGCGCCTCGAGCGCGGCCAGCCGGTGCACCCACTCGCTTTCCGCGTCCAGCGCCTCACGACTGGTGGCCAGGATGTGAGTGCACGGTGCCTCGCGAAGCACGCGCTCGCACAGCGCGGCGGCGCCGTCGATGACATGCTCGCAGTTGTCGAGCACGATCAGCATGCGACTTTCGCGCAGCGGTTCGCGCAAGGTGGACCAGGGGTCGCTCGACGAGACCGAGACATTCAGCGCGGAGGCCAGCGCCAGCGGCACCCGCCCCGGGTCCGACAAGGGGGCCAGGTCGACGAACCACACCCCGTCCGGGAAGCGCTCCAGCTGGGATTCCGCGACCGCGAGCGCGACGGTGGTCTTGCCCATGCCGCCCGGCGCGACAATGGAGACCAGGCGCTGCGTGGCCAGCCGTTCGCCGAGCGCCCGGGTGACGGACGATCGCCCGATAGCGTGGCTCAGGCGGGCCGGAAGGTTGTGCATCCGACGCACGGGGGGCGCCGGGGCATCAGAGGCAGCAGGCGCCTCGGTGTGCGCCACCGTTGGCGGCGGTGCATCCACAGCCACGACCGGGACCACGAAGCTGTAGCCGCGACCCGGCACGTTGGCGATGTAGCGGGCACCCGCCACGCCGTCGCCCAGCACCTTGCGCAACGCGGAGACGTGCACGCGCAGGCTGGTCTCCTCGACGACGGTGTGCGGCCAGACGCGGGCTTCCAGCTCTGCCCGGCTCAGCACTTCGCCCGAACGTTCGGCCAGCGCGCACAGCAGGTCGAACGCGCGCCCGCCAAGGCGCAACACCTTGTCGTCTTCCAGCAATTGCTTGCTCGCGCGATCGAGGACGAAACGTCCGAATGCGAGCGCCGGCAAGCCTCCACTCGTGTCGGTTCGCATCGTCGGTAGGTTGGGTGGGGGCTACTCCGAGAGGAGTGAATACCTCTGGAAAGTGGCAGAAATATAACTGCGCAAGCTCAGAGGCCATGCGGACAACCGGGAAATTGGTAGCGCTCCCGGCTGGCAGCCGTTACTGCTTGGTGAAACTGCGCCTGGCGTCGCCCGGATCGCAACGGTGAAGTCGGCTGCCTGGTGTTTGGACGACCGCGTGACCCGCACCCTGCCGCCCACGCCTCGCGGCTGCAGGCACGCAGCCGACCCAGCGGCTTTGCGCCGTTGGCAGCGGATAAGGCCGGCGTCATCATGGACGCCGGTGCCTTCGGGTGCATGGCCTCAGAACGCCCAGCACGAGCAGCCCAGCGCCCCCCAGAAGCTGCGTGCGTTCTCGGCCGGTGCGATGCGGTCCCAGACGTGGGCGTGCGCGTGCACGCCGCAGGCGCTCGCGCAGCCACACCCAAGTCCAGCCAGGCCGGCGCGCTCGCCCGCGCGGGTGAACAGTCCCGCCGCCGGGTTGCGGTGTTGGTAGCCGCCGAAGCGGCGCACGGGGCTCCAGTCCGGACTCACCGGCGGCAGCGGCGGCGCCAGGTCGGCAAAGGGGCCGCTGCCGTGGACGATGCGGCCACCCATGACGGTGAGTTCCGAGCAAAGGTCGGCGATGTCGGTCTCGCTGATCTGGAAGTAGTCGGCCGACAGCACCGCGAAGTCCGCCCATTGGCCCACCACGATCTGGCCCTTGCGGCCCTCGTCGTGGCTGAACCAGGTGTTCGCCTGCGTCCACAACCTCAGGGCAGTGTGGCGTTCGAGCAGGTGGCGCTCTGCCGTCAGTTGCAGGCCGCCGACGGTCTTGCCCGTCACCAACCAGCTCAAGGAGACCCAGGGGTTGTAGCCGGCCACACGCGTGGCGTCGGTGCCGGCGCCGACGGGCAGGCCGGCATCCAGCATCGCCTTGATGGGGGGGGCGGCCTCGGCGGCGCGGGCACCGTAGCGTTCGACGAAGACCTCGCCTTGATAGGCCATACGGTGCTGAACGGCAATGCCACCCTGCAGCCGCGCGACGCGATCAATGTTGGGCTGGGAGATGGTCTCGGCATGGTCGAACCACCAGTGCAGGCCGGCGAACGGCGTGTCGCGGTTGACCCTCTCGAACACGTCCAGCGCACGGCTGATGGACTCGTCGTAGGTGGCGTGGAGCCGGAAGGGCCAGCGCTGCTCCACCAGCAGCCGCACGACTTCCTCCAGTTCGCCCTCCATGCTGGCCGGCAACTCTGGCCGTGGCTCGCGGAAGTCCTCGAAGTCGGCCGCGCTGAACACCAGCATCTCGCCCGCACCGTTGTGGCGGAAGGTCGACGAGCCGGACAGCGGCGGCAGCATGTCGGTCCAGCGCGTGAAGTCGCCCTTCTCGCCGCCCTTGTTCTGCGTGAACAGGTTGTAGGCGATGCGCACCGTCAGCTCGTTGGCGGCTGCGAGCTTCTCGACGATCTGGTAGTCCTCGGGGTAGTTCTGGAATCCGCCGCCCGCGTCGATGACCGAGGTGATGCCCAGGCGGTTCAACTCGCGCATGAACAGGCGCGTGGAGTTGACCTGGTCCTGCGGGTCCAGCTTCGGGCCCTTGGCCAGCGTGGCGTAGAGGATGAGCGCGTTGGGTTGGGCCAGCAACAGGCCGGTGGGCGTGCCATCCGCCGCGCGCTGGATGCGGCCGCCGGGCGGGTCGGGCGTATCCCTGCCGTAGCCCACAGCGCGCAGCGCGGCGGCATTGAGCAGCGCGCGGTCATACAGGTGCAAGATGAAGACCGGCGTGTCGGGTGCCGCGGCGTTCAGTTCATCCAGCGTGGGCAGGCGCTTCTCGGCGAACTGGTGCTCGCTGAAGCCGCCCACCACGCGCACCCACTGCGGAGCCGGAGTCACGTCCACCTGCGCCTTCAGCATGGCCATGGCATCTGCGAGGCTGCGCACGCCATCCCAGCGCAGCTCCATGTTGAAACTCAGACCGCCACGGATCAGGTGGGTGTGGCTGTCGATGAGGCCTGGAATGAGGCGCTTGCCCTTCGCGTCGACCCGCCGCGTGGCGGGGCCGGCCATTGCCGCGACTTCGGCGTCGTCGCCGACGGCGATGAGCTGGCCGTCCTGGACGGCCAGCGCGCGGGCTTCGGGTTGCGCGGGGTTCAGCGTCGTGATGCGGGCGTTCGTGACGATCAGGTCGGCGCTCATGTCTGCCTCTCCTCCACTTTCGCTTCGATGCCGGTGATTTTGGGTACGCAGGTCTGTTTGAACCAGGAGACGCTGACATGCTCGCCGTTCCACACCCGCAGCGCCAGCGTACCCAGCTGCTCGCCCGTGGCGATGCCCAGCAACCCGAGCAGGGCGATGGCAGGCGGCGCGGGCGACCTCACTTGCAGCACCGCGTAGATCACGCCGACCAGCAGGCCGGCGGCCACCGACAGGAGGTAGAGCTTCATGAAGGAATCCCCCGTCGCTGCGCGTTCAATGGCCGCCTTCCGAGGCAGAGAACATCGTCTTCGCGTAGGTGATGCCCAGGCCGTAGGCGCCGCCAAGCTTCTGCGCGATGCCGGCCGTCAGGCCATACGTCTCGACGCGCGCCCAGTCGCGCTGCAGCTCCAGCAGGTATTGCAACGAGGTCAGCGGCCGTGCGCCCGCCTGAACCATCCGCTGCATCGCCCGGTCATGGGCTTCAGGGCTGACGTCGCCGCAGGCATCAGCGATCACGTAGACCTCGAAGCCCTGCTCCAGCGCCGACAACGTCGGGCCCACGATGCACACCGAAGTCCACAGCCCCGCCATGACGAGCCGGTCCTTGTCCAGGCGGTTGATCTCGACAGCGATGTTTTCGTCTTCCCAGGTGTTCATCGACGTGCGATCGATGACCGCATGGCCAGGAAAGGCCTGCTTGATCTCGTCGAACATCGGCCCGCTGAAGCTCTTCTCGGCCACGGTCGTCAGCACCGTGGGTACCTTGAAGCCAGCAGCTGCCTGCGAGATCAGCGCGGCGTTGTTGCGCAGCTCCACCGCGTCGATCGACTTCGTGGCAAAGGCCATCTGGGACTGGAAGTCGATCAGCACCAACGCATGGTTGCTAGGGCTGAGCAGGGCTTTGGCGGGGACGGCTTTGGCGATCGACATGGCGTGCTCCGTGAGAGAGGGTTGCGGTGCCTTCAGGATAGGCAGCCGGCCTTGTGGCGACCTCTCTCAGATGGCAGAGCGGGGGCTCGCCTCTTTGGGCTCCTGGCGGTGCACCAGCCATGCCGCGCCCGCGACCAGCACGCTCGCCAGCCACAGGCAGTCGAAACGCAGCCAGGCATAGCCGGCCGCGCCCAGCGCCGAGCCCGCCGTGAAGGCAAGGACGACGGGCCACAACGCGGCAGCACGCGCGCGAGCGCCGGCATCAGCCCGGCCGGTGGCGACGGCCAGCAGGTCGATGGTGAGCTGCGTCACGTTGCCGGTCATCACGGTCGTCTGCACCGGCCCGGCCAGGCTGGTGCGCATCAGCGCGTTCTGCACGCCGATGGCTGCGATGAGCAGGAAGCCGATGACGACCGAGGCCCCGTCGTCGGGCTGCTGCGGCAGACCTGCCCAGCGCGGCGCGAGCGCGGCCAGGGCGATCAGCACGCTCTGGACGCCCAGCAGCCACGTCGTGGCAGCCATCCCGCGGCGGCGCATGACCACCTCCGCCTGGTTGGCCAGCACCACGCTGACGATGAAGACCGGCAGCGCCAACAACTTGGTGAGGATGTCGACGTGGCGGTTGACCAATTCCGCGCCGATCAGCACGAAGTTGCCGGTCACGTGGGCGGTGAACAGGCCGAACAGCCCGATGAACCCGCAGGTGTCCACATAGGCCGCCGCCAGCGCCAGCAGCGCGGGTCGGGCCCGGCTCATGCCTCGCGCTCCACCTGCGCCGCATACAGCAGCGCGGCGACCAGTGCGATGTGCTCCCAGAAGCCGTTGAACGCATGCGCGCGGTCCGGTCCCGGCGGCACCCCCCACCAGCGATGCGCCAGGAAGGTTGCCGCCAGCGTGAAGGCCGCCAGCGCCACGCCGCCCAGCCATGCCAGGCGCCCGCCGCCCAGCAGCAGGGCACTGCCGCCCAGTTGAACGGCGATGACTGCGGCCGTGAGCGGCAGCACGGCCACGCCGCCCAGCAACCCCGCCACCTCGGCTTGCGCGCCAGCGAAGTCCAGCAGCTTGAGCACACCACTGATCAGATAGGGCAGCAGCAGGCC
>JACPYV010000036.1 GCA_016195825.1 Burkholderiales bacterium | reverse complement strand
GGCTGCGAGTCCGGGGTCAGCGCTCTTCCACCAACCCCGCCATCGTGCCGCGGCACTGCGCCGAGCCGCAGGCGCAGGCGTATTCGGAAGGGTCGCGGCTCTCGTCGATCACCAGCCCGTAATCGATGAACAGCTCATCGCCCGCGCGTACCGTGCGGATGGTCTCGAACTGGATGCTCAGTTCGCCATCGTCGGATTCCAGTTCCTCGGCCTCGCAGTTGGGCTCGCAGGCGTGGTTGATCCAGCGCGCGTCGTTGCCACCGTGCAGCGCGTCGATGACTTCGCCGGTGTCGAGGTGGAAGTAGAAGGTGTGGTTGGGCTGGGCGGGGTCGTGCGGGTGGCGCTCCACGGCTTCGTCCCAGCTGATGCGCTCACCGGTGTATTCGATGACGCGGGCACCGGCCGCGATCGGCGCCACCGCGTAGACGCCGCGGCCATGCACGCCGGATTCGCGGACTTCGATCTTGCGGCGCGGGGTTTTAGCAGTCATCGGCCCTGTGGTACGGTGATTTCATGGGTGCGCGTGCGTAGGCGTGCGCGCGAGGCCCGGATTGTAGGCAGGGGATTTCGGTCCCAGGCCCCGAGGGAAGCCGAAGAGAAACCGAGAGATGAGCAAGACACTGATCATTGCCGAGAAGCCCTCCGTCGCGCAGGACATCGTCCGTGCGCTGACCCCCGTGGCGGGCAAGTTCGACAAGCACGACGACCACTTCGAGAACGAGCAGTACGTCGTCAGCTCCGCGGTGGGCCACCTGGTCGAGATCGCGGCGCCCGAGGAGTTCGACGTCAAGCGCGGCAAGTGGAGCTTCAACAACCTCCCCGTCATCCCGCCGCACTTCGACCTCAACCCCATCGACAAGAACAAGGGCCGGCTCAACGCGCTGACCAAGCTGATCCGCCGCAATGACGTGACAGCGCTGATCAATGCCTGCGACGCGGGCCGCGAGGGCGAGCTGATCTTCCGGCTCATCCAGCAGTACGCCGAGCCCAAGGCGGCCAAGAGCAAGGTCGACAAGCCCGTGCGCCGCCTGTGGCTGCAGTCCATGACGCCGGCTGCCATCCGTGACGGCTTCGAAAAGCTCCGCACTGACGAGCAGATGCTGCCGCTGGCCGACGCCGCACGCTGCCGCTCCGAGGCGGACTGGCTGGTGGGCATCAACGGCACGCGGGCCATGACGGCCTTCAACTCGCGCGACGGTGGCTTCTTCCTGACGACAGTGGGCCGCGTGCAGACGCCCACGCTGTCGGTCGTCGTCGAGCGGGAAGAAAAGATCCGCAAGCACATCGCCCGCGACTACTGGGAGCTGCGCGCCAACTTCGACGCCCAGGCCGGCCAGTACGAAGGCAAGTGGTTCGACCCCGCGTGGAAGAAGAACGAGGACCTGGAGCGCCGCGCCGACCGGATGTGGAACGCGGCCGACGCCGACGCCATTGCCAAGGCCGTGCTGGGCAAGCCCGCCACCGTCACCGAAGAAAGCAAGCCCAGCACGACCAGCTGCGGCGGCCTGTACGACTTGACGACGCTGCAGCGCGAGGCCAACTCGCGCTTCGGCTTTTCGGCCAAGACGACGCTGTCCATCGCCCAGGCGCTGTATGAGAAGCACAAGGTGTTGACCTACCCGCGGACGGACTCGCGTTTCCTGCCCGAGGACTACCTCGCGGTGGCCAAGGACACGGCCAAGATGCTGGCGACGGAAGACCTGCCCGGCCCCTTGAGCGCGCTGTCGCAGCACGCAGCCAAGGCGTTGAAGGAGGGCTACATCAAGCCCACCAAAAAGGTGTTCGACAACGCCAAGGTGTCGGACCACTTCGCCATCATCCCGACGCTGCAGGCCCCCAAGAGCCTGACCGAGATCGAGGCCAAGCTCTACGACATGGTCGTCAAGCGCTTCCTCGGCGTGTTCTTCCCGCCGGCCGAGTTCCTGGTCACGACGCGGATTTCCAAGGTCGATACCCACCACTTCCAGACCAACGGTAAGGTGCTGGTCAAGCCGGGCTGGCTGGCCGTCTACGGCAAGGACGTGGACGATGAAGACGCCAACCTCGTGCCGGTGCAGCCGGGCGAGGTGGTGCGCACCGAGAGCGTGGACGTGAAGGCGCTGCAGACCAAGCCGCCCGCGCGCTACACGGAGGCGACGCTGCTGTCCGCTATGGAAGGCGCGGGCAAGCTCATCGACGACGACGAGCTGCGCGAAGCCATGGCGGAGAAGGGCCTGGGCACGCCAGCCACCCGCGCGGCCACCATCGAAGGCCTGATCAGCGAGAAGTACATGCTGCGCGAAGGCCGCGAGCTGATCCCCACGGCCAAGGCCTTCCAGCTGATGACGCTGCTGCGTGGCCTGGAAGTCGAAGACCTGACCAAGCCCGAGTTGACCGGCGACTGGGAAAGCAAGCTGGCCCAGATGGAAAAGGGCAAGCTGAGCCGCGAAGTCTTCATGGCCGAGATCGCGGCCATGACCGAGAAGATGGTCGCCAAGGCCAAAGGCTATGACCGCGACACCATCCCCGGCGACTACGCGACGCTGAAGACGCCCTGCCCCAAGTGCGGTGGCGTCGTGAAGGAGAACTACCGCCGCTTCACCTGCACGGGTGTGGAGGGCAAGAGCGAGGCCTGCGGATTCAGCATCGGCAAGATCCCGGGCGGGCGCAGCTTCGAGCTGGCCGAGGTGGAACAGTTCCTGGCCCACAAGAAGATCGGTCCGCTGGAAGGCTTCCGCTCCAAGGCGGGCTGGCCGTTCACGGCCGAGCTGGCGCTGGTCTACGACGAGGAGATCGCCAATTGGAAGCTGGAGTTCGACTTTGGCGAGGACGCCAAGAAGGCCGAGGGCGACGGCGAGCCGGTGGACTTCTCGGCACAGGCCTCGCTGGGCGCCTGCCCCAAGTGCGCTGGCCACGTCTACGAGCATGGCAGCAACTACGTCTGCGAGCACAGCGTGGGGGCCACCGTCACCTGCGACTTCAAGACTGGCAAGGTCATCCTGACCCAGCCCATCGAGCCCGCACAGGTGCACAAACTGCTGGCCGACGGCAAGACCGACCTGCTGGAGAACTTCGTCTCCAACAAGACGCGCCGCAAGTTCAAGGCCTTCCTGGCCTATGACAAGAAGGAAGGCAAGGTCATCTTCGAGTTCGAACCGCGCGCGGCCAAGCCGGGTGCCAAGGCACCTGCCAAGACCGCCGCCAGGAAGACGGCGGCCAAGGGCTGAGGCCGATCCGGCTTATGCTGGCCGCAAAACAGGCAATGAAGCCTAGGGAGAGCGGCGGATGGCGTGGTCGCCGATGAGCATGGGCATACAGACGCGCCTGACGGCAGGCATCGCGCTGGTCGCCAGCCTGCTGGTGCTGGCGGTAGGCTGGTACTGGAGCTCGCACGAACAGGACGAGCTGATGCAGGGCCTGCACCAGCGCGAGGCGCGCATGGCCCGTCTGATCGAGCGCGGCTTCGCCGGCCCGATCTGGAACCTGGACCATGTCGCCATCGAGAACCTGCTCGATGCGGTAATGGCCGACCCTGAGGTCCACGCCATCGAGCTGCAAGGTCTGGGCCTTCGCGGCGGCCAGGCCAGGCGGCAGCGCGATCAGCCCGCCATCGGCCCGCTGCGGCGCGAGTTCGCCATCACCTACCAGCCTGCGGCGGACGCGCCCGGCACGCAGGTCGCGTCGGCCGTGCTGGTCTTCACGCGCGATCTGGTCGACGAGCAGACCCGGCGTACCCGGCTCTTCGTCGTCGAGCTGCTGGCCGTGGTCGTCGTGGGCATCGTCATCGCCAGCTCGCTGCTGGTGCACTGGCTGGTGCGCCGGCCCGTGGCGCGGCTGGGTGCGCTGGCTCAGCGCGTGGCCAAGGGCGACCTCGGCGCGCAGGAAGCCGTCGAGCGTGACGACGAGATCGGCGAGCTGACGACGCGTTTCAACGCGATGAGCCTGAAGCTGCGCAGCGCGGCTGACCAGGTGCAGCTCAGCTCGCAGGGCCTGCGTGCCAGCGAGGCGCGCTACCGCAGCCTGTTCGAGAACGCCACCGAGGGCATCTTCCAGGCCGACGCCAAAGGCTGCGTGCTCAGCATGAACCGCGCATTCACGCAGATGCTGGGCCTGGGCGCGCAAAGCCCTGTGGGCCGGCGGCTGCGTGAGGTCACCGGCATCTCCCGCGAGGAAATGCTGCGCGTGGCCACCGTCATGAGCGAGCAGGGCAAGATTCAGCAGGCCCAGCTGCAGCTGCGCGGCGCGGGAGGCCGCCCGCTGTGGGTTGAGCTGAACGCACACTGGGTGGATGCCGAGGGCGGCCAGCGCCGCATCGAGGGCATGGTCAGCGACATCTCGCTGCGCCGCCAGGCCGAGGCTGAGCTGACCCGCCACCGCGACCACCTGGAAGAGCTGGTGGCCGAGCGCACCGCCGAGCTGCGCGAGGCCACGGCCCGCGCCGAGGCGGCCAACCACGCCAAGGGCCGTTTCCTGGCGACCATGAGCCACGAATTCCGCACTCCGCTGAACGCCATCCTGGGCTTCACGCAGCTGATGCAGATGGACGTCGGCATGCCGGCGCCCCAGCAGACGCGGCTGCAGCTGATGCGCGACTCCGGCCTGCACCTGCTGGAGCTCATCAACGACGTGCTGGACATGGCCAGCATCGAGGCCGGCAAGGTCTCGCTCAAGCCGGCACCGGCTGACCTGCGGGCGCTGTTGGACATGGCCTGCGACAGCGTGCGCCTGCGCGCCGAGCAGAAGAACCTGGCCTTCGCCATCGACATGGACGCGCGCCTGCCGGTGCAGGTGGTGGTTGACGGCCAGCGCCTGCGCCAGGTGCTGCTCAACCTGCTGTCCAACGCGGTCAAGTTCACCGACAGCGGCTCGGTCCGCCTTGCGGCGACCGTCGCAGAGCCGACGCAGGCGGGGCATGTGCGGCTGCGCTTCGAAGTGACCGACAGCGGCATCGGGATGACGCCGGCCCAGCAGGCGCGGCTCTTCCAGGCCTTCGAGCAGGTGTCTGACGCGTCGCGCCACCTCGGCGGTACGGGCCTGGGTCTGTCCATCAGCCAGCAGCTCGTGCGGCTGATGGGCAGCCAGATCCTCGTGCAGAGCCGCGCCGGGCAGGGCAGCAGCTTCGCGTTTGAGCTGAGGGTGGCCGTGGCATGAGCCCTTCGCCCAGTCTCGTCGCGCTGAACGCGGGCCAGCCCTGCAGGTCTTGCAGGCCGCGCCGCCGACGGAGCGGCTGCTCTTCGGCAGGCACGACAAGTCCGCAGGACTTGCCCTGTCCGGCCTCAGCACCCGAGGGGACGGCGGTGCGGGTGGCATTGAGCCGCAAGCACGCGCACAAGGCGGGTCGGTACGGGCGCGGCCCGGCGCTCGGCCCGCAGCTGGACTGATGAGCTGGGCCATCGCCGCCAAGCTGCTGGCGATTCTTGTCGCCGTGGCCATCGGCTGGGCCGTCGGCCGCATGCGCTGGCTGGGCGGCGGCGCGGCGGGCAGCGACAGTGACCCGGCCCGCGTGCTGGCCAACGCGGCCTTCTACATTTTCGTGCCGGCGCTGCTGTTCCGCACCACCGCGCGGCTGGACACGGCGACGCTACCCTGGGCCTTCCTCGGTGCCTTCTTCGTGCCGGTGCTGCTGCTGATCGCGGCGATGTACGTGCTGGAACGCTGGCGCCGCAAGCCAGGTGAGAACGTCGTCGCGCCCAGCGTCAAGGCCATCACGGCCGGCTTCGGCAACACGCTGCAGGTCGGCCTGCCGGTGGCGGCCGGCGTTTTCGGCGAGAAAGGGCTGGCCATCCACATTGCCGTGGTCAGCCTGCATGCGCTGTCCATCCTGACGCTGCTGACGGCCATCGTGGAGCTGGACCTGGCGCGCGAACGCAGTACCGGCAACCTCGGCGCCACGCTGCTGCAGACGGTGCGAAACACCGTCATCCATCCGGTGGTGCTGCCGGTGCTGGCGGGCCTGGCCTGGAACGCGACGGGCCTGGGACTGCCGGCGGTGGCCGACGAGGCGCTGCAGAGCCTGGGCACGGCCGTCGTGCCCCTGTGCCTGACGCTGATCGGCATGTCGCTGGCCTACTACGGCTGGCCGCGCACCTGGCACGGCCTGGCCGGCCTGGTAGCGGCCAAGCTTGTGCTGATGCCGGCCGTCGTGTTCGTCGTGGGCCATTGGCTGCTGGGCCTGCAAGGCATGCCGCTGGCGGTCATCGTGATGATCGCGGCTCTGCCCACCGGCTCCAACGCGCTGATCTTTGCGCAGCGCTACCGCGCGCTGGAGGCCGAAGTCACGGCCGCCACCGTCATCTCCACCATCTTCTACGTTGCCACCGCGCCGCTGTGGCTGGCGTTGCTGGCCTGGGTTTCTCCCTGGTGAACGCCCTGACTCCCGGCACTTCTGCGTGCGCGCCGTCGCGCCGCCCAATCCCTGCATTGCCCTTCGAGGACCGATCCCCATGAACGCCCCCGCTCCCCGCCGTCTCGTCGCGCTGCTGGCCCTGTCCGGTGCACTGTCAGCCACCTTCCCTGTCGCCGCCGCGCCCGCGATCAGCACCCAAGGTGCCGTCAGCACCGAGGCCGGCCAACTGGCCGTGCGCCACGAGAAGTTCACGCTGGCCAACGGTTTCGAGGTCATCCTGGTGGAAGACCACCGCCTGCCGCTGGTGGCCTTCAACCTGTGGGTGCACGCCGGCCCGCGCAACGAGGCCAGGGGGCAGACGGGCTTCGCCCACCTGTTCGAGCACCTGATGTTTGCCGGCAGCAAGCACGTCCCGCGTGGCGAGTTCGACAAATACGTCGACGCCGCCGGCGGCACGGACGCCAACGGTTCCACCAACTTCGACCGCACCAACTACTTCTTCACACTGCCCTCCAACCAGTTGGAGAAGGGCCTGTGGCTGAAGGCCGACATGCTGGGCTGGATGTTCGACGAGATCGACGCCGTGTCGCTGGCCAACCAACAGGACGTGGTGCGCAACGAGCGCCGCCAGAGCTATGAGAACCGCCCCTACGGCATCGTCGAAGAGGCGCTGTACCAGGCCCTCTACCCCGAAGGCCACCCCTACCGCGCGATGGTCATCGGCTCGCATGCCGACATCCAGGGCATCAAGCTCAAGGACGTGAAGGACTTCGCCCGCACCTACTACCGGCCCAACAACGCGACGCTGGTGTTGGCCGGTGACTTCGACCCCAAGCAGGCCAAGGCGCTGGTGCAGAAGTACTTCGGCTCGTTGAAGGCCGGCCCCAAGCCGCCGGAGGTCAAGGTGGCCACGCCCGAGATCACCAAGGAGCGCCGCCTCGTCGTCACCGACCGCGTCGAGCTGAACCGCCTTACGCTGGCCTGGCACACACCGGCCATGTTCAAGCCCGGCGACGCCGAGCTGGACGTGACCGCCCATGTGCTGGGCGGCGGCAAGGCCAGCCGGCTCTACGGCCTGCTGGTGCGTGACAGGCAGCTCGCGCAGAGCGTGCAGGTGGGGCAGGATTCGCAGTCGCTCGGTTCCATCTTCGAGATCGAGGTGGTTGCTCGTCCGGGTGCGTCCATGGACGAGATCGAGGCGCTGGTCGACGCCGAGATTGCCAGGCTCGCCACCACGCCGCCCACGGCCGCCGAGCTGGCCCAGGCCCGCGCCACCATCGAGACGCAGCTGCTGCAGCGCATGGAGAAGGTCACGTCGCTGGCGGACCTTGTCAACCACTACAACCAGGCGACCGGCGACCCCGGCTACGTCGGCGCGGACCTGGCGCGCTATGGCCAGCTGACGCCCGCCGCCGTGAGCGCCACGGTGGCGCAGTGGCTGAAGAAGGACAGCCGCGTCGTCGTGCTGGCCCAGCCTGGCGAGCAGGTGCTGGCGCCCGAGGTGGCCACGCCGCCCGCGCCAACCAAGGCGTCCAAGGGCGAACGCGAGGCGCTGAACGCCCCGGAGGCCTGGCGCACCAAGCCGCCCGGCGCAGGCAAGGCCAAGGCGCTGACGTTGCCCGCGGCGCAGAGCTTTCAGCTGGCCAACGGCCTGACCGTCATCTACTCGCCCAAGCCCGGCCTGCCCCTCGTCAGCGCCAGCCTGGTGTTGCGCGCCGGCCAGGCCGCCAACCCGGCCGACAGGCCCGGCCTGGCCAGCTTCGTCGTGGGCATGCTGCCCGAGGGCACCACCACGCGCAGCGCCCAGCAGATCGCCGAAACCCTGGCGGCCCTGGGTGCCACGCTGACGACCCAGCCGGGCAGCGAGGAGGCGCGGCTCGACTTCTCCGGCCGCAAGGCCAGCGCGAAGGACGGTCTGGCCCTGCTTGCCGACCTGACGCTGAACCCCGCCTTCGGTGCCGCCGAGATCGAGCGCCAGAAAGCCCAGCGCCTGGCCGCGCTGGCCCAGGCGCGCGAGCAGGCACCGCTGCTGGCCAACGCGGTGGCCAACCGCGTGACCTACGGCGAGGGCCACCCGCTGGCCGCCAACGCGATGGGTACCGAGGCCAGCATCAAGGCTGTAGACGCGGGCGCGCTGCGCACCTTCTGGCAAGGCCACTACCGCCCCGAGCGCGCGGCCCTGGTCGTGGCCGGTGACCTGAGCGAGGCCGAGCTGCGCGCGCTGGTCGAGCCGCTGTTCGGCGCTTGGAAGCCTGCCGGCACCGCAGCGCCTGCCGCGCCGCTGCCTGTGGCCAAGCCCATTGCCGCGCGCACCGTGCTGGTCGACAAGCCCGGCGCGCCGCAGACGGCGCTGGCCGTCGTCGCGCCCGGGCCGTTGGCCGGCGTACCGGATGCGGCCTCAATCAAGGTCATGAACGCGGCGCTGGGCGGCCTGTTCACGTCGCGCATCAACACCCAGCTGCGCGAGGTCAAGGGCTACACCTACGGCATCTACTCTGGCTACACCATGGGCCGCGAGCGCGGCCAGTTCGGCATCCGTGGCAGCGTGCGCACCGACGTCACCGGCGCCGCGCTGACCGACATGTGGAAGGAAATCGAAGGCATGCGCGCCAGGCCTATGGGCGCGGCCGAGCTGGGCCGCGTGCGCAACGCCCAGCTGCTGTCGCTGCCGGGCCTGTTCGACACCAACGGCGCGGTCGTGGCCGGTTATGCGGGCAACTGGGCCGCGGGCCAGCCGCTGTCGGCCATCGTCGATCTGCCGAAGCAGTACGGCGCCGTCACGGCCGCCAGCGCGCTGAAGGCGGCGCAGCAGCACCTCGACCCGGCGCAGCTCATCGTCGTGGCGGTGGGCGACAAGGCCAAGGTGCAGCCGCAGCTGGAGGCCATCGCCCGCAAGGTCGAGGTGCTGGACGCCGAGGGCCAGCCCAAGCCCTGATCAGCCGCCCAACGACTCGTACAGCGCCACGAACTCCTGCGTGAGCTTGTGGCGCTGGTCGAGGTGGATCATGGGCCGGCTCAGCTCGTGCGACTCCTTGATCTTCACGCTGCTGGACAGGTAGGGCTGCAGCACCGGCAGGCCCTCGTCCACCAGCTCCTGCACCGTGCGCTGCGGCAGTGATGCGCGGGCCTGGAACTGGTTGACGACGATGCCCTCCACGCTCAGCTCGGGGGCATGGTCGGCACGGATCTCTTCGACCGCCTCCAGCAGCCCGTACAGCGCGCGGCGCGAAAAGTCGTCGCAGTCGAACGGGATCAGGCAGCCCTGCGCCGCGATCAGCGCCGAGCGGGTGTAGAAGTTGAGCGCCGGCGGCGTGTCGATCCAGATCTCGTCGTACTGGTCGTCCAGCAGCTGCAGCGCGTTGCGCAGCTTGTAGATCTTGTAGCGGCTCTCCAGCTTGCCGTGCAGCTCGTCCAGCTCCGCGGAAGCCGGCATCACGTGCAGGTTCTCCCAGGGGCTCTCGACGACAAAGGCCGAGGTGTCCACCTCGCGCACGCTGAACTTCAGCGTCTCGGCGAAGAAGGCGGCCGAGCCGGCGTGCTCTTCGTCGGCGGCCTCGCCCAGCAGGTAGCGCGTCGTGTTGCCCTGGCAGTCCAGGTCGATGACCAGCACGCGCTGGCCCGAGGCCGCGGCAATCGCCGCCAGGTTGCTGGTGATCGTGGACTTGCCCACGCCACCCTTCTGGTTGAACACGACTCGCCGCATCGCCACCTCCGTTGCTGGAAGCGACAATTGTGCACTGCAGCAATCAGAGCGTGGCGCGCCTACCCAGCCAGGCCGTCACCAGCACCGCCACAGGGATCAGGGTCAGCGCCAGCCGTGCAGCCGGCAGGCTGACCCACGACAGCGCGATCGCCAGCCCGCTCATGACGGGCGCCACCAGCATGCGCCGCGCCAGCCACCGCAGGCGGGGCAGCGGCGCGGTCGGGTCCAGCAGACCGGGCAGGGTCAGCAGTTGATGGCTGATGTGATACGCCGCCAGGCCCAGCAGGCACAACGACGCCGCGTACAGCACCAGCGCCGTGTGCGAGGCCGGGTATTCGCTGAAGAAGGCGGTGGGGAAGGGCAGGAAGGACACGCACAGCAGCAGCCTCAGGTGGCTGCCGAGCAGGCGCTCGTCCCAGCCGCGCAGGAAGGCGAAGAGCTGGTGGTGGCGCGTCCAGTAGCTGCCCACGACCAGGAAACTGAACACGAAGCCCACCAGCTTGGGCAACAGGTCTGCCAGCGCTTGCAGCAGCGACTGCTCGGTCGGGTGGTGCATCTCCGGCACCTTGATCTCCAGCACCAGCAGCGTGATCGCGATGGCGAACACGGCGTCGCAGAAGAGCATCAGGCGCTCGAGTTGGCGGTGGGACGTCGCATCGTGGTTCAAGCAAGCCTCCTGAGGGCTGACATGGGGGTCGGTTGAGAGTTGGTGTTCAGTGTGCGGCGGCTGCGGCGGCGAGCGGATGCGCGATGCCGCCGTCACCGTAGCTGCGCACAACCTGGGCGATGACCACCTGGTAGCCCCTCAGCCAGCGGGCCTGGGCCTGCTTGGCCTCGCGGTGCGACGGGTGGCTCATCAGCTGCTGCAGCGCCTCCATCGAGTCCCAGTAGTAGACGTTGGAGACCAGCCCGGTGGCGGCGTTTTCCCAGGTCTCCTCGCCGCGGTAGCCGGGGATGGCTCGGGCGACCTGGGCAATGGTGTCGTCGAGCGCGAAGAACTCGTCGTCGTAGTCGCCCTTGGCGAAGGTGAAGGTGGAGGTGTACATCGTTCAGTCGTTGATGCAGGGCCGGCCGTCGCAGCCATTCCTGGGTATCCATTGGATGGAGCTGGGCTGGTCGGTTTCGCCAAAGCGCTCCCGGTTGTAGTACAGCGTCGAGCCATCGCCCAGCACCCAGCCCGAGAGGCGAACGCCGGAACGTGGTCTCGACTGCTTGGCATCGGGCTTGCCGAAGCTGCTCTCCATGTAGGCGCGGCCTTGCTCATGGGCTTCGCGCGGTATGGCGGTGCTGACGCGTATCAGGCCCTCCTTGCCGAACGTGAAGTTCGCATACATCGTGGGCACGCCGTTGAACGACTTCAAGTCGACGCTGCAATTGCGCGTCGCGCCCTCCAGCCCCGTCCAATCGGCGGCGCAGTTGAGTTTCAGGCCGCTCAGCAGCGACCTTAAGCCGGCCTCGTCACGAACCTGGGAGAGCGCCTCGAATTGCAGGTTGGCGGCAGGGCGGGATTCGGTCTTGTAGAGCCTGTACTCGCGAGCCATGGGGGACTCCGGGCTGGCTCGGCCGAAGAGGGCGTAGAGGAGGCTGCCGATCAGCACGGCGCTAAGCACCAGCAGGCGAGCAGGCGAGCGCGGTTGGGTCGTTGCGGAAGGAGAGCTCATCGCATGGACAGGGTTGTCAACGCGCCAGCGCCAGCTCTACAAAGCGCCGTGGCACCGTCGTCTTGGGCACGCGTACCGGGAACCAGCTGCGGATGTCCTGCTCCACGCCGATGCCGTGCATGAAGTTGTAGAGCCCCTTCTTCAACCCCTGGCCCATGCCGTCATGGTCGGTGGGCGTGGGGTCGATGAAGCCCACGTCGTTCTTCGCGAAGCGGCCTTCCGGCAGTGGCTGCAGCGTGACGCCGTACGCCGCCGGGTCCAGCCCCACCGGCGAATGCACCGTGCAGGCAAAGCGGTGGAAGAAGCCGCTGTGGATACAGCCGTGCTCGAACAGCTGGCGCACGTACTCCAGCGCGTCGACGGTGTCTTGCGTGGTTTGCGTCGGGAAGCCGTACATCAGGTAGGCATGCACCAGCACGCCGGCATCGGCAAACGCCTTGGTCACACGTGCCACCTGCTCGACGGAAACGCCCTTCTTCATCAGCTGAAGCAGTCGGTCCGACGCCACCTCCAGCCCGCCCGAGATGGCGATGCAGCCGCTGTCGGCCAGCAGCTGGCACAGCTCGGGCGTGAAGGTCTTTTCAAAGCGGATGTTGCCCCACCAGCTGATGGCCACGCCGCGGCGCAGCAGCTCTTCCGCGAGGGCCTTCAAAGCCTTCGGCGGGGCTGCTTCGTCGACGAAATGAAAACCCGTCTGCCCCGTCTCCTTGACGATGGCCTCGATGCGGTCCACCAGCACCTCGGCCGACGCCGCCTCGTAGCGCGAGATGTAGTCCAGGCTCACGTCGCAGAAGCTGCACTTCTTCCAGTAGCAGCCGTGTGCCACGGTCAGCTTGTTCCAGCGGCCGTCGCTCCACAACCGGTTCATCGGGTTGAGCATGTCCAGCAGCGACAGGTAACGGTCCAGCGGCAGCCCGTCCCAGGTTGGCGTGCCAACGTCGTCGAAGGGAATGTCGGGCTCGACGAAGTTGGTGTACTTGACCGCGTCGCCGTCGCGCCAGAAGGTGCGAACGAGGCGCGTCTTGGAGCGCTTGCCCGCCACGTGCTCCAGCAGCGCCAGCAGTGGCCGCTCGCCGGCGTCCAGCGTCACGTAATCGATGAAGTCGAACAGCCGCGGCTCGGCCAGCTCGCGCAGCTCGGTGTTCACATAGCCGCCGCCCAGCACGCAAACCACCTCGGGCCGTGCGGCCTTGATGGCCTGGGCGATGCGCAAGGCGGCGTAGACCGAACCCGGGAAGGGCACGGACAGCAGCACGACGTCCGGCCGGTGCTCGTCCAGCGCGGCGAGTGTGAGCCGCTGCAGCGCCGTGTCGACGAGGTTGGGCGGCGCAGCGAGCGCCTCGGCCAGCGGGTCGAAATGCGGCTGCGCGGCGGCCAGGCTCTCGGCGTAGCGGACGAACTCGAAGCGCGCATCCACCGCGTCGCGCAGCACGTCGGCGAGGTCGTTCAGAAAAAGCGTGGCCAGGTGCCTCGCGCGGTCCTGCAGGCCCAAGGCACCGAACGCCCAGGCCAGCGGGTCACCGCCGTCCTCGTCGACGTAAGCCTCCAGCGTGTCGAAGCGCTTGCCCTCGGGCAGGAACTGGCGTGTGTTGATGCGGTGCGCCAGCGTCGGGTCACGGCCCTGCAGGAAGGCGATGACGCGCGGCGCCACGGCGGCGACAGTGGTGAACTCAGCAGCGAACCACTGCGTCTGCACGGTCTGCCGGGCCTCGGGCAGGGCCTGGACGGCCTCATGCAGTTGCTTAAGCCCGGTGGGCGCGAACAACTCCAGCACCAGCGCCAGCGCCAGGTCGACTTGATGAGCCTCCACGCCGCGCGAGCGTAGGAACCCGGTCAGGTAGGCGGTGGACGGGTAGGGCGTGTTCAGCTGCGTCATCGGGGGGATGACGGCGAGCACACGGGGGAACGGGGACTGCATAGCGCCCAATTGTCGCGGGGGGACGGGGCTGGCCTGTTGGCAAGACTTAACGCTAAGCGAACAGCACGTAGCCGACAGACGCCAAGCCCAAAAAGACCAGCGAACCAGACAACCCAGCAGCCCTAAGCAACTGCGCCACATGCCTGGGTCGGGAATGCTTTTCGTGGAGGCGATCGTGTGCCCAGAGCGAAAACGCAATCGCTGCGGCCGAGCCCACCGAGAACACGACCGATGCGGTGATTCCCGCTGTCACGACAGGATCACGCGCCTTCAGCCACCTTGTGTATGAATGGGCGACAAAGCCTATGACGACGGCCCGCTGGAGCGCGATGACCAAAAAAACGTGGCGGCCAGTCCAATGCTGACTGGCGGGGCGGCATCGGCGAGCTGGCGCTTTAGCCTCCCAACCATCCCGCCAACTTCTCCGCAATCATCAACGTCGGGGAGTTCGTATTGCCGCTCGTGATCGTCGGCATGACGCTCGCGTCTGCGATGCGCAGGCCGCTCACGCCGCGCACCCGCAGGCGCGAGTCGACGACGGCGCTGAGGTCGTCCTTGCGACCCATCTTGCAGGTGCCCACGGGGTGGAAGATGGTCGTCGCGATGTCACCTGCCAGCCGCGCCAGTTCCTCGTCCGTCTGGTACTGCGGTCCGGGCTTGTATTCCTCGGGCTTGAAGCCTGCCAGCGCCGGCTGCGCCACGATGCGACGCGTGAGCTTCAGGCTCTCGGCCGCCACCTGCCGGTCCTCGTCGGTGGACAGGTAGTTGGGCCGGATGGCTGGCGCGACCGCGGCGTCGGGCGCGGTGATGTGGATCGTGCCGCGGCTGGTCGGGTTGAGGTTGCAGACGCTGGCCGTGAAGGCGTTGAAGCCGTGCAGCGGCTCGCCGAATGCGTCCAGCGACAGCGGCTGCACGTGGTACTCCAGGTCGGGCCAGGCCTTGGTCGGACTGCTGCGTGTGAAGGCGCCCAACTGCGACGGCGCCATGCTCATCGGGCCGCTGCGGCGCAGCGCGTATTCAAGGCCGATCATGGCCTTGCCCAGCAGCGACGCGGCGCGGGTGTTCAGCGTCCGCGCGCCCTGCACCTTGTAGACGGCGCGGATCTGCAGGTGGTCCTGCAGGTTGGCACCCACACCTGGCATGTCCTGCTCCACCTTCACGCCCAGGCCTTGCAGCAGCGCCGCCGGGCCCAGGCCCGACAGCTGCAGGATCTGCGGCGAACCGATCGCGCCGGCCGCCAGGATGACCTCGCCGCCCGAGTTCAGCCAGGGCTGCTCGACGCCATGCGGCGTCTGCACCTCCAGGCCGCTGCAGCGCAGGCCTGCGTCGTCGCGCATCAGCCGCAGCCGGCGCACCTGGGCGCCGGTCCACAGCTCGAAGTTTGGCCGGCCGAAGGTGGTGGGCCGCAGGAAGGCCTTGGCCGTGTTCCAACGCAGGCCCTTCTTCTGGTTGACCTCGAAGTAGCCCACGCCCTCGTTGGTGCCGGCATTGAAGTCGCTGGTGGCCGGAATGCCGGCCTGGCTGGCGGCGGCGGCGAAGGCGTCGAGGATGGGCCAGCGCAGCCGCTGCTGCTCCACGCGCCATTCGCCCCGGTGGCCGTGAGTGGCGGCAAAGCCCTCGGGCGCGGTCTTGGGGTCGTCCAGCCGCCAGTGGTTCTCGTGGCGGCGAAAGGCGCGCAGCACGCGCTCCCAGCGCCAGGTCTCGTCGCCCGTCAGCTCGGCCCAGTGGTCGTAGTCGCGGCTCTGGCCGCGCATGTAGATCATGCCGTTGATGCTGGAGCTGCCGCCCAGCACCTTGCCGCGGGGGTAGCGCAGGCTGCGGCCGTTGAGCCCGGCCTCCGCCTCGGTGCTGTAGCACCAGTCGGTGCGCGGGTTGCCGATGCAGTAAAGGTAGCCGACCGGGATGTGGATCCAGTGGTAGTCGTCCTTGCCGCCGGCCTCGATGAGCAGCACGCGCTTTTCGCGGTTGGCGCTGAGCCGGTTCGCGAGCAGGCAGCCGGCGGTGCCGGCACCCACGATGATGTAGTCGAAACCTTGTCGGTCAGCCATGGGAGATCAGGATGCACGCCGCGCGGCGCACGGCAGCCCCGAGCGTAAATCACTCACCTTCGCCCCGCCTTTCACCGCCCATCCGGTACCAGTCCAGTCTGCGCGTCAGCGTCATCACGGCAGCCAGCACGGCGAACAGCAGCACCGCACCGATGACCAGCGCTGTCTGCTCGCGGCTCAGCAGTACGTAGAGCGCGCCGTACAGCAGTGCGATGCCGGTGCCGAAGGCCAGCCCGCGCAGCCAGCCGCCCAGCATGGCTGCGGCGTACTGCGTCAGCACGAGGGCCGCTGCACCCGCCGCGATCAGGTAGGCCACCAGGAAGGGCAGGTGCTCCGACAGGCTGAGCAGCAGCAGGAAAAACAGGCTCAGTGCCATGCCCACCAGCAGGTACTGCACCGGGTGCACGCGCCGCCCGGTTAGCAGCTCGGTGAGGCCCACGGTGACGAAGGTCAGCGCGATGAACATCAGGCCGTACTTGATGGCGCGGTCGCTCATCACGTAGGGGTTGACGGGGTCGATGAGATCGACGGAGAGGACGTCCAGCGCCGGCGTCGCGGTTTTGGCGGGGTTGTTCTCATCGGTGTAGGCGTTGAACGCCGCGACGCTCGACAGGTCGGGCAGGCCTTTGCCGGCCCGCACGTCGGCCACAGCCGTGCTGGCCAGTGAAGACACCTGCCAGCGCGCGGAAAAGCCGCTGACGCCGGTCTGGTGTTCCACGGGCAGGAACTGCCCGGCGAAGCTGGGGTGCGGCCAGCTCGACTGCAGCGTGACCTGGGTGTCGCCCGCCGCCGGCACGATGCCGAAACGCTGGCTGCCGACAAGTTCGAGCTTGAGCGACACGATCATGGGCTCGTCGGTGCGCAGCTCGGGCAGCACGGCGTGCAAGCCGCCGGCGAAGGATGGATGCGTGGTGCCCGGCAGCACCCCCAGTGCCTGGCCGTTGCGCTTCAGCTCAGCGGTGCGGATACCGCGCGGGTCACTGAGTGCCACGACAAGCGCGGCGTCTGCACAGGCCGTGCGGCCGTTGGCGTGCTCGGCCCGCGGCGCCAGCGCGGCGAAGTCGTCCCACCGTGCTTCGATGTTGAGCTGGCTGGCGTAGGTGTTGATCTTGAAGAGGCCGCGCTTGCGCACCTCGGGGCTGATGCTGCCGTTGACCTGCAGCCTTCCCGGTGCCGCAGTGAGCCAGAAATCGCGCGACTCGACGACCTCCTTCTTGTCGCCGTTGCCGGGCACGGTCCAGCTCTCCTTGCAGGCGCGCACGAGCAACGGGCCGGCCAGCGCCTGCGGGCCGGCGAACGACTGCTCGACGCTTTTCGCGGCGGTGAACTGGCGCCATTGGCGCTCATGCGCGAGCCCGCCGATCTGGGCGAGCACGATGCACAGCAGGACGGTGATGACGGCCAGGATGGCCAGCTTGATGAAGAGGGCTTTGTTCATGCCGCCCAGCATCGCGAGGCGATGTGAGCAGAGAAGGGGCTGCGTGAAGCGCGTGTGAAGTCAGCGCGGCAAGACGAGCGAAACCCGCAGCCCTGGCGCAGCCGCCTCGAACGCCAGCCTGCCGCCATGCAGCTCGGCCACCCGCCGCGCAATCGCCAGGCCCAAGCCCGAGCCCTTGACCAGGCTGCCCGGCCGCGCGGTGGAGAAGAAGCGTTGGCCCAGCTGGGCAAAGGCTGCCGGCGGCACGCCGGGGCCGTGGTCGCGCAGCGTCAGCCGTGCCGTCGTGGCCGTCGTGCTGACGGCCATTTCCAGCGTCGAGCCGGCAGGCGCGAAGGCGATGGCGTTGACCAGAAGATTGCCGAAGGCCAGCTCCAGCAGCGCGGCGTCCACCGCCACGTCCACGGACTCGCGCGCCGTCCACGCGATGCGCAGGCCTTGTTGAGCCAGCCGTGGCGCCTGCCGTTCGATCTGCGCCTCGGCCCAGTCCGCAAGTGCGACGCGCTGCTTGTCACCCGGCCCCAGTTGCGCCTCCAGCTGCGACAGCGCCAGCACGCGCTCCACCAGCGTCTGCAGCCGTGCGGTCTGGTCCAGCACCTGGGCGGCAAAGCGATGGCGGTCGGCGGCGGGCAGCTCGTCCTGCAGCAGCTCGCCGCTGGCGCGCAACGCGGCCAGCGGGCTCTTCAGCTCATGCGTCAGCGCACGCACGTCGTGCTCCAGCTGCTCGCGGCCTTCCAGGCGGCGGCGCATGTCGTCCATCGCGTGGGCCAGGTCTCCCAGCTCGCCGGGCATGGCGGGCGGCGCGATGGCCTGGCCGGCCTGGGCCTGCTGGGCGTAGCGGCGCAGCTGCCGCACCGAGGCGACCAGCCACAGTGTCACCGCCACGCCGACGACGAGGCTGGCTGTCAGCAGCGCCGCGCCGGCCCAGAACACGCGCCGCTCGGCGCGGTCGATGAAGCCCTGCACGCTGGCGACCGGCTTGGCCACGCTGACGACGCCCACCTTCTTGCCGTTGCGCACCACCGGCGCGGCCACGACCAGCACCGTGCTGCGGCCCTGGTGGGCGATGTTGGGGCTGGCCCGCGCGCCGTAGTCACCGCGCAGCGTCAGCGCCACGTCGCGCCACTGCGAGTAGTCCTGCCCCACGGCCGAGGGCTGGCCCGAGTCCAGTACGACGCGGCCGCTGGCGTCGGTCACGTAGATGCGCAGGTCCAGCGTCTGCTTGCGCAGGCCCCAGATCGTGACGTCCACATCGCGCTTCACGTAGCGCTGCAGCTGGGCGGCCAGGCGGCTGCCGGGCCGCAGCCCGGTGGCGTCCAGTTCATCCGCCGCCTGCTCGGCCAGCAGGTGGGCGGTGTCCACCATCAGGTCTTCCATGACCTCGCGCACGCTGGGCTTCACCTCGGCCAGGAAGACCTTCAGCAGCAGCACGGCGCTGAGGCCGGCGATGAGGAAGAAGCCGAAGAAGACGCGCAGGCCCAGTCTCATGGTCCGGACCGGTCAGGGCTCCAGGGAATAGCCCAGCCCGCGGTGCGTCTTGATCGGATCGCGTGCCGGCGCGGCCTCGCGCAGCTTGGCGCGTAGCGTCTTGATGTGCGTGTCCACCGTGCGGTCGGTGCTCTCGGCGCTGCTGCCCCAGACGGCGTCAAGCAGCGTGTCTCGGCTGTGGATGCGCTGCGGTGCGCGCAGCAGGTGAGTCAGCAGGCCCAACTCCAGCTTGGTGAGGTTGAGCGGCCGTCCGTCCAGGCTCACCCGTGTGCCGTCGACGGAGAAGCCGGTCACCGCCGCCGGCACGGCCTGGGCACGGCGCAGCAGCGCGCGCACGCGCGCCACCAGCTCGCGCGGGCTGAAGGGCTTGGCCAGGTAGTCGTCGGCGCCCAGCTCCAGCCCCAGCACGCGGTCCATCTCCTCGCTGCGGGCGCTGAGCACGATGACGGGCAGGTGTTGCAAAGGCCCGGCGCGCAGTTCGCGGCACAGGTCCAGCCCGTGGCCGTCGGGCAGGCCGATGTCCAGGATCAGTAGCTCGGGCGCCGGTGCTGTGCGCAGCCGCCCGCGCGCTTCGGACAGCCAGGCCACGTGCTCGACGACGAAGCCCTCGCGGCGCAGCGCGAACGCGACGGTGTCCGCGATGGCGGGGTCATCCTCCAGCAGCAGGATCATTGGCGCACCCGTCGCGCTGCGCGCTGTCCCGCCGTGCGGGATCTGCGCGCCTGCGGGCGGCCGCGTGGCGCTCAAGCTCGCCAGCCCTCGGACAACGCAGCGACCAGCTGGGCCGCCGTGCCCGGCGTGCGGTTCAGCGGCAGCGCTTGGCCGGCCCACAGGCTGATGAAGTCGGCCTGGCCCGCCTTGGCTGCGGCCTGGCGCATGGGCCGGCTGGCGGCATTGGGTTGCGGGAAGGCGGGGAGCGCAACGCCGTCCAGCTCGCGGGTGACGCGGTTGGCGACACCGCGCGCCAGCCGCCCGGAGAAGGCGCGCGTCAGCGTCGAGTCGCCGTCGCCCGCGGCCCGTAGCGCCGCGCGGTAGGTGGGCGACAGAGGGCATTCGTCAACGAGCAGGAAGGCCGTGCCCACCGTCACAGCGCTGGCGCCCAGAGCCCGTGCCGCCGTCACGCCGCGTGCATCGGCGATGCCACCGGCGGCGATGACGGGGATGTCCAGTGCGTCGACCAGCTGTGGCACCAGCGCCATCGTGCCGATCAGCGCACCTTCTGCCTCGGCACCTAGAAAGCCGCCGCGGTGGCCGCCGGCCTCAAAGCCCTGCGCGATGACGGCGTCCACACCGCTGGCCTGCAGCAGCAAGCCTTCGGCCACCTGTGTGGCCGTGCCCAGCACCTGGAAGCCCTGCGCCTTCAAGGCGGCCACGCGCGCCAAGCCCGGGTCGCCCATGACGAAGCTGATGACGGCGGGCCGGGCGGCGACGGTGGCGGCCAGCTGGGCCTCAAAGTCTTCCTCGAAGCGCTCGGGCCGTGCGGGCATCGGCAGCCCCAGCTCGGCATGCCAGCCAGCCAGGCGCGCCAGGTAGGCGTCCAGCGCGGCGTCGTCGCGCAACCAGGGCAGCGGGCAGAAGAGGTTGATGCCGAACGGGCGATCCGTGCGCGCACGGATGTCGGCCGCGATCTCACCGATGCGCGCCGGCGTCAGGTAGGCCGCACCCAGCTGGCCGAAGCCGCCACCGGCGCTGACGGCGGCCACCAGCGCCGCACTGGCCACTTCGCCGGCCATGGGCGCCATCCAGATCGGGGGCAGCTGGAACAGCGTTTCCATGGGGTCACCCAACGGTCCGCGCGGCCAGCACGGGGAAAAGCTTGATGAGGCCGTCGGCCAGCAGCTCCACCGCCAGCGCGGCGAGGATCAGGCCCATCAGCCGCGTCATGATGTTGATGCCGGTCTGGCCCAGCACCTTGGCGATCTTGCTGCTGGCGGAGAAGGTCACAAAGGTCACCACGGCGACGATCACGCCGTAGCCGCACAACACGGCCAGCTCCCACCAATGCCGGGTCTTGTCCGCGTAGATGACCATGGTCGAGATGGTGGCCGGCCCGGTCAGCAGCGGGATGGCCAGCGGCACCACGGCGATGCTGGCGCCGGCATCCACCTTCGTCGAACCCTCGGACACATCTTCCTTGCGGGCCTCGGCCGGCTGGGCGTTCAGCATCTGCAGCGAGCTGATCAGCAGCAGGCAGCCTCCGCCGACCTGGAAGCTGGCCAGCGAGATGCCGAAGAACTCGATGATTTTCAGCCCGAACAGCGCGCTCAGCGCGATGACGATGCCGGCCGTGCAGGCGCTGACCAACATGGTCTTGCGCCGCTGCTCGCGCGTCAGGCCGCTGGTGAAGTGAATGAAGAAGGGCACCACGCCGATCGGATTCACGATGGCCAGCAGCGCGACGAGGGGCTTGTAGATGTCCATGCGGGCGATTGTGGCGGCAGCCATGGGCGCCCGGGCGGCACGGTTCAGGCGGGCGCGGCGAGGCTGTGCAGGTAGTCCAGCCCCGCCGCGCCGCGCGCGCCCCACCAGCTCAGGCACTCGCCGTCGACCAGTTGCACGCGCGCCTGCGGGCACAGCGCCTGCGCCTCGGCCAGGTGCTCCGGCCCGAAGCGGTAGGGCTCGGAGCTGAGCAGCACGCGGTCGATGCCGCTCAGCCAGGCTTCGTCACCCGACAAGGTTGGGTAGCGCCCGGCGCCATGCGCGCCGCCCAGCGCGTCGGGCCAGGTCCGCCAACCGGCTTCGGCCAGCAGCGTGGCGATGTAGGTGTCGCGCGCCACCGTCATCCAAGGCGCGCGCCAGATCAGGTAGAGCACGTTCTCGCCGGGCCAGGCCCTGGCCCGGCAGCGGGCCAGCGCGGCCGAGAACTCGGCCGACAACTGCGCCGCGCGTTCGTCCACGCCCGGCTGGCTGGCGAAGGCCGCATGCAGCTGCTCGAACAGCGCCAGGTTGTCCTCGGGCCGGCTGGGGTGGGTCACGATGACCTCGGGCACGAACTCGCGCAGCGCTGCGGCCGTCTCCAGCCGGTTCTCGTCCACGTTGACGATCACATGTGTCGGGGCCAGTTTTCTGAGCTTGGCCAGGTTGACGTCCTTGGTGCCGCCGACCTTGGGTACCGCCTTCACGGCCTCGGCCGGGTGGATGCAGAAGCCCGTGCGCGCGACGAGACAGGCGCCCAGCCCGAGCGCCACCAGTGTCTCGGTGGCGCTCGGCACCAGGCTGGCGATCCTTGGCGGGCTCATTCCGGCTCGGTCAGCGCCAGATAGACCGCGCAGCAGCCGCGCAGCCAGACCAGCGTGGGCAGCGCCAGTGCCAGGGCGAACACGACGCCGCCGCCGATCAGCGCCGCCAGGCCCAGCGAGCCACCCTCCAGCGGCACGCCGCTGGCGCTCAAGGTCCGCGGCCCCAGGCCCATGACGCCGGCCAGCAGTTGGCGCGCCGGCAGCTCCACGCCCGCGCCCAGGATGGCCAGACCGGCCAGCAGTTGGCTGCCGCTGACGACGACGAAGCTGACCGCCGCCGTCGCCAGTGCCACCATCAGATAGACGGCGGCCATCAGCAGCGCCGTCTCCGGCAGGCCATGGCGCAGCCGCGCGCGCAGAAAGCTCAGCACGCCGCGGCTGCGCCGCCCCGCCCACACGGCGGGCCCGGCCAGCGGCCCGACCAGCACGACGAGGACGAAGGTGATGCCGCCCAGCATCAGCACACCGGCCGGCAGCACGACGGCCAGCAGCGGGGCGCCGACGACCGGCAGGTGGGTGGCCCACAGCAGGCCGGCCAGCACAAGAACGGCCAGGCCGGCAAGGGTCAGGCAGGCCAGCAGCGCCAGCAGCACGCGGTGGGCACTCCGCAGCGCGTCGTGCAGCGCATCCTGGGGGTCGCGCACGGGCAGGCTACGGGCCTGATCCATCAGCATCAGGCCGGTGGTGTTGACGCCGAAAAAGGCGACAGCCAGCGCCAGGCCCAGCCACAGGGCGCCCAGCAGCGCCTCGTCACGTCCCAGTGCGGAGCGCGCCATGGCCAGCAGCAGGCCGGCCAGGCAAAAGCCCGCCAGCAAGGCGTAGAGGGCGCGCAGATTGCGGGGCGCATCGATGCTGGCAAGCACGCGGGCTAGGGCGGGGAGCAGGGCTGGTGTCATGGTTTGAGGCTCGGGCCGCGGATGGTATCGATGACGGGACCGTGGCGACTGCACAGCGCCAGGGTTTGTGCTAGATCTGAAAAACAACACTTGCCAGAGGGCTGCCCCGCAATTCTTGACCCCGCCACCATAATGATTCGCCTGTGTCTGGACGCCGCACCTTCGCTTGAATGGTTCACGATGGGTTGAAGCTCCACATGGTTTTTTGGTTTTGAGAAGAGAAGGGCTTCCCCATGGGAAACAAGCTTTACGTGGGCAATCTCGCCTACAGCGTGCGTGACGAATCGCTGCAAGAAGCATTCGGTCAGTTCGGTACGGTGACCTCCGCAAAGGTCATGATGGATCGTGAAACCGGTCGCTCCAAAGGTTTCGGCTTTGTCGAAATGGGCTCCGATGCCGAGGCGCAAGCCGCGATCAACGGCATGAATGGCCAGGCCCTCGAAGGCCGCGCCATTGTCGTCAACGAGGCTCGTCCTCGTGAAGAACGCCCGGGCGGCTTCGGCGGCGGCGGTGGCCGTTCCGGCGGCGGCGGCTTCGGTGGTGGCGGCGGCTACGGTGGCGGCGGTGGCCGTTCCGGTGGCGGCGGCGGCTACGGCGGCGGCGGCGGTGGTGGCGGCTACGGCGGTGGTGGCGGTGGCCGCTCCGGCGGTGGCGGCGGCTACGGCGGTGGTGGTGGCGGTTACGGCGGTGGCGGCGGTGGCCGTTCCGGCGGTGGCGGCTACGGTGGTGGTGGTCGCTCCAGCGGCTATTGATCCCCTGCTTCCCCAAGCAAAAAAAGCGCCCTCGGGCGCTTTTTGTATTTCCGGGCTCAGTAGGCCAGCGCCAGCTTGGCGAATAGCTCGCGGTGGCGGGCCTGGCCGGGGTGCTCGCTGGCGCGGTTCAGACCCACGCTGACGATGCGCGACAGGCCCACGCGGTGCTGGAACATCAGGGCCAGCTGGCGCTCCCGGCCGTCCTGTGCGGGCAGCCCGAGGGCGGCCTCGCCGCGGCGTGTGAAATGGGTCTGCTGGCCAATCAGGCGCAGCGAATCCCGCGCGCTCAGGTGCAGCACGACCAGGCTTTGCGTACTGCGGTCCGTGAAGGCGCGGCGCCCATCGGGTGCGTCCACCCAGCCCAGGCCCAGGCGCTGCTCGAACTCCAGCCACAGGCCGCCCGGCAAGGGCGCCCGCAGCCGGGCCTCAGCCTGCGCCTGCAGACCTAGGCCGACGCGGTCGGCGTCGACGTCCAGGCGCCGGCCCCATTCGATCTCGGCGTTGACGAAGCTCAACAGTTCGCCCGGGTTGGACTCGAAGCCCAGCAGCAGCGTGCGCGTCGCGTGCAACTGGCCGTCGCTCCGCGCGCGGTGGCTGTCCAGGCCGATGTGGCCCCAGACGCCGGTGTTGCGCGCTGCGGCGAACCAGAAGCCCGGCTGGAGAAGCCGGTCCACGACCTGGCCGGCGGCGACGCCCAGCAGCGGGTCGGCCAGCGTGCGCGTCTCCTGCACCTTCAGCTGGGCCTCGCTGTCGTGCAGGTCCACGCCGGCGAGCTGGCGCGGCCCCAGGCGCAGGTAGCCGAAGGCCGACGCGCGGCGGATACCGCTCTGGCTGATGAAGCCGTTGTCGTTGGCGAAGCGGGCGCCGATCTCCTCGACGTTGACGTTGGCGACCCAGTCGGCGTCGCGGTGGCGCCAGGCCAGCCAGGCGCGATGGCCGCGCTCGCGGCCAGTCTTCAGCAGATGGCCGTCGGCGTCCAGCCCGAGCGTCGTGGCCGACAGCAGCAGGTGGCCGCGCCACTGGTCGCTGTCACTGGCCCGCCAGACGCCGTCGCTGCCGATGACCTGGGTGGTCAGCCCGTTGCCGAAGTCGCGCAGCGACACCAGGCCGGCCAGGCCCAGGCCGCCCAGCTGCACGCGGCCGCGCGCGAAGCTGGCCTGCGAGCCGCGCGGCTGCTCTCCGCTGCGCGTGGCGAACGCACCGGCCCGCAGCAACTGGCCCCCGCCGGCGTCGCGCAGGTGCAGAGCCGTCGCTTCAGCAGCGGCGCCGCGCCAGGTCGCGCGCAGGCCCCAGTCGGGGTCGGTG
>JACPYV010000007.1 GCA_016195825.1 Burkholderiales bacterium | reverse complement strand
GAGCGACCCAGCTCGCCCGGGTGGGCCAGCCAGTCGCGCAGCGCGCCGTGCAGTTGCGCCAACAGGTCGCGGCCTTCCTCTTCGAAGATCGGATAGAGCTCGGGCTCGATGTTGTCCGGCAGGCCGGGCTCGGGCTCGGGCTCGACTTCGACCTCGGGCTGAGCCACGGTCGCCACCGCCACAACGGCTTCAGCCACGGGCTCTGCAGCCACGATCGCGGGTGCCACGGTCTCGGCGGCCACCTCGACGACCGGCTCTTCGGCGAGCACCTCTTCAACGACCGGTTCCGGCAACACGGCCGCCTGGGTCTGCGCCTCGTCGTCCAGCGGGGGGGACAGCGAGTCCAGCGCCAGCGGCGGCTGGGTGTCGGCGAACGGCACAGCGGCCGTCATCGGCTCTTCCTGCGGCTGGTAGGCATGCAGGCGGGTGATGACGTCGGGGTCGTTCGGCTTCAGGAAGCCGGCCGCGAACTGGTGCAGCAAACGACGAATGTCGTCGGCGGCGCGCACGAACAGTTCGGCATCGGCCTCTTCGTAGTGCACTGCGCGCTGAGCGCGGCCGAGGGTGTGCTCCAACTCGCGGGCCAGTGCGGAGAGGTCGTCATAGCCGACCGTGCCGGCATTGCCGGCCAGCGCATGGGCCTGCACCTCGCAGCTCTGCGGCACCGGCTGGTTCAGCTCCACGGCCCATTCGGCCAGGCCGATGGACAGCTTGCGCGACAGCTCGTCGGCCTCGTTCAGGAAGATGTTGAATAGCGCGATGCTGATGCGCAGCGGACCGATGACCTTGAAGCCTTCGTCCGGGTCGACCGGCGCGAGCTCGGGCTCGACCGGCGCCACCAGGCTGAGTGCCGGCTGCGCTTCGGGCTCGGCGGGCTGCAGCGCCGGGATGGCGAGCGTCCGCTCCTCCGGCCGCGGCGGCGGTTCGTTGGCCGGCAGCGGCGCGGGCGCCTCGGCGACCGGCTCGTCCAGGTCCAGCTCCAGCCTGAAGTTGGCCAGCGTGACCTCCTCGCGCGCCGCCAGCGGCATGGGCTCGGTCGGCAGGGCGTGATGCGGCTCTTCGTGCGGCTCGGGCGGCATCAGCTCGGTCGGATGCTCGCTGAGGTCCAGCGTGGGCTCGTCGTCCGGCAGCGTCAGGCTGGCCATAGCGGCAATTTCGGCCTCGACCTGGTCCTCGCGGATCGGCGGCGCAGGCTCGACGATGTCGAGCACGAAGTCGGGCGCGATGGGCAGGGCTTCGTCCTCTGCCGCGACGGTGATGTCGACCGGCAGGGGGGCAGGCGCTTCCTCGGCCAGCAGCTCGGGGCCGACTTCGACGACCTCGACCATGGGCTCGGGTTCGAGCGGCAGATCCAGACCGGCCTCGCCCGGCAGCGCCAGCGGCAGCGCCACGCCATGCAGGCGCAGCGAGTCGGCGCTGTGGCGCAGCGGGTCGGGCTGGCTGTGGCCGGGCTGGTTGCCGGCGATCTGCTCGCGCCAGTGCGTGAAATAGTCCAGCGCCTCGGCCGTGAAGCCGAACAGCGCCGCGTCGGCGTGCGGCTGGGCCTCGGCCAGGCGCGCGTTGTAGAGCTGCTCACAGGCCCAGGCGCCTTCGCCGAAGTCGTTCAGGCCGACCATCCGGGCACTGCCCTTGAGCGTGTGGAAGGCGCGGCGAACGATGGTCAGCTGGCTCTGATCGGTCGGGGATTCGCGCAGCGCATCCATGGCCGCACGGGCGTTGCCGATGACCTCCTCGGCTTCCTCGAGGAAGATCTCGCGCATCTCCGGGTCGTCGGCGACGCTGGGGCCGCTCTCGACGGCCGGTGCCGCCGCCGGGGTCGGTGCCGATGCCACGGGAGCAGGCTCGGACAGGTCCACGTCGGGCAGGCTGAGGTCGGGCAGGTCCAGGCTGCCGAAGTCGACATGCAAAGGTTGCGTCGCGTCGTGTGCCGGCGCGAATTCGGGCTCCAGGTCGACGTGGAAGCCGCTGGCTTCGAAGTCGGGCAGCTCGACCGCGCCTTCACGGCGGCCCATGACGGCGTCGAGCCGGCCCGTGGCCTCGTCGAACTCGAACATGCGCTTGGCGAGCTGGGGCTGCACGCTGAGCATGTCGATCAGGAAGCCCAGGGCGCCGAGGTTGTTGGCCAGGCGCTCAAAGACACCGCGCGCGGCAGCACGCTCGAAGTCGATCTCGGTGCTGGCAAGGCCATCCACCTCGTCACGCATGCGCAAGGTCGCATGCGCGGCCTGGTCCAGGCCCAGCACGCTGAGCACGCCGCGCATGGCCTGCAGTTGGCCAGGGACGGGGATCAGCAGCTCGCGGCGCGCCGGATCACGGAAGTACTCGTCGCATTGCCGCTCGATCTCGGACAGGCTGGCGCGCAGCTCGTGCACGACGCTGCCCAGGGTCTGGCGGTCGGAGACGCGGCGGTACAAGTCCTCCATCCAGTCTTCCAGCGCCTCGGCCGGCTGGCCATGGGCGACGGATTCGACGCGGCGCGCCAGGCGACGCACGCGGTCGGCCTGCTCGGGCTGGTCGAAGGCGGCGTCTTCCAGCGCGGCTTCAACGTAGAGCAGGCTGGTGGCGACTTCCATCGCCAGTGCCGGCGGCGGCGTGGTGCGCGAGCGCAGCGTCGCGACGACGGCGCGCTGCAGCGTCTGCGCGAGCACCTCGCCACTGGGGAACAGGCGGGTCAGGGATTCAGCCAGGCCGGCAAACTGCTCGTCCAGGGCCGTCAGTCGATGCTGGTCGCCCTCGGCGGCGCTGGACCAGCTCTCCTTGGCCGCGAGCACGCGGCGCTTGGCCTGCGCGACCCAGGCCGGGTCGATGCGACCCAGGCTGGCGTCCTCGTAGTCACCGGCGTGCTCGTCGGTCAGGCGGTAGGCCTCGTGCACGGCGGTCAGGCGCGGGCCAGCGCCCTTGGTGATGCGGCACTGAGCGCAGAAAAACAGCAGATCCTGCGCAAGACGCTCGGACACTTCGCCCTGGCCAATGACCCGCAGTTCGTGCAGGAGCTTGGAGCCCAGGCGCTTCAGATAGGTGTCGCTGCCAAGCAGCTTGAGGGCCTGGCCCTCGAAGACGGCCGCGGCGAGCTGCCACACCGTGCGGGCCGTGCCGGCCGGCAGCGCAGCCGCGAGCCCGGCACACAGGCCCGACAGGTTGGCCGCGTGCGCCGAACTGGGCTCACGCATCTGGCGCAGCAGCGCAGCCTCGAAAGGCGCGCGCACGGCCTCTGGCGAGCGCGGCAGCACGTTGGCTTCCAGCGGGATGCTGCGCCAGGACCAGTCGAACTGCCAGACGTCGGCCGGGTGGATGCGCTCGACGCCATTGAGCTGTTGCAGCGCGCGGTAGCTCGGATAGAGCGACAGCGGCGAGGTCTTGTTGCCGGCCAGCAGGCGGGCGACGTAGGCGAGC
Source organism: Burkholderiales bacterium (assembly GCA_016195825.1). Classification (GTDB taxonomy): domain Bacteria; phylum Pseudomonadota; class Gammaproteobacteria; order Burkholderiales; family Burkholderiaceae_C; genus Pelomonas. The sequence continues at coordinate 2,712 of JACPYV010000007.1, read as the reverse complement.
AGCGCGAAGTCGGCACGTTCGATGACGTCCACCGTGCTGGTCTCGACTTCCAGCGGATGCTCGGCCAGCCGGGCGACGGCCGTCTCGGCAGCGCGCAGCACGCTGGCGCCGGCGGGCAGACCGACCAGCGACAGCACGCCGCTGACCTGGTGCAGCTGGGCGGCGGCCTGCTGCAGCGGCAGGCTGGGCTGGGCGTCGGCACCAAAGGCCGAGAGCCGGTTGTCGCTGCCGTCGCGCACGAGGCGGCGCAACGTCTTGTGCACCGACTCCAGTGAACGGCGCAACTCCTCCTGCACCCACGCGAGTGGGCTGAGGTCGGCCGGGAGTTCGGAGTCTCGCAGGGAGCTGTCCATGCCTGGGCTTTCTTGCTCGGTGCGGATGGTGTTCAAGCGACTTTGAATCGGGACACGGAGGTGCGCAGTGCCTCGGCAGAGCGCGACAGCTCATGCACCATCTGCGCCGTGGAGCGCGTGCCTTCCGAGGTCTGTTCGGTCACCGCAAAGATGTGCTGGATGTTGGAGGCCACCTCGTTGGCAGAAGCAGCTTCCTGCTGTGCCTGGCTCGAGATCTGTCCGATCAGTCCGTCGAGCTGGCGGGACACGCTGTCGATGTCTTCCAGCGCCTTGCCGGCCGCGTCGGACAGTTGCGTACCTTCCACCACCCCGCGCGTCGAACGCTCCATGGCGGCCACCGCGTCGTGGGTGTCGGTCTGAATGGTCTTGACCAGCGCGGCAATCCGTCGCGTCGCGTCGCCGGAGCGTTCGGCCAGCCGCTGCACTTCTTCCGCAACGACCGAGAAGCCGCGACCGGCTTCACCGGCGGACGCCGCCTGGATGGCAGCGTTCAGAGCCAGCACGTTCGTCTGTTCCGTAATGTCCGAGATCAGCTCCGTGATCTCACCGATTTCCTGGGACGACTCGCCCAGGCGCTTGATGCGCTTGGAGGTCTCCTGGATGGAGTCACGGATGGTGTTCATACCGGCGATGTTGTTCTGCATCGCGGCCAGACCTTGCTCGGCGGCCTGCCGGCTCTGGCGGGCCACCTCGGCCGTCGTCTGCGCCTGCGCGGACACGTCGGTGATTCGGCTCGCCATCCCCAGCACGGCCTCGCCGGTCGCGCGGATCTCGTGCAGCTGTTCCTTGGAGGCCGCCAGCAGGTCGGTGGACGTCTGGTCGACCGCGCCGGTGGTGTCCGTCACGCGCGCTGCCGTGGCCTGCACCTGACCGACCAGGTTGCGCAGCTCTTCCACCGTGTAGTTCACCGAGTCGGCGATGGCGCCGGTGATGTCCTCGGTCACGGTGGCTTGCTGCGTCAGGTCACCTTCAGCGACCGTGGACAGTTCGTTCATCAGCCGCAGAATGGCGGCCTGGTTGGCGTCATTGACGCGCTTGGCTTCCTGCTCCTGGGCTTCGGCTTCGCGGCGCTGGGCCTCGGCGAGCGTTGCGCGCTCGGACTGGTCCGCCACGAACAGGCGCAGGAAACCGAAGGCGCCGGCCACCAGGGCAATCAGCGACAGGATCATCAAACCGATCAGGCCCCAGCCCGCACCGCCGGACTTTTCCAGGTCGGCGGCGGCCTGCTCCAGGCCTTTGCGCAGCGGCTCCGAGTCATTCAGGATGGCCGTCTGCGCCTCACGCGCCGACACCAGGCCTTGCAGGTTGCCCAGAATCGCGGAGGCCTGCGTGCGGGTCTGCTCGTACTGCTTGAGCAGGGTCTGCAGGCGCTCTTTCAGCTGCGGGTCGCGTGCGGCGTTCAGGCGCAGCTCGGGGCTGCCGCTGATCAGGGCCTCGGTGATGAGCTTGAAGGAGTTCAAGTCCTTGCCCAGCAAGAACACGGCCTCGGGGCTCACGCCTTCCTGCGTCAGGAACTCGTTGGCGCTCTTGCCGATACGCTGCGTCAGCATGACCAACTGGCCGACCGCGGAGACCTCGCCCGCCGAGGAGCCGATCTGCAGGGCCTGAGAAGACACCGCTTCGGCGCTTTCCAGCAGGTCGCTGGACTGGCGGTTGATGGCGCGCAGCGCGGAACCGACCTGCGTCAGGATCTTTTCCTGGTTCTGCACGACCTTGCCGTTCTTCTCGGCGCGTTCGACCAGCGGCTTGAGCGACTCCAGCGTCGGCTGCACGGCGGCCGGCGCGATGGCGAGTTCGCCTTCACCGGTGCGCAGGTTGGTGACGACGCCACCCAGCGTGGTGACCGATTCGCGCAGTTCGGCGAACGCCGCAGGGTTGCCCACCAATGCCGCGGACACGGACTTGGCCATGCGCTGCGAGTGCATCAGTGCCTGACCGGTGGCGCGCACCTGGGCCGCACTGCGGTTAGAGCTGACCAGCACCAGGCTGACCGACGCGGCCGTGCCGACGAGGCCCAGCACGACGAGGCCCGTCAGCACGCGCTGGCGGTGGCGTCCAAACAGATCGCCCAGCTTCTCGGCGCCGGTGGCCTCAGCGGTCGGCGCCGACAGCATGGTCGGATCGGCCGCCTGGGTGGTCGGCGCGAAATTCATCGTGCTGGCCGGGAACTCGCTGTTCGGGCCGGGCTCAGTCGGCACGGCGGGCGAGATGATGGACGCCGATTCCCCGCGCACGAAGGCCTCGGTGCGCGGGACCTCGAAGCCGGCGAGCGTGGAGTCGCTGTTGCGCGTCGCGTCGAAGGCGACACCACGCGAGTCGATGGTCGTGTCCATGGCCTCCGGCGCTGCCTGCGGCAACT
>JACPYV010000041.1 GCA_016195825.1 Burkholderiales bacterium | reverse complement strand
TGTAGCGCTCGAGCTGGTGCACGGCGCGACGGCCGGCGAACTCGAACACCAGGCGCAGCTTGCCTTCGGGCATCTGCGGCTCAGCCGTCACGGCGCGCAGGCCCGAGGCCAGCACCTCTCCCAGCAGCGAGTTCTCGGCCAGTCGGTCCACCATGTCGGGCGCCGGCAGTTGCTGGGCGCTGACGTTGAGCACGTCCTCCAGCAGCCGCGGCGGCAGGATGCGGCTGGACCGCAGGCTGGAGAGGCGTTCGATGATCAGCGCCAGGGCCACCACGGAGCACAGGAGCAAGGGCCAAATCGGCCAACCGGCGGCTTGTATGATCGAAAACAAAGGCGTCCCCGTCGAAAAATGGGCCGCTGACGGCCCGATAAGTGCGCAGGATTATGGCCCCTGCCTCGGGCCCCGCAGCCGCTCGTTGCACCCCACGAAAGCGTTCTCACAATCCACTGTTGCTGTGGATAACTTTGTGGGCAAGCCCGGGGCGCCGGCCGCCAAGGGCCGTCAAATCAAGGCCTTGGACAATTTGCCTCAAAGTTGAGCACCGGAATTCGAATTGAAAAACAAGGCCTTATGTGCTCATGACGGCGCCGTGACAGGCGCGATGGGCCGAAATCGCCCGCCAGCCCAGCATTGGCGCGGCTGTGGACTTCCCGGCCCGCGCCGGCATTGGGTTTGCGCGTGATTGAGGGCCGCGAAGCCGCATCCGGCCGTCGTGTCTGGGGCGTGGCCGGCCTGCTGGAGGCGGTCAGCCAGAGTCTGGCCGAGCGTTTCTCGGTGGTCGTGGTCGGCGGCGAGCTCACCGGCTTCACGCGGGCAGCCAGCGGCCACTGTTATTTCGGGCTGAAGGACGCCGACGGCTTGAGCGCCAGCCTGCGCTGCGCGATGTTCCGCCGCGCAGCGGGGATGCTGGACTTCACGCCGGCCGATGGCGCGTTGGTCGAACTGCGCGGCCGGGTGGCCGTCTACGAGCCGCGCGGTGAGCTGCAATTCATCGTCGAGGCCATGCGTCGGGCCGGCGCCGGCACGCTGTACGAGCAGTTCCTGAAGCTGCGCGAGCGGCTGGCGGCCGAGGGCTTGTTCGATGAAGACGCCAAGCGGCCCTTGCCTGCGCTGCCGCGGCGCATCGGCGTCATCACCTCCACGGCCGGTGCCGCGCTGCATGACGTGCTGACCGCGCTGGCCCGCCGCGCGCCGCAGGTCGAGGTGGTCGTCTACCCAAGCCTGGTGCAGGGTGCCGAAGCGCCGCCGGCCCTGGTCAACGCGCTGCGCATCGCCAACGCGCGCGCCGAGGTGGACCTGCTGCTGCTGGTGCGCGGCGGTGGCTCGCTGGAGGACTTGTGGGCCTTCAACGACGAGCGCGTCGTGCGCGCGGTGGCGTCGTCGGGCCTGCCCGTCGTCTGCGGCGTCGGCCACGAAACCGATGTGACGCTGTGCGACCTGGCCGCCGACCTGCGCGCGCCCACGCCCACGGCGGCTGCCGAGCTGGCTGCACCGGCGCGCGACAACCTGCTGGCCGAACTGGCCGCCCTGGCGCGCGGCCTGACGCTGCGCCTGGATCACCGGCTGCAGACGCTGGGCCAGCGCCTGGACAGGCTGGCACTGCGCCTGGCCCGCCCCAGCGACGCGCTCGCGCGCCAGCGCCGCCTGTTGGAGTTGCTGGCCCAGCGCGCCGCGGTGGCGCCTGGGCGGCGCGTCGAGTTGCAGCGCCAGCGGCTGGACCACCTTGCACAGCGCCGCGAGCGCGCGGGCCGGGATCTCCTGCGTCGCCAGTCGGTGCGCCTGGACGGCTTGCAGGCGCGGCTGCTGGCCCTGGACCCCCAGCACGTGCTGGCCCGTGGCTATGCCTGGCTGGACGATGGCCAGGGCGGCGCGATCACGTCGGTGCAGGCGCTGCAACCCGGCCGCAAGGTGCGCGCCGTGCTGTCCGACGGCAGTGCCGACTTGCAAATCCTGCGGGTACTGCCTTCGCCGCAGGGGTGATCCCCGCTCCCTACAATCTTTCGGTTTCCCTTCCCTCCAACTCCTTGAGGACTCCACGATGGAACACACGCTGCCCCCGCTGCCCTACCCGATCGACTCGCTGGCCCCGCACTACAGCAAGGAGACCCTCGAGTTCCACCACGGCAAGCACCACAACGCCTACGTGGTGAACCTCAACAACCTGCAAAAGGGCACCGAGTTCGAAAGCCTGACGCTCGAAGAGATCATCAAGAAGAGCTCCGGCGGCATCTACAACAACTCGGCACAGATCTGGAACCACACCTTCTTCTGGCACTGCATGAAGCCGCAAGGCGGCGGCGAGCCCAGCGGCGCGCTGGCCGAGGCCATCAACGCCAAGTGGGGCAGCTACGCAGCCTTCAAGGAAGCCTTCGTGAAGAGCGCCGTCGGCAACTTCGGTTCCGGCTGGACCTGGCTGGTCAAGAAGCCGGACGGCTCGGTCGACATCGTCAATACCGGCGCCGCCGGCACGCCGCTGACCACCGCCGACAAGGCGCTGCTGACCGTCGACGTGTGGGAGCACGCCTACTACATCGACTACCGCAACCTGCGTCCGAAGTTTGTCGAGACCTTCCTGTCAAACCTGGTCAACTGGTCGTTCGCCGAAGCCAACTTCGCCTGATCGCCGCAGCACCTGTCTGCCTCGTCAAAAGCCCGCCACCGGCGGGCTTTTTGCTGCCCGAGGAAGGGCGTCCGATCAGCGGCGAGACGCTGCGTCGATCTTGAAGGTACCCACCACGTCCGACAACCGGTGGGCCTGCTCGCGCAGCGACTCTGCGGCAGCCGTGCTCTGCTCCACCAGCGCCGCGTTCTGCTGCGTCATCTTGTCGAGCTGGGTCACGGTCTCATTGATCTGGCCGATGCCATCGGATTGCTCGGCCGCCGCGACGGTGATCTCGCCGATCATGTCCGTCACGCGCCTCACCGAGTCCACGATCTCGCCCATGGTCTGACCCGCCGCGGCCACGAGGCGCGAGCCGGACTCCACCTTGTCCACGCTGGTGCCGATCAAGGCCTTGATCTGCTTGGCGGCTTCGGCGGAGCGCTGCGCGAGCGAACGCACCTCGCTGGCGACCACGGCAAAGCCGCGGCCCTGTTCGCCCGCGCGCGCCGCCTCGACGGCGGCATTCAACGCCAGGATGTTGGTCTGGAACGCGATGCCGTCGATCACGCCGATGATGTCGGAGATCTTCTTGGAGCTGCCGTTGATCTCGTCCATCGTCGAGACGACCTGCGCCACCACCGAGCCGCCGCGTTGCGCGACCGCGGCGGCGGTCGCCGCCAACTGGTTGGCCTGGCGGGCCGAGTCGGCGCTCTGCTTGACCGTGCTGGTCAGCTCCTCCATGGAAGATGCGGCCTCCTCCAGGTTGGCCGCTGCCTGCTCGGTTCGCGCACTGAGGTCGTGGTTGCCAGTGGCGATTTCGGTGCTGGCCGTGTTGATGCTGTCGGTGCTGCTGCGCACCTGGCCGACCAGGTCGCGCAGGGAGCCCTGCATCGCGCCCAGCGATTCCAGCAACTCGGCCGCTTCGTCCCGGCCCGTCGCCTCGATGTGCTGCGTCAGGTCGCCGGCGGCGATGGCCTGGGCCACCCGCTTGGCTTGGTTGATCGGGCCGGCGATCGAGCCGGTGAGCCGCCAGGCCAACCAGATAGCCAGCAGCACGGCCAGGCCGCCGCCCAGCGAGAGCGCAATCGTCGCGTCACGTGCTGCGGCCTCGGCCCGGGCCTTGGTCTCGCCCATGCTGTCGCGCTGACGAACGATCAGCTTCTCGACGACGGCCTGGTAGGCCGCCGCGGCGGGAAACAGCTTGTCCAGCACCTCGGCGGCGATGTCCTCGCCTGCATCCTTGCGTTTGAGCATGGCGCCACGCATGGCCTGGTAGGCGTCGCGCTGCCTGGTGATGTCTTCGAGCAGGCGCTTGTCCTCGTCGGAGGTGGCGATCTCCTGCATGCGCTTGAGCCGCTCGGTCTGGACCTTGATGACCTCGGCCATTTCGCTTCGGACGCGGGCCTTGATCTGGTCGTCGGTGGCGAAGACCACTACCCAGTTGCGCGCCGTGTTGGCTTCGATGGCCCGGCCCCAGCGCTCGGAAAGCGAGAGTTTCTCGGCGTCGAGGGTGCCGAGCTGCTGCGAGAGCGTGCGCATCGTGCCGATGCGGTTGATGCCGAATCCAACGGCCGCGGCGCAGAGCAGCACGATGGAGCCGAATCCCAGGGCCAGGCGCGGCCCGAGGCGCAGTGCGGTCAGTGAAAACATGGTGTCTCCTCGCTCGAATGCCCGCTCTTTGGACGAACGTGGCGAGGGAGAGCTTAAGTAGAAAGGGCCCGCCGGTGTGACCCTTTCACATGGCGCGTGACGGATGGCGGGCCTGCACCTGCTCAGGGCGGTCGCTGGCAGCCGTTTTTCAGGGCTGCGATACCTGGATGGCGTGCCGCACCAGCGGGTAGACCTGGTGCTGCCAGCGCCGCCCGCTGAACACGCCGTAGTGGCCCACGTTGGGCTGGATGTAGTGGGTGCGCAGATAGAGCTTGAGGCTGCTGGCCAGGTCCTGCGCGGCCAGCGTCTGGCCCACCGAGCAGATGTCGTCGCGCTCGCCTTCCACGGTCAGCAGCGCCGTGCGGCGGATGGCGGCCGGGTTCACACGCCGGCCCTTGAACATCAGCTCGCCGCGCGGCAGGTCGTAGGTCTGGAACACGCGTTCCACGGTCTCCAGGTAGAAGTCCGCCGCCAGGTCGGCCACCGCCATGTACTCCTCATAGAACAGCCGCGTGACCTCGGCCTTGTCGAAGTCGTCGGTGACGAGGTGGCGGTAGTAGTCCTTGAAGGCGTTGGCGTGCCGGTCCTGGTTCATGCTCATGAAGGCCGACAGCTGCACGAAGCCCGGGTAGACGCGCCGCCCGGCGCCCTTGTGCCGCCAGGGCACGTGGCTGATGAGGTTCTTGCGGAACCACTCGATGGGCTTGCCAGTGGCCAGCTTGTTGACCTCGGTGGGGCTGACGCGGCAGTCGATGGGGCCGGCCATCAGCGTCAGGCTGGCCGGCGTGGCGGGGTGGTCGTCCTCGGCCATCAGCGCCACGGCGGCCAGCGCGCTGACACAGGGCTGGCAAACAGCCACCACATTGGCGCCGGGGCCAATGGCCGCGATGAAATCGATCAGGTGCTGGGTGTATTCGTCCAGCCCGAAACGGCCGGCGGACAGCGGCACGTCGCGCACGTTGTGCCAGTCGGTGATGTAGACGTCGTGGTCCTGCAGCAGCGTGCGTGCGGTGTCGCGCAGCAGCGTGGCGAAGTGGCCGGACATGGGTGCCACGACCAGCACCTTGGGCGCCGCCGGCGCGCCTTCGCGGCGAAAGCGCAGCAGCGTGGCGAAGGGGGTCGTCAGCACGGCCTCCTCGGTCACGGGCCAGCGTTCGCCGCCGCTGTGGACCTCGGAAATACGCCAGGGCGGTCGTGCGTGGGTGACCTGGGCCAGCTCGAAGACCCGGCCTGCCGCCGCCATCTGGCGTGCCGGCAGCCAGCCGGCGTCGGCGACGCTGGGGTCCTGCAGGAAGGGCAGGGACAGGCGTGTTGCCGCGCGCAGCGGCCAAAGCAGGTCGGCGTGGGCCTGGTAGGCGGGGTACATGGGCGCTCCTGCAGGGCTGGGATGGAACAGGCGACGCAAGGAGCGCGCCAGCATGGCATGGGGCTTGCGTCGAGATGGGTGAAGCCCACGATCCGAGGAGACGCCCATGCCAGTTGCCACGCCGACCAAGCCCGCCAAGCCGGTGGCCAGCAGGTCCAGCAAGGCCGTCAAGCCGGCGCCGCCCGCGGCTACGCTGACGCTGAGCAGCAAGAACTATTCGTCCTGGTCGCTGCGCGGCTGGCTGCTGACCCGCTTTGCCGGGCTGGCCTTCAAGGAAGTCATGGTGTCACCCGACGACGAGGATGCCAGGAAGGAGCTGCTGCTGCTGGCGCCGTCCATCCGCGTGCCCTGCCTGCGCCACGAGGGTGCCACGGTCTGGAACACATTGGCGATCGCCGAGTACCTGAATGAGACGTTTCCCAAGGCCGGGTTGTGGCCCGCGGACCGCGTGGCGCGCGCCCATGCGCGGGCGGTCTGCGGCGAGATGAACTCGGGCTTCGCCAACCTGCGCGCGGCGCTGCCGATGAATCTCAAGGGGCATTTCCCGAAGCACAAGATCTGGGCCGGCGCCAAGCCCGACATCGAGCGCATCGTTGAGATCTGGAGCGACTGCCTGGCTACCTACGGCGGGCCGTTCTTGTTCGGCAAGAAGCGCAGTGCGGCCGACGCGATCTTCGCGCCGGTGGCCACGCGCTTCGTCACCTACGACGTGACGTTGCCGCTGGCCTGCGCCGAGTACTGCGGCACCGTCCTGGCCATGCCGGAGATGCAGGCCTGGATCTCCGAGGCCAGGCTGGAGCCCGAGGAGATCGAGCTGCTGGACATGGACTTCTAAGTCCTCAGTCCCAGGGCGTCGGGATGGGCACGTCGCACGGGGCAGGCATGTCCACCGTCTTGAACGCGGCCGGCGAGACAATTTCCAGGTACTCCATGTCCGGCGAGTAGTCGAACAGGTAGTGCACGATGCCGGGCCGCTGGTGCACGCAGTCGCCGGCCTCTACCAGCGTGACCTGGTCCTCGTACATGAACTTGGCCCAGCCCTTGGTCATCAACACGATCTGGAAATCCGCCTCATGGCGGTGCCAACCCGTGCCCTTTTCCGGGGCCATGTTCGCCTTCACAAGGTGCGCGATGACTCGGCCACCCGTGGCTTCGGCAACGCCCAGGTCGCGGTAGAGGAAGAAGTCCCTGAGGCCGTCAGGGCGCCAAGGCGTGTCCCCCGGCTTCACGTGAGAGAAGCTCGTGCCCGGGCTGGTGCCCGGCGCAACGAGGGATTCAGACAGATCTGACATGGCCCTAGCCTCCTGAAAACGCTGAAGGAGGCCCTGCGGGCATGCAAGGAGCATTCCCGGCGGCGGTATGCCGCGCAGTTGTGGCGTCTGCGCCGCGCGCGGCCAGCGGCTTGATGCAAGTCATGGACGCGGCGCGAGATCCCGTTAGATTATTGGCGTGAGTGCTCCCCCCCCAGGCTTGCTCGCGGCGGATGCCGACGCGCGCGGCCTCGCCCCCTTCACGACCTGGCCCGACGGCCCGGCCGGTGTCGCGGTGTCGCAGTTCCAGGTGTCGGGCATGCACTGCGCTGCCTGCTCCGGTATCGTCGAAGCCGCGCTGCTCAAGCTGCCCGGCGTGCAGGCTGCCAGCGTGAACGCTGCATCGGCTCGGCTGGCACTGCGCTGGTGGCCGTCGCGCATCGCACTGGCCGATGTGCTGGCCGCACTGCAGGCGGCCGGTTATGGCGCCAGCCCGGACATCGCCGCGCCGGCCCGAGAACTGCGCCTGCGGGAACGGCGCCAGGCGCTGTGGCGGCTGTTCGTCGCCGGCTTCCTGATGATGCAGGTCATGATGCTCGCGACGCCGGCCTACGTGGCCCACGCAGGCGAGCTGGCGCCCGATCTCGACCGGCTGCTGCGCTGGGGCTGTTGGGTGCTGACGCTGCCGGTGATGGCCTTCGCGGCCGGGCCGTTCTTCGGCGGCGCGTGGCGGCAGCTGCGCGCCGGGCGGCTGGGCATGGACGTGCCGGTGGCGCTCGGCATCGCGGTGACCTTTGTCGCCAGCACCGGCGCCTTGTTCGACCCTGGCGGCGCGCTGGGGCGCGATGTCTATTTCGATTCGCTGACGATGTTCGTCGCGTTGCTGCTGCTGGCACGCTGGTTCGAGCTGGGTGCGCGCCACCGCGCGGCCGAGGCGCTGGAGGCCGTGGCCGGCGCGCTGCCGACCGTGGCCGAGCGGCTGCTGGACGACGGTCGCAGCGAGCGCGTCCCGCCCGAGGCGCTGCGCGTGGGCGACCGCCTGCGCGTCGCGGCCGGCGAAGCCTTTGCTGCGGACGGCTGCGTGCTGAGCGGCCAGGGCTGGGTCAACGAGGCGCTGCTGACTGGCGAGTCCGTGCCGGTGGCCAAGGCGGTGGGCGATGCGGTGGTGGCGGGCAGCATCAACGTGGACGGCGCGCTGGTGGTGGCCGTGCAGCGCGTGGGCGCGGACACGACCGCACAGGGCATCGTTCGGCTGATGCAGCAGGCGCAGAGCCAGCGGCCATTGGCCAGCGGCATCGTGGACCGCGTCGCAGCTGGCTTCACGGCGGGCGTGCTGCTGCTGGCGCTGGCGGCGGGCCTGGCGTGGTGGTGGCTGGAGCCCGCGCGCGCCATTGCCGTCGCCGTGGCGGTGCTGATCGTGACCTGCCCCTGTGCGCTGACGCTGGCCGCGCCGGCCGCGTGGCTGACCGCCAGCGGCGCGCTGGCGCGGCGCGGCCTGCTGCTGGTGGATCTGTCGGCGCTGGAGCGGCTGTGCGCCGTCGATACCGTGGTCTTTGACAAGACCGGCACGCTCAGCGAAGAGCGCCTCAGCTTGCGCCGCCATTGGTCTGCCGGCGCCGATGCCGACGCGCTGCTGGTCCTGGCACGCGGCCTGGCGTCGCTGTCTCGCCACCCGCACGCCCAGGCGCTGGCGGACGGCGCTGATGGCGCTGATAGCGCTGATAGCGCTGAGGCCGGTGCGTGGACGGACGTGCGCGAACTGGCCGGCCGCGGCATCGAGGCGCGCGACGCGACCGGCCACCTGTGGCGCCTGGGCGCGCCGGCCTGGGTGAGCGGGCAGCCCGATCCGGCCGCGCGGCTGGCGTTCGGCCGTGAAGGCGGCGGTGTGCTGTGGCTGGACCTGGCCGAGGCGCCACGCGCCGACGCGGCCGATGCCATCACCGCGCTGCGGGCGCTGGGCCTGCGCGTGCGCCTGCTGTCAGGCGACCAGCCCGCGGCCGTGGCGCGCATGGCCCAGACGCTGGACATCGCCCACTGGCAGGCCGGCGCGACGCCCGAGTCCAAGCTGGCCGCGCTGCGCGACTGGCAGGCGCGCGGCGAGCGTGTGCTGATGGTGGGCGACGGCATCAACGACGCCCCGGTGCTGGCCGCAGCCGACGTGCGCATCGCGATGGTGCAGGGCGCCATGCTGGCGCGCAGCACGGCAGACGCGCTGCTGGTGTCCGGCCGGCTGATGGCGTTGCCGCAGGCGCTCGCGCTGGCACGCCGCACGCGGCGCGTGCTGCGCCAGAACCTGGCTTGGGCCGCGCTTTACAACCTGGCCTGCGTGCCGCTGGCGCTGGGCGGCTGGCTGCCGCCGCTGGCCGCCGGCGTGGGCATGGCGGCGAGCTCGCTGTTCGTCGTGCTCAACGCGCAGCGGCTGTCACGGTGATGGACCGCTGATGGACATCCTCTACCTGCTGATCCCGTTCTCGGTCGTGCTGGTCCTGCTCATCGTGGCCGTTTTCGGCTGGGCGGTACAGAACGGCCAGCTCGATGACCTCGAAGGCGAGGGCAGACGGATCCTGCTTGACCAGGATCAAGGCGCTGCAGTCGCCGCGCGAGAAGAATCTGTCAATAACGACAGCTAAAGGAGCCGCAATGGCGAATGAGAAGGCCCTGGCCACCACCGGGGCGGTGTACGAGGATGGACCGGTGCGCGCTTTCGCGCTGGCCGCCGTGCTCTGGGGCGTGGTGGGCATGCTCGTGGGCGTGGTGATCGCGGCCCAGCTGGCCTGGCCGGACCTGAACTTCGGCATCCCGTGGTTGAGCTACGGGCGCCTGCGCCCGCTGCACACGAACGCGGTGATCTTCGCCTTCGGCGGCTGTGCGCTGTTCGCGACCAGCTACCACGTCGTCCAACGCACGGGCCAGGTGAGCCTGTTCCTGCCCAAGCTGGCCTGGGTCACGTTCTGGGGCTGGCAACTGGTCATCCTGCTGGCCGCCATCTCGCTGCCCATGGGCTTCACGACCGGCAAGGAATACGCCGAGCTGGAGTGGCCCATCGACATCTTGATCGCCGTCGTCTGGGTGTCCTATGCGGTGGTCTTCTTCGGCACGGTGGGCACACGCAAGATCCGCCACATCTACGTGGCGAACTGGTTCTTCGGCGCCTACATCATCGCCGTGGCGCTGCTGCACATCGTCAACAGCGCCGAGATTCCGGTCAGCCTCACCAAGAGCTACTCCGCCTACGCCGGCGTGCAAGACGCCATGGTGCAGTGGTGGTACGGCCATAACGCAGTCGGTTTCTTCCTGACTGCGGGCTTCCTCGGGATGATGTATTACTACATCCCCAAGCAGGCCGAGCGGCCGGTCTACAGCTACCGGCTGTCCATCGTCCACTTCTGGGCGCTGATCTTCACGTACATGTGGGCGGGTCCGCACCACCTGCACTACACGGCGCTGCCGGACTGGGCGCAGAGCGTTGGCATGATCTTCAGCCTGGTGCTGCTCGCGCCGAGCTGGGGCGGCATGATCAACGGCGTCATGACGCTGTCGGGTGCCTGGCACAAGCTGCGTGACGACCCCATCCTGAAGTTCCTCATCGTCGCGCTGTCGTTCTACGGCATGTCGACCTTCGAGGGCCCGATGATGTCCATCAAGACGGTCAACGCGCTGTCGCACTACACGGACTGGACCGTCGGCCACGTTCACAGCGGCGCGCTGGGCTGGGTGGGGCTGATCTCGATGGGCTCGCTGTACCACCTGATCCCGCGCCTGTATGGCCGCACACAGATGTACTCCAAGAGTGCCATCGAGTTGCACTTCTGGGTGGCCACGCTGGGCATCGTGCTCTACATCGCCGCGATGTGGATTGCCGGTGTCATGCAGGGCCTGATGTGGCGCGCAGTCAACCCGGACGGCACGCTGGTCTACACCTTCGTCGAGAGCGTCAAGGCCACCTGGCCCTTCTACGTGGCGCGCCTGCTCGGCGGTCTGCTCTACCTGAGCGGCATGCTCGTGATGGCCTGGAACGTCGTCAAGACGGTTCAAGCCGGCTCCCCCGAGCGTGTGCGCATCCCCGTGGCCCTGGCCCACGCCTGAGGAATCGAGATGGCATCCAACACTGCACCCGTCACCGGCCACCAGCGCATCGAGACCAGCAACTTCTTGATGATCGTGCTGGTGCTGCTCACCGTGCTCGTCGGCGGCGTCGTCGAGATCGTGCCGCTGTTCTTCCAGCGCTCGACCACCCAGGCCGCGCCTGGCCTCAAGCCCTACACCCCGCTGCAACTGGCAGGGCGCGACATCTATGTGCGCGAGGGCTGCTACAACTGCCACTCGCAGATGATCCGCCCGCTGCTGGCCGAGACGCTGCGCTACGGCCACTACTCCACCGCCGGCGAGTTCGTCTACGACCATCCCTTCCAGTGGGGCAGCAAGCGCACCGGGCCGGACCTGGCGCGCGTCGGCACCAAGTACAGCGACGACTGGCACCGCATCCACTTGAACAACCCGCGCGACCTCGTGCCGGAGTCCAACATGCCCGCCTACCCCTGGCTGGCCAAGAACCTAGTGGGCGCTGAAGTCATGCCAGCGCACATGGCGGGTCTGCGCAAAGTGGGTGTGCCTTACACCGACGAGCAGATTGCCAAGTCGACCGAAGAAGTGAAGGGCAAGACCGAACTGGAAGCCGTCATTGCCTTCCTGCAAGTTCTGGGTCTGTCCCTGCGATAAGGCATCGGAGACCGGTATGGAATTCGATATCAACACCCTACGTGCCATCGCGACCCTGGTCAGCT
>JACPYV010000040.1 GCA_016195825.1 Burkholderiales bacterium | reverse complement strand
GGCGTGTGTCACTGAAGGTCCGGTCGCCGAAGCTGGTGGCGTGCACACGCCCGCGGGCTCTTGGAGCGCCGCTGAAGGCAAGTTCAAGCCGCGCAGCGAGCTGCCGGTCTACAGCCGCCAAGCTTTCCGTGAATCGCTGCTGGGCACCGGCGCGGCCGATCCGCTGAAGTCGGGCACCGAACTGTTCAAGAACGAGGAAGTGCGCGTCTGGACGCTGGACGGCCATGTCGTCATCGCCTCCATCACCGCCAAGCTGCACCTGATCAGCCCGGCCGTCACCGAAGGCCTGCTGAAGGCCGTGGAGATCGCCGAAGCCGACTACAAGGGCTTGGTGATCTGGAGCCCGGACGACGTGTTCTCCGCCGGCGCCAACCTCGAAAGCCTGATGCCCGTCTTCATGAAGATGGGCAGCAAGGGCATCGCGCCGGAAGAGAAGAAGCTGCAGGACATGATGCTGCGCCTGCGCTATGCGTCAGTGCCGGTCGTCGCCGCGATGCGCGGCCTGGCGCTGGGCGGTGGTGCCGAGCTGGCCGTGCATTGCGCACGCCGCGTCGCGCACGTCGAGAGCTATGTAGGCCTGGTGGAAGTCGGCGTGGGCCTGGTGCCCGGCGGCGGCGGCCTGACCTACATCGCCCGCCGTGCGGCCGAGATGGCTGCCGCTGGCAACGCTGGCGCTGACATCCTGAGCTTCCTGAAGGACGGCTTCCTGACCGCCGCGACGGCCAAGGTCGCGACGTCTGCGCACGAAGCCAAGAAGAACGGCTTCCTGCTCGACAGCGACATCATCGTGCCGCACAAGGACGAGCTGCTGCACATCGCCACGGCCACCGCCATCGGCATGTCCGAAGCTGGCTACCGCCCGCCGCACAAGGCACTGTTCCCGGTCGCCGGCCGCAGCGGCATCGCGACGATCAAGGGCCAGGTGGCCAACATGCGTGATGGCGGCTTCGTCAGCGCGCACGACTACCACCTGGCCGCGGCGATCGCCGATGTGGTCTGCGGTGGCGAGGTCGAGGCCGGCTCCCTGGTGACGGAGGAGTACCTGATGGCGCTGGAGCGCAAGCACTTCTGCTCGCTGCTGGACAACCCCAAGACGCAGGAACGCATCATGGGCATGCTGCAAACAGGCAAGCCCGTCCGCAACTAAGGCTCGACGTGAACCGGCTTCAACGCACCCTTGCCAGGCTGGACGGCCTGCCGTCCCCGCTGCGTGGGCCTGCGCGCAACTTCGCGCTGCGCCGCGCGGTGCCTTTTACGGGTACTGCGTCGCTCGATTTCGTGGCACTCACCCCCGAGCGCAGCGAGGTCCGTGTCGCGAACAAGCGCCCGGTGCAGAACCACATCAAGGGTGTGCATGCCGCCGCCATGTCGTTGCTCGCTGAAACCGCGACCGGCATGGTGGTGGGCATGAACGTGCGTGACGATTGCCTGCCGCTGTGCAAGTCGCTGCAGGTGAACTTCAAGAAGCGTGCGACCGGCGGCCTGGTCGCCAAGGCCCACCTCACCGCTGCCCAGCGCGCGGCCATGGCGAGCGAGACCAAGGGTGAAGTGCGCGTCGCCGTGACCGTGACCGACGAAGCCGGCATCGAGCCGATCCAGTGTGAATTTGTCTGGGCCTGGGTGCCCAAAGAGAAGCCCCAGGCTTGAGTACGCAGTGGGCCGTAGGCCCAAAGGAAACATGATGACCAAGCAAGTCCAAGACGCCTACGTCGTTGCCGCCACCCGCCTGCCGATCGGCAAGAGCGGCCGTGGTTTCTACAAGAACACCCGCCCCGACGAGATGCTCGTCAAGGTCATGCAAGCCGTGCTGGCGCAGGCCCCGGGCCTGGACCCGGCGGCCATTGAAGACGCCATCGTCGGCTGCTCCTTCCCAGAAGGCGAGCAGGGCATGAACATCGCCCGCGTTGCCTCGGTGCTGGCGGGCCTGGGCCCCACCATCGGCGGCGTGACGATCAACCGCTACTGCGCCTCCGGCATCACCGCCGTGCAGATGGCCGCGGACCGCATCCGCGTCGGCGAAGCCGACGTGATGTTCGCCGGCGGCGTCGAATCGATGTCGATGATTCCGATGGGCGGCAACAAGCCCAGCCTGTCGCCGCTGATCTTCGAGAAGGACGAGAACATCGGCATCGCCTACGGTATGGGACTGACGGCCGAGAAGGTTGCCGCGCAGTGGAAGATCAGCCGCGAAGCGCAGGACGCGTTCTCGGTGGAATCGCACCGCCGCGCCGTGGCTGCCATGCAGGCCGGCTACTTCGACGCCGAGATGACGCCGTTCGACGTCATCGAGCGCACGCCCAATCTGGCCGACGGCACCGTCAACACCAAGACCCGCACCGTCAAGCTCGACGAAGGCGCACGCCCCGACACGTCGCTGGAAGGCCTGGCCAAGCTCAAGCCCGTGTTCGCTGCCAAGGGCAGCGTCACCGCCGGCAACAGCTCGCAAACCTCCGACGGCTCGGGCGGCCTGCTGATCGTCAGCGAAGCCGCGCTGAAGCGCTACAACCTGACGCCGCTGGCCCGTTTCGTGTCCTTCGCCGTGCGCGGTGTGCCGCCCGAGATCATGGGCATCGGCCCGATCGCCGCGATCCCGGTCGCGCTGAAGGCCGCCGGCATCACCGCCGCCGACCTGGACTGGGTCGAGCTGAACGAAGCCTTCGCCGCACAATCGCTGGCCGTGCTGAACGACCTGGACAGCAAGGGCATCGTGCTGGACCGCGCCAAGGTCAACCCCAACGGCGGCGCGATTGCGCTGGGCCACCCGCTGGGCGCCACCGGTGCCATCCGCGCCGCTTCCGTCATCCACAACCTGCGCCGCACCGGCGGCAAGTACGGCATGGTGACGATGTGCGTGGGCGCCGGCCAAGGCGCTGCTGGCATCTTCGAAAGGCTGTAAGCCATGGACCGCCGCCGCGCGCTCAAGACCACCACGGTGTTGCTCGCGGCGCCGGTCGTCGCGACCCAGCTCGCCGGCTGCACCGGCCGGCTGAAGAGCTTCACGACCTGGAAGGACGGCCAGCAGGCCGTGCTGGAGCTGTTGTTCACGCCCAAGGTCGTGCAGGACAACCCCTGGAACCTCAGCCAGGTCATTCAGCACCTAGCGCAGAGCATCGAGTTCTCGATGCAGGGATTCCCGGCGCTCAAGGGCGCCTGGTTCCGCTCGTCGATCGGCTCGGCGGCGTTTGCCGTGTTCAACGCGCGCGGTGCGATGAGCCACAGTCTGGACGAGCCCATTCCCGGCGCGCCTGCGCTGGATGCGTCACAGGCGTTGAAGACTGCCGTGCAGCGGCTGCTGGACGCGATGGAGGCGTTCGCCCAATTCAACGGTACGCTGCGGCCTCATTTTGCCTACGGCGAGCTGACCAAGCCGCAGTACGAGCGAGCCCATCTGATGCACCTGGCCAATCACTGGACCCAGTTCCAGGCGAAAACGGCCACGGCGTGAAGGACCTGTCATGACCATCAAGACCTACACCGTCAACGGCGTTGCGACCATCGAGATCGCCCGCCCCGAGAAGAAGAACGCCATCACCCAGGTCATGTACCAGGCGATGGCTGATGCACTGCGCGCCGCTGACGCCGACAAGGCCGTGCGCGCCGTGCTGATCACCGGCCAGCCGGGCATCTTCACGTCGGGCAACGACCTGGAGGACTTCATGGCCGGCCCCACGCGTGGCGAGGACGCGCCGACCTTCCAGTTCATGCACGCGCTGGTGGACTGCGGCAAGCCGGTCGTTGCCGCAGTGACGGGTGCTGCCATCGGCATCGGCACGACCCTGCTGCTGCATTGCGATCTGGTGTTCGTGGCCGACGACGCCCGTCTGGCCATGCCCTTCGTGGCGCTGGGCCTGGTGCCGGAGTTCGCGTCCAGCGTCGTGCTGCCGCAATTGATCGGCAACCGCCGCGCGGCCGAGAAGCTGCTGCTGGGCGACCCGTTCACGGGCGAGCAGGCCGTGGAAGCCGGCATCGCCAACAGCGTGCTGCCGGGCAGCGAGGTGTTGAACCATGCCCGGCGCGTGGCCGAACGCTTCAACAAGCTCGCACCCGGCGCGGTGCGCGACAGCAAGCGCCTGATCCGCGAACCTCAGCGCGAGGCCGTCAAGGCGGCGATCACGCGTGAGGCCGAGATCTTCGGCGCCCGCCTGCGCAGCCCGGAAGCCATGGAGGCCTTCCAGGCCTTCTTCCAGAAGCGTGTGCCGGACTTCTCCAAGTTCGACTAACGCCTCACGAGGCCGATCAGCAGGCCGATGACGGCCAGGATCAGGAAGCCGTAGAACAGCAGCTGGGCGAAGCCCGCAGCGCTCGCGGCGATGCCCGTGAAGCCGAACACGGCGGCGATCAGGGCGATGACGAAGAAGATGATGGCGTAACGCAGCATGGCGAACTCCTCATGGTTGATGCCTGGATGGCGGACAGCTGAAGCCTAGGGGCGCCGCCTTGCTGCCCATGCCGGACGGCGCAGGCGACTGGAGTCGGACATGACTGACGTTGTTACAACTAACCCTGACCTGGGATGCGCCTGACGCTGGCCAAGATCCTGCTGGGCCCGCTGCTGCTCTGGCAGGGCTCGCGGGTGCGTCCGACGGCGTTGCGGCTGCCCGAGGCGGCGGGTGAACGCTCGCTGGACGGCGGCGCGCTGCGGCTGCTCATCGTGGGCGATTCATCGGCAGCCGGGGTTGGCGCCAGCCACCAGGGCGAGGCTCTCGCCGGGCGCCTGGCGCAGATCCTGGCAGCCCGGCTGGGGCAGCCGGTGGGCTGGCAGCTCGTTGCCACCAGCGGCCACCGCAGCGTGCAGGCGCTGGCCCATCTGCGGGTGACCGAGCTGGCGCCGGCCGACGTACTGATCACCGCGCTGGGCGTCAACGACGTGGTCGATCAGATAGCGCCGGACGAGGCGCTGGCGGCGCTGGATGCCATCGACACACTGGCGCGGGACCGTGCCGGCGTGCGCCTGAGCCTGCACTGCGCGGCGCCGCCCATGCAGGCCTTCCCGCTGCTGCCGCAGCCCCTGCGCTGGTTCTTCGGCCGCCAGGCGGCGCGCTTCAATGCGGCGCTGCTGAATCGCGTGTCGAACCAGCTGTCACGCCGCGTCGTCCACCTTCCCGAGCCCATGCAGCGCGATGCTGCAGCGCTGATGGCGGAGGACGGCTTCCACCCCGGCCCGCGCGGCTATGCGCTGTGGGCCGAGGCGCTGGCGGATCACATCACGATGGGCCTGGATTTACCTTCGCGGTCGATGGCCACGTAGGTCAGGTTGGCTTCGGTCACCTTGACCACGTGCAGGTTTTCCGGGTCGCGTTCGGCCATGACCTCCACGTGCACCGTGATGGACGTGCGGCCCACGCGGGTGACGGTGGCATAGAAGCTCAGCAGGTCGCCGATGGACACCGGCTGCTTGAAGACGAACTCGTTGACGGCGACCGTGGTGACGCGGCCGCGCGAGATGCGAGCGGGCATGATGGAGCCCGCGATGTCCACCTGGGCCATGATCCAGCCGCCGAAGATGTCGCCGTTGGCGTTCGAATCGGCTGGCATGGGCATCACGCGCAGCACCAGTTCACGTTGGCCGGCATAGGGCTGAAAAGAGCTTGAATCCTGCGTCATGGCATTCACTTGGGACAATTCGTCCTGAATTTCGTCTTTCATTCTCGGTCCTACGCTTGCGATCCCTCACTTCAGCATCATCCGTGCCATCCACGCCACCGGCGGGCGCTGCGCCAGCGCCCCGCGGTGACTGGGGCACCGTCGGTCGTCTGGTGCCCTATCTGTGGCGCTACCGCTGGCGCGTCGCGCTGGCGCTGTCTTTCATGATCGGCGCCAAGGTCAGCAATGTGGGCGTGCCGCTGCTGTTGAAGAACCTCATCGACACGCTGGACCTCAAACCCGGTCAGCCGCAGGCCTTGCTGGTGGTGCCGCTGGGCCTTCTGCTGGCCTACGGTGCGCTGCGGCTGTCGACGTCGCTGTTCACCGAGCTGCGTGAGCTGATCTTCGCCAAGGCCACCGAGGGCACGGCGCGCAGCATCTCGCTGCAGGTATTCCGGCATCTGCACGAGCTGTCCCTGCGCTTTCACCTGGAGCGCCAGACCGGCGGCATGACGCGCGACATCGAGCGCGGCACGCGCGCGGTGCATTCGCTGATCAGCTATTCGCTCTACAGCATCGTGCCGACGCTGATCGAGGTGGTACTGGTGCTGACGCTGCTGGCCGTCAAGTTCGATGTCTGGTTTGCCGGCATCACCATCGCGGCGCTGGTGGTCTACATCGCCTTCACCGTGGTCGTCACCGAGTGGCGTACCAAGTTCCGCAAGACGCTCAACGAGCTGGACTCGGTCGCGCACAGCCGCGCCATCGACTCGCTGCTGAACTACGAGACGGTCAAGTACTTCAACAACGAGGGCTTCGAGGCCAGGCGCTACGACGAGAGCCTGGAGAAGCTGCGCCGCGCCCAGCTCAAGTCGCAGACGACGCTGTCCATGCTCAACACCGGGCAGCAGCTCATCATCGCCAGCGCGCTGGTGCTGATGCTGTGGCGCGCCACGCAGGGTGTCGTGCAAGGCCACATGAGCCTGGGCGACCTGGTCATGGTCAACGCTTTCATGATCCAGCTCTACATTCCGCTGAACTTCCTGGGCGTCATTTACCGCGAGATCAAGCAGGCGCTGACCGACATCGAGAAGCTGTTCCTGCTGCTGGACCGCGACCGTGAGGTGGCCGATGCGCCCGGCGCAGCCGAGTTGCAGGTGCAAGGCGCCAGCGTCGTGTTCGACGACGTGCGCTTCGCCTACGACCCGGCGCGGCCCATCCTGCATGGCGTCAGCTTCGAGATCCCGGCCGGCAAGAAGGTGGCGGTCGTGGGCCCCAGCGGCTCGGGCAAGAGCACGCTGGCGCGGCTGCTCTACCGCTTCTATGACATCGCCGGGGGGCAGATCCGCATCGACGGCCAGGACATCCGCGCCGTCACGCAATCCAGCCTGCGCCAGTCCATCGGCATCGTGCCGCAGGACACCGTGCTGTTCAACGACACAGTGGCCTACAACATCGCGTATGGCCGGCCGGGTGCCAGCAAGGACGAGGTGGAAGGCGCGGCGCGTGCCGCGCACATCCATGCCTTCATCAGCGCCACGCCGCTGGGCTACGACACCATGGTCGGCGAGCGCGGCCTCAAGCTGTCGGGCGGCGAGAAGCAGCGCGTGGCCATCGCCCGCACGCTGTTGAAGAACCCGCCCATCCTCATTTTTGATGAAGCGACGTCGGCGCTGGACTCGACCAACGAGCGGGCCATCCAGGCCGAACTGGAAGCCGTGGGCCAGAACAAGACCGTGCTGGTCATCGCGCACCGGCTGTCCACGGTGGTGGACGCACACGAGATCCTGGTGCTGGAACAGGGCCGCATCATTGAGCGCGGCCGTCACGACGCATTGCTTGCCCGCGGCGGGCGGTATGCGGAGATGTGGCGCCTGCAGCAGTCGGCCGACTGAGCTGCGGCAGCGTCAGTGGGGCTTCTTGGGCTTCTCGAAGCTCTTGGGGCGGTAGACGTTGCCGTCCCACTCCCCCTCGCGGCCACCCTGCTGGGCGGACTCGCGGGCGCGGCGGATGACGCGCTCCGCCTCCAGCGCCGCAGCACGGTTCTGGCGCTGGCGGCGGCGCCAGCCGGTGGCGCGGTCCATTTGTGCCTGCACCCAGGCGCCCAGGCGTGCCACGCCGGCGTTCACCACGGCCTGCGCGCGGTGCGGCAGCGCCATGTGCAGCGCCAGCGCGATGCAGATGGCCAGGCCGGTGGCGGCGAGCAGCGTGTGAAGCATGGGTCGAGTGTGACCTAAACCGGCGCCGGTGCGCCACCTATGTTGAGGGGATCAGGCCTGCTGTCGCAGCGCCCACAACGCCAGCATGGCGTCAGGAATCGTCCGGCTGGCGGCGTCGCGGTCGGCGGCGGAACCCTCGGCAAGCGCCCCTTCCTCGCCGCCCAGCGCAGCAATGGGTGCCAGCAGTGATGCCGTGGCATCACCCTCAAACAGCGGCCCCCAGGCCTCAGGCGCCAATTCCACGGCCATCAGGAAGCCGGCGGCCCAGTCCTCAGCGTCGGCGTACTCGGTGCTCTCGTCCTCGCCTTCGGCAAAGCTGAAGATGGGCTCCCAGGCTTGCGGTTGGTGGGTCCATGCCATTGCGATGGACTGCAGATGCCGCAATACCAGCAGGGTCATTTTCTTGCGCTGCTTGCCACTGGCAAACGGAGCGGGGTCGACATCGCCGTCACCGCCCCAGATGGGCGGCAGCCAGGCCTCGCCGGGCAGGTCGGCGAGGCTGCGACCCGGCGTCAGCAGCAGGCCGGCCAGATAGCCATCCAGCGCCTCCACGTTCATCGCCTCGTCGGTGGGCAGTGCCGCAAGCAGCTCGTCAATGTCGTTGACCTCCTCGTCGGAGAGCGGGCGGTTGTCCGAGGCAGGGTTGTAGTGGGGATAGTTCATGGGTGTGGGCTCGCGATTTCAGCCGTGGCGGCCGTGACGGCTCTTGGGTTTCTTGCTGTCCAGCTCGACAAGCTGTGCCTTCAGCAAGGCCATCAGCACGCGGGCGTTCTGCTCCGTCATCAAGATGACGCTGCTGGGCTCGATGCCCTCGACGGGCGTCTTGCCGGAGACCAGCGCGTCGACCTTGAACATGAGCTGGCCGTGCTGGTTGGCGGACGCGGCCTTGAACTTCTGGATTTCGATTTGATGCGTCTTCATTGGGCTATCTTGCCATTCCTCGCGCCGCGCCTTAAGGTCGCCGCATGGCGCGGCCTGCTCGACTCGAGATCGCCGGCGCGGTCTACCTGATCGGCGCCCATTGCCAGTTCGAGAGCGGCCGGCCTGCTTTTGCCGACGAGGCTGACCGTGCCGAGATGCGCGCGCTGCTGGCGCAGGCACTGCACCGCTTCCACGCCCAGGCCCTGGCCTACGCGCTGATGCCGGAGCATTACGACCTGCTGCTGTTCACGCGGCGCGCCAACCTGTCGCAGCTGATGCGGCACGTGAACGGCGTCTACACCCAGCACCAGCAGCGTCGCCATGGCTTCAGCGGGCCGCTGTTCCAGGGGCGCTTCCACGCCGTGCTGGTGGACCGCGAGCGACATCTGCTGGACGCGTGCCGTCACGTCGACCTGAACCCCGTGCGCCTCGGGCTGGCGCGTGGCGCGGCGGACTGGGCGGGCTCAAGCTTCCGTGCGCTGGCCGGGCTGGAGCCAGCGCCGGAATGGCTGGACGTCGACGGCCTGCACAGCCATTTGCTGGACCGCCCGGCGCTGACGCCCGCCCAGCACCGGCTGGCGGGCGACCGCTACGCGCGCCTGGTCGCGTCCGAGCCCGGCCTGCAGCTGTGGCCGGGGCGGCTGCGCGAGCAGATCTTCCTGGGCGACGCCGAGTTCGCTCGCCGCATGCGGGCCGCAGCCATGGCGCCGCGGCGCGTCGCGCGCACCAGCTGGGTTGAGTGGCTGAAGCGGGCCGGCGGCATACGGGAGCAGGCGCTGTGGCTGGCTCACTCAGAGGGCGGCGTCGCCATGACCGACCTTGCCGCGCAGCTGGGCTTGTCGGTGTCGCGCGTGAGCCGGCTGATCTCGGCGGCGGAGCGCGCGGTCTGACCCCGACAATGCCCGGCATGGGCCTGCAGGACTGCCTCACGCTGGGATTCGCAACCGCGCAAGACGCCTTGAGCTGGCTGCTGCTGGCGGCCATCTCGCTCAAGCTGGCCAGCACGCTGCTGCTGATCGCACCGCGTCCACCGGGCTGGGTGCGGCGCCATGAACCAGGCCTGTGGTGGCTGACCAAGCTCAGCGCACTGTCCGCCTGCGCGTGCGCGGCGCTGTTGTGCCGCTGGGCGGGCGACGTGCAGGATGCGCTGATCTTCAGCGTGCTGTTGGGCGTGGCCGTGGTACTGGTGGCCATGCGAGTCGTGCGGCGGCGGGCCGCCAGCGTCAGAGCTGCTTGAAGCGGTGCGCGTAGGCCGGGCTGACCTCCAGCGCTTCCGGCCTGTCCTTCAGTGCGATGCTGAGCTTGCCGCTCAAGGACCGGCTCACCGACTTGATGGCACGTGCATTGACGATGGTGGAGCGATGCACCTGCCAGAAGTGCTCGCCGTCCAGGCGCGCGACGAGCTCCTTCAGCGGCAGCGAGATCAGCGCCTCGCTGTCGGCCGTGACGACAGCGACGTACTTGTGATCGGCCCGAAAGTAGGCCACGTCCTCCACGGTGATGAGCTGCAGCTCGCGGCCGCGCTGCACGGTGATCCAGCGCAGCGGCTCCGTCGCGGCGGCCGCCGCCGTGCGCGCGGCCAGGCCCCCAAGGTCGGCCGGCGGCAGGCTCAGCCGCTCCTTGAGCCGCAGCAGCGTCTTGGCCATGCGCACCGGGTCCAGCGGCTTGAGCAGATAGCCCACGGCGCCCTCGTCGAAGGCCTGCACGGCGTAGCGCTCATGCGCCGTGATGAAGACGACGTGGGCGCGCCGGCCGATCAGCTGGGCGACTTCCAAGCCTGAGAGCCCGGGCATCTGTACATCCAAGAAGCAGACCTCGGGCGCCAGCTGCTCCACCAGCCGCAGCGCTTCGTGACCATCGCGCGCCATGGCCACGACCTGCGCCTCGGGCCACTGCCGCAGCAGTTCCTCGCGGATCTCCACGGCCAGCAGCGTCTCGTCTTTGGCAATCAGGATGCGGGTCATGGGGGGGCGGGCCAGGTCAGCTTGAACAACGGCAATTCTTCGGCAATCAGGACCAGGCGGGCCGCCGGCCCGTGCACGGCCAGCAGGCGCTGCGCCAGCTCGGCCACGGGCACGCGCCCAGCGGCGCGTCGCGTGCTCGCGGCATCGGGTCCGAGGGCCTGCAGGCGCAGTTCGGCCAGCCCGGTGCCGCTGCTCAGCGACAGGCTCCACAGCGTCGTGCCTTCGTCCAGCAGCGGGCGCACGAGGGGCAGCAGCACCAGCGGGGCCAGCGGCCAGTCCGGTGGTTCCGCCAGGCCGGCCAGGTGCAGGCGCTCGGTGTGCTGGGCGTCGGCGCTGACCAAGCGCGCGTAGGCGCGCAGCGCGACGATCTCGCGCGCCAGCGTCGACACCTCCGCCTCCACATGCGGTTGCAGCGCGCGCAGCAGCTCGATCAGCGCCGCCAGCCGGTCCCGGGCGCGCCCGGGTTGGCTCAGCAGCGCGGTGTCGATGGCGGCCCGGCGGTCGGACAGCAGCGCCGGGTCCACGCGCGCCTGCAGCGCCAGCAGCTGCGTTGCGGCGAGCTGGCGTTCGCGCAGGGCCGCGGCGTCCTGCAGCGTGGCCAGGCGGGCCTGGGCGCGCTGCGAGAAGCGCAGCTGCACGTAGACGGCCACGCCGAGGGCGTGCCAGACGAAGGTGGTGCTGGCCAGGCCGTAGTTGGCCTCGTCCGTCCACCAGTCCACCTTGCCGAGCAGCGGGTACAGGGCCGGGGCGATGAACCAGACGCCACCGATCACCGTGGTCGTCACGACGATCGGGTAGGCCAGCCAGGCCGGCAGGCGGCCCGCGTCGACCAGGGCATCGGCCAGGCGCAGCAGCAGCACGGCAGGCATGCCGAACTGCAGCACGTTGTAGGTCAGCGCGTTCACCAGGTCGTTGCCGGGCATGCTGTTGCCCAGCGGCGTGCCGTTGGCGATCAGCGTGGCCGCGCCAACCAGCAACATCCAGCGCAGGTCGCCGGGGTGCAGGTCGATCTTCATCGCCGGGGCAGCTGCACGCGCGCGATCAGGCCGCGCGGCTGGTTCAAGTGCAGGCTAAGGCGCCCCGCGCCGCCGTAGGCCGCTGCGAGGCGGGCACGCAGCGTGGCCAGGCCCGTGCCGCTGCCGTTGCCGCTGCCCATGCCGGCGCCGGTGTCGGCCACCTCCAGGCGCAGCGTGCCGGGCTCGTCCGGGTCGGGCTGCACGCGCACGCAGATCTCGCCGCCCGCCACCTGCGGGCCGATGCCGTGCTTGATGGCGTTCTCGGCCAGCGTCAGCAGGCAGGTGGACGGCACGACGATGTCGCCCAGCCCCGGCGCGATCTCGTAGCGCAGCGTCAGCCGGTCCGGCCCGATGCGCCGCTGGTGCAGGGCCAGGAAGGCGGCTACCAGCTCCAGCTCGCGCGCCAGTGGCGCCTCGGCCTGGCGCAGCTCGGGCAGGGCGGCATCCAGGTAGCGGCGCAGGTCGGCCAGCATCGCGCGGGCGGCGGCGGTGTCGGTGCCGGCCAGCCGGCGCAGATGGGCCAGCGTGTTGAACAGGAAATGCGGCTCGACCTGGGCCTGCAACAGCGCTGCGCGCGCCGCGTCGAGCTGGCTGGCCCGGGCCTGCTCGTCGCGATGCAGCGACTCGGCGTCCGCCTCACGGCGGCGACCGCGCTGGTGGTATTCCAGCGCCAGGCAGGCGCAACTGGACAGGATGAGTTGCACCTGCAGGTTGTAGGGCGAGAAGAAGATGTCCGGCCCGCCGAAGCGGTGGCCCAACATGCCGACGAAGGTGCTCAGCACCGCCAGCGCGGCGATCTGCAGCGCCAGCCCGCCGCTGCGCAGCCGGGGCGTGCGCGGCAGCCAGGGGTGGCTGAGCACGGCGCTCAGCCAGAGGCTGTAAAGCATGAAGGCCACGGCCAGGCAGGCGCGCTGGCCCGGTAGGTGGGTGGCGTGGCAGGTGTTGTCCTCACTGGCGAACTTGCAGTTCACCAGCTCGGGCAGCATCAGGCCGGCCGCCAGTGCCAGGCTCACGGCGGCGGCCATGGCCAGTGCCGGGCCGCGCAGCAGCGGGTATCTGGAGGGAGCGGTGGTCGTCGGCGCGGTGGGCGGCATGCGGGGGGGTCAGCGGGCGTCCTGGTTCGGCGCCTGGGCCATGGTGGCCGAGGCGGCGGACGCGGCCATCATCGGCACGGGGTCGGCGAAGCGGATGTTAAGGATGTAGCGCTGCGGCGTGCCGGCCTGGCAGTCCAGCGAGTCCAGCGCGATGCGCACCGGTGCCTGGTACCGGCGCTTGCCCTGCAGCGCCACCAGCTGCGGCCGGCCTTGCGCGTCGACGTCGAACTCGACACGCACCTCGCCGTCGACGCCGATGCGCTGCTTGGCGCTGGCCAGGTATTCGGTCAGCTGCGCCGCGACTTCGGGGCAGACGGCGGGCGGGGCGGGGGCGGCGAAGGCGGGGACGGCGGCGAGCAGCAGCAGGGGCAGGATGGCTTTCATGGGGATCTCCGAGGGTGGGCGATGGCGCAAAGTTAGAGATTGCCGCGGCGCGCGTCAGCCGTGGCCGGACGAAGCTCGCGATTCACCCGACAAAGCCTGGGCAGAGGCCGATGGCACGCGACCCACCGTGACTTCCGGCAGGCCGGCTAAGCTCGTGGCGCCCGCCCCTGGGCGACAGGAGACTGGTATGCGTCATCTCGTGCTGACCGCTTGCTTGTTGGCCAGCCCCGCCTGGGCGGCTGACATGAGCCCGCCGCCGGAGATCAAGCCCGCCGCCGCCGACCCGCTGGCCGCGCCGCGCCGCCTGATCGCGGCCAAGGACTGGGCCGGCGCGTTGGCCGCGTTGCGCGCCCAGCCCCAGGTGGGCAGTGCCGACTGGCACAACCTGATGGGCTACACGCTGCGCAAGCAGGCCAGCCCGCAGTTCGCCGAGGCCGAGTCGCAGTACCTGGAGGCGCTGCGCATCGCCCCCGGCCACCTGGGCGCCAACGAATACCTGGGTGAGCTCTACGTGATGAAGGGCGAACTGGCCAAGGCGCGTGAGCGCCTGGCGGTGCTGGAGAAGTTGTGCCCCGCGGGCTGCGAGCAGCGCGAGGACCTGCAGCGCGCGATCGCTGCGGCCAGGTAGCCCAGCTCAGCCCGGCCCAACCCCGTCCGGCTCAGACCAGCTCGTCGCTGACGCAGCCGCGCACGCGCGCCGGCACGGCGGCTTCGGGCAGCTCGACGACGGCGGGCAGGGCCGCGCCAGGCCGGTGCAGCGTGAGCCGGTAGCGGAAGCCATCGGCTGCGCCGGCGGGCTCGGCGGGCGGCGCGGCGCCGTCGAACAGCGTGCCCAGGTGCTGGCGGTCGGTGGCGGTCAGCTCGCTGCCCTTGAGCCGGCCGACGCTGCGGATGTGCGAGCCCGGCCCGCCCATGCCGGCGAATCCGCCCAGGCGCTCGACTTCGAGATGGTCGTCAGGCTGCATCTCGTCTCACAGGCCCACTTTCTTCCAGCCCGCGTCCACGGCAGCGGCCACGGCCGCCTGGGCCGGGTACTTCTGCGTAGCGAGCTGGCGGGTGCGGGCGGCGAACTGCGGCATGGTCATGTGGGGCTGGGCGCCGGAGGTGGTCAGCGCGGCGTACCAGACCTGACCGATTCTTTCCCAGCTCTTGCCACCCAGCGTGAGGCAGGCGGTGCAGAACGCGAGGTTGGGCGGCCCGCTGCTGTAGTGGGGGTCCATGCCGGGCGTGACCTGCGAGTACTTGGTCGGCTGCGGCGCCAGCGCTGCCTTGTCGTCGGGTTTGGCCATGTTGCGCAGCGCCTTGAAGCCCTTGGCCTTGGCGGTGGGACCCATGATGTCGGCGCCGATCAGCCAGTCTGCGGCCTTCGCGTCCTGCTTGGCGCTCCATTGCCGGAACATCGACCCGAAGCAGTCCGACATGCTCTCGTTGAGGCCGCCGGCGTCACCGCTGTAGGCCAGCTGCAGGCTGTGTTGGGTGACGCCGTGAGTCAACTCATGGCCGATGACGTCGTCGCCCTTGGTGAAGTCGACGAACAGCTTGCCGTCGCCGTCGCCGTAGACCATCTGCGTGCCGTTCCACATCGCGTTGTTGTAGCCCTTGCCGAAGTGGATGCTGGACATCATCGTCATGCCGGCGTTGTCGATGGAGTTGCGGCCGAACACGGCCTGGTAGAACTTGGCGACGCCGGTGGTCTCGGCGAAGCAGCGCTTGGCGGTCGCGTCCGTCGAGGTCTTGGCGCCGGGCACCGGCATGCCGGGCAGCGTCTGGCTGTGCTTGCAGTCGTAGACGGTGACCTTGGGCGCGGCGGCCAGCTCCACCAGGTGGGCGCCGCTGGCTTGGGCCAGCCGGGTCAGCTCGCCGTTCTGTGTGCGCAGCGTGCGCATGCCGTCCGTGACGCGGGCCGAGTCGGCTGCGCCGCGGCGCAGCTCGGCGGAGAGTTTCTTGTCGCCGGCCAGACGCTCAAGCACGTCCTTGGGCACGATGTGGCAGGTACAGATCATCCGCATGGTGGGCTCCTGAAAACGTCGGTCGGTCCAGCTTAGGCAGTCTGCCGCGGGCGGGCGTCCCTAGGCTTGGGGGCACGGTGCCGCGGCCGTCCTCAAGGCGTATCGCGGGGCTTGCTGCGGGCTGTCTGCGCCTTCCGCCTACGATGCGCGCCATGCTGAAGTTCTTCGTCCAACGCCCCTGGCTGGGCGCCCTGGTCGCACTGCCCCTGGTGGTCTTGCTGATCGGCGCCATCGTCGCCACCTTCATCTGGGCCCAACTGCCCGAGCTCGACGCGCTGACCGACTACCAGCCGCATCAGCCGCTGCGCGTGCTCAGCGAGGACGGCCAGCTGATCGGCGAGTTCGGCGCCGAGCGTCGCCGCTTCGTGCCGCTGAAGGACATGCCGAAGCCGCTGCAGGACGCGCTGCTGGCCGTGGAGGACAGCGACTTCTACGCCCACTCGGGCATCGACTACAGCGGCATCCTGCGCGCGATGCTGCACAACCTGCTGCACCCGCGCTCGCTGCAGGGCGCGTCGACCATCACGCAGCAGCTGGCCCGCAACATCTTCCTGACCAACCGGCAGACCTTTGCGCGCAAGGCCCAGGAGGGGCTGCTGGCCATCAAGATCGAGAAGAATCTGAGCAAGGAGCAGATCCTCGAGATCTACATGAACCAGATCTCGCTGGGCAACAAGGCCTATGGCTTCGGTGCCGCGGCGGAGCGCTACTTCGGCAAGCCGCTGGACAAGCTGAGCACTGGCGAGATCGCCGTGCTGGTGGGCCTGCCCAAGGACCCCAACCGCCTCAACCCCGTGCTTTACCCCGAGCGCGCCAAGCGCCGCCAGGCCGTCGTGCTGGGCCGGCTGGTGGCGGTGGGCCAGATCACCGCCGAGCAGGCCCAGGCTGCGCGCGAAAAGCCGCTGGACGTGCGCCGGCCCAGGCGCCTGTCGGGCGTGGCCGACCACGCCGCCGAGCAGGTGCGCGCCGAGATCGTCACGCGTTACGGCGAGGAGGCTTACACGCGTGGCCTCACGGTCACGACGACGCTGCGTTACGCAGAGCAGGCGGCAGCCCAGGAGGCGTTGCGTCACGCGCTGTTCGAGCTGGAACGTCGCCAGCCCTACCGCGGGCCGGAGACCACCCTCGCGCTGCCCGAGGGCGCCGAGTTCGACGAGGCGCTGGACAGCGCCTTCGACACCTATCCCGACCTGGGCGAGCTGCGCACCGCGGTGTTGATGGAGCTGGACAAGAGCGCCGCCAAGCTGGTGATGGCCGACGGCGAGCGCATCACGCTCAAGGGCAACGCGTTGCGCTCGCTGCAGGGTGCCAAGCGCGGTGCCGTGGTGCGCGTGCTGGAGTCCGGCGGGCAATGGCAGCTGAGCCAGGTGCCGCAGGCCGAGGGCGCCGTCGTCACGCTGGACCCGGCCAGCGGCGCCATCCGCGCGCTGGTGGGCGGCTTCGACTTCGCGCGCAACCAGTTCAACTCGGCCACCCAGGCCTTTCGCCAGCCCGGCTCGGCCTTCAAGCCCTTCATCTACTCGGCGCTGATCGACCAGGGCGCTTGGGCCGGCACGCTGGTCAGCGATGCGCCCTTCGAGCAGGGCGACTGGGCGCCGCGCAACTACGACGGCCAGTACGAGGAGGCGCTGACGCTGCGGCAAGGCTTGGCCAAGTCCAAGAACATGGTGACCATCCGCCTGGTGCAGGCCATCGGCCCGCAGCGCGCCCGTGCCTGGGCCGCGCGCTTCGGCTTCGACGAAGCCAAGCAGCCGCTGAACCTGACCCTCGCGCTGGGTACCGGCTCGGTCACGCCGCTGCAGATGGCCCAGGGCTACGCGGCCTTTGCCAACGGCGGCCAGCTGCCGACGGCCTGGCTCATCGACCGCGTGCAGGACGCGCAGGGTGCCGTGCTGTGGAAGGCCGAGCCGCCCCGGTTCAAGACAGCCGTCAGCGCGCGCAACGCCTTCATGACCTCGCAGCTGCTGGCCGCCGTCACGCGCGAAGGCACAGGTGCGCGCGCCAGCGCCATGCTGGGCCGCTGGGACCTGCACGGCAAGACCGGCACCACCAACGACGCGGTGGATGCTTGGTTCTGCGGCTTCCAGGCGACGCGCGCGGGCGCGGTGTGGATCGGCTATCCGCAGCCCAAGTCGTTGGGCGAGCGTGAAAGCGGCGGTGGCCTCGCGCTGCCCGTCTGGGCCGCGACCATGGCCGTCGCGCTGAAGGGCCAGCCCATCACGCCGCTGGCACCGCCCAGCGAAGGGCTGGTCAAGGTGGGGGAGGACTGGTTCTACGAGGAGTTCGCGGGCGACCTGGCCATCGCGCGCATCGGGCTGGCGGCGCCCGAGGCTCCCGCGTCGGCCGCGGCGTCCGAACCGCCGCCCTGATCTGGCACGGGATTGCACGGCCGAAAGCGGCCAGCGTCAGGCGGCCATCCTGGGTCGAATGGTGGTGTTGTCGCTTCAGACATCGCCACCCGAGGATGATCCCATGAGACTTGCCGTTCAAGGCATACCCACGGCGCAAGCCGACGCGATCCGCCGCGGCGGCCCCGACGCCAACGGGCAACCGGCGCTGCGGCGCCGCGCCGAAGGGCCGGGCAACCCCTGCCGCCACTGCCTGCAGCTGATCGCCGACGGCGAGGACAAGCTGGTGCTGTCCTACCGCCCGTTCACTTCCCTGCAGCCCTACGCGGAAGCCGGCCCCGTCTTCCTGCACGCCCGCGGCTGCGAGCGCTACGAGGCCGACACGCTGCCGGCCTGGTTCGCCTTCCTGGCGCCGGCCCTGGTGCGCGGCTACGACGCCAGAGACTGGATCCGCTACGAGACCGGCCGCGTCGTCGACGGCCCTGAGCTGGAGGCCCGCTGCCGCCAGATCCTGGCCGACGACGACGTCGCTTACGTGCACATCCGCTCGAAGTTCAACTGCTTCCAGTGCCGCGTGGAGCGAGGTCAGCCCGTGTAAGGCCCCTTGACCTCGCCCCAGCCCCACTTGGGCATGGGCGCGTCGGCATCCACCACGGCGCCGGGCTGCGAGTTGATGACGGCGAGCCGCGAGCCCCATTCCAGGTAGCCGATCAACGCCGAGCGGAACTCCGGGTCGTCGGGCATACCCAGCTCGTCGGCCGTGTCCAGCAGCAGCGTGACCCAGGCGCGGCGCTGCTCCTGGGCGAGGTGGCGGTTCAGGTGCTGACGGATCATGTGCGGGTGGCCGCCATGCTGGTCGGAATAGGCCGTCGGGCCGCCCAGCACCTCGGCCAGGAAGGCGGCCACATGGGCCGGGTGCTCGTCGCTCATGTGGGCGAACACGGGTGCGAGCTGCGCGTCGTCCTTGACGCGTTCGTAGAAGCGCGCGGTCAGGCGCAGCAGGGCGGGCAGGCCGCCCAGCCATTCGTAGAGGGTGGGGATCGCAGGCTGGCTCATGGTTGGCGGGCGCTAAGGGGGTGGGTGGGACTTGGGGTTGTCGGGCGCTGCGACAACCTGGTGTTTGCCCGCGGTCAGCCACAGCGCGAACGCCAGTTCGCCCACGAAGGCCGGGGCCAGTGCCGCCGGGAATAGCAGTGCCGCCAGCGGCGGGGCCAGCAGCAGCGCGAAGCTGTTGACCAGGTAGGCCAACCCCGCCACGCCCAGCAGTGCGCCCAGCACGCGCGGCAGCACGCCGCTGCGGGCGATCAGCCCGCCGCAGATGACGCAGGAGAAGCCGAAGAACAGCAGGCCGATACCGAAGCCTTGGCCATGCAGCTGCACCGCGAGCATCGCCAGCGCCTCACGCTGGGCGGGTGGGAAGGCGGCGCCCATGGCGGTGCCCGTCAGCAGGTCTAGCGCCGCCAGCAGCTGCACGCGGTTGGCCACCAGCATGGCCGTCTGCACCCCGTTCAGACCGGCTGCCGTCAGCGCCAGCGGCTCGTTCACGGGGCGCAGCAGCCGCCACATCATGACGATGATGGGCAGGTCCAGCACCTGCATCAGCAGGTCGGCGACCAGGCCGCTGCGCCACAGCAGCGGCTGTGCCGCGATGCGCCGGGCGGTCTCGGCCGCATCGCCGGCCACGACCAGGCCGCCGCGCACGTAGAGCTCGCTCCACAGGCCCAGCCCGATGATGGCCAGGTAGCACAGGCCGGACAGGCGCAGTTCGCGCCGGCTGACGGTGGCCGCGCTCATGCCCGCCTCACCGGCCTCACCGGCCTTGCCAGGCGCCACGCCCGGCGGGCGAGACCGCGCAGCAGCCACGACAGGACGGCGATCACCGCACCGACCGCCGTCGGGATCAGGGCGCCAAAGGTCCAGCTCATGCCCAGCACGAAGCCCAGCAGGCTCTCGGGCCGGTGCGCCGGTAGCAGCAGGCTCAGCAGCAGCAGACTGAAGAACACCGCCTCGGTGGCGGCCTGGGCCTGCAGGCCAAAGGTCAGGGACAGCGCGCCGCCCAACAGCAGCGGCAGTGCGAAGCCCAGCGCCACGGGCCACCAGGCACGCGGCGCGGCGCCTGGCCGGGGCAACCGGCCGGCGGCCCATGCGGCCAGGGCCGGCACGATGAGCAGGCCCCAGGCGTTGTGCAGGCCCGGCATGTCGGCGCGCTGCAGCAGGTGGTGGATGACGATGCCGCCATGCAGCGCCTCCCAGCCGAGGTGCAAACCCTCGGCAAGCAGGGCCAGAGCGGCGAGCAGGAGGCGGCGGGATGGTGGAGTCATGGGTGAAGTCTGGCGGCTGCGGACAGGCCCGCAGCATGCCGCGCGGGCCACCGCCGCCGCGATGTGCAGTCGACCGCCGGCGCCGTGGCCGGGACGAGCTGCATCCGGCGGCGACGGACCGCGGACGTAACAGTCTGTCCGCGTCGCGGCCGGCTCGTTGCGGGCGGCGATGCCATCGCTTGCAATTCCAATGGCTGCAGGCCTTCGGCCCCACTAGAGTGCATGCCGCATCAACTTCGAGGGCTGTGCATGCTGCAACGTTCGCTGATCGTCCTTCTCCTGCCCGCGCTGCTGGCAGCTTGCGCTACGGTGCGCGAGGCCCGCATGGCGGTGCCGGCCTCGGTCGCCGGCGTGGCGGAGGAGTCGTTCGGCAAACCGGGCTGGGGCCGCCAGGGCGAGTTCACCCTCCACGGCGAGCGCGTGCGCTACGAGCGCGGTGCTGACCGGCTGGCCTTGTTCGGCAGTCTCGCCATGGGCCGCGCGACGCTGCGCTACACCTGGTCCCCGCTGTCCGGTGACAGCACCGCCGACTGCACGGCGCGCCAGGCCGAGCTGACGACCAACAGCTTGAGCGCCACGATCAAGCCCTGGACGCTGAACTGCCAGTGGAGCGGCCGGCCCGACGCGACGCTGCAGATTGGCGAAGGCCAGGTGAGGCGAGGCAAGCTGACGCGCGAGGGCAGCTACCGCCGTGGCGAGCTGACGCTGGGCCTGCGCTCGGTGCACCTTTTTGAGGGCAGCCCGCTGCCGCAGACCAATGCGGTCGGCTACGAAATGCTGTACCAGGGCACCGTGGTCGGCAGCCTGGACCTGAGCGGTAGCGTGCCGCGGCTGCGCCGGCCGGACCCGGCCACGCCGCTGGGCCGCGCCGTCACCGAGGCGGCGCTGGCGCTGGCCCTGGTCTGGGAGCCGGGAAGCTGACCACGGCCCGAGTCAGCGGCGCCGGCGCGTCGAGGCGGCGGACCAGGCCAGGAACCCGGCCAGCACCAGCGGCAGGCTGCCGGGCAGTGGCAGGCGCTGCTCGACGATGAAGCCGTTGAAGAACATCGTGTTGATCGACGAGCTCAGCAGGAAGTTGATCTCGTTGCCCAGCGTCTGGCCGGGCGCGAGGGCGCCGATGCGGAAAGCCGCGACGCTGTCGCTGCCGTCGACGCCGAAGATCGGGTCCAGCGCGGCGACGTTGATGTCGGTGTCGGCGAGCTTGATGAAGCGGTCCTCGTTGTCTGCCTCGGCCACCAGGTTGCCCTGACGGAACACGCCGGCAGCGTCGTCCCACTGCATGGCGGTGCCCGAGGATGGCGTGCCATTGACCCACTGCCGCGTCACGACGAAGAACAGCGTGCCGGTCGTGAAGGCGTTGGTGTTGGTCCAGTCCAGCGGCGTGACCCAGCGCGTCGTGCCGTTGCCCAGGGCGGTGAGGAAGGGGCCGCCGGGCTGATTCGAGCTGATGCCACCTAAGACCTCGTAGGGCGCTGCCAGCAGCAGCGAGGGCGTGAACAGCAGCGCAGCGAGCCAGGCCCGTGCGCGATGGAGGAGGGACGTCATGGGCGCTTCCTTTGCGTCAGGGCACGTCACGAGACGTGCATCGTGGTGGGGCGTCCACGATGCGCCGGGCGACTCCCGGGGTCAATCCATGCCGGCGCTGCGGCCACCCATTCCGAGGGGCGTGAATCGGCGCATTGAGGATCAGGGCTTTTCCGCCTGTGCCTTCAGGTTGGCCAGGCCGGCATCGAAGTCCGGACCGACCATCTTGTCCATGAACAAGCCCATCCAGCGGTAGACCGGGTTGCTGCCCATGTCGCCGTTCATGGTCCACGTCACCTGGGTGGCGCCGCCGTTGGCCTCCAGGCGGAAATCGCCCGTCGACGTGGTGCCGAAGTCCGGGAAGAACAACTCATAGCCCAGGCGTTTGGGCGGCTCGGCGGTCGTGAAGGTCATGCGGCCGTCGCCCTGGCTCTTGCTCTTCCATGCCCAGACGGCGCCGGCGCCGGAGGCCGGGCCGCTGTATTCGATGGCCATGGCCGGGTCGCGCTGGTTCCAGGCGCTCCATTGCTTCCAGCCGCGCGGGTCGGCGATGAGGGCGTAAATCTTGTCCGGCGCCGCGTTGACGGTGGTCGTGCGGGAGAGCGTGTACTTGGGCGACAGCAGCAGGCCGCCCACGGCGAGCACGGCGACCAGTACGACGATGGCGATCAGCAGGGTCTTCAGCGCTTTCATCGCAACTCTCCCGGTGATTGAGGTGGGCGCACTGTCGACCTCTGGCCGCGGCCACACAATCCGCACAACTCCCCCTGCCGAACCCTCATGCAGATCGACGCCACCCGCTACGCCGAACAAGGCTTCCTCGTCATCCCGGGCTTCAAGTCCGCCGCCGACATCGCCGCGCTGCGCGAGCGTGCGTTGCAGATCGTGGACGCCTTCGACCCGGGTGAGCAGCGCCCCGTCTTTACGACCGAGGAGCAGCAGCGCCACGTCGACGACTACTTCATTGACAGCGGCGACCAGGTGCGCTGCTTCTTCGAGGAAGAAGCCTTCGACGACCAGGGCCGGCTGCGCGTGCCCAAGGAGCTGGCCATCAACAAGATCGGCCATGCGATGCACGACCTGGACCCGGTGTTCTCGGCCTTCTCCAAGGGCGAGGCGCTGCGCGGCGTGGCCGCCGACCTGGGCCTGAGCCGGCCGCAGGTCTGGCAGAGCATGTTCATCTTCAAGCAGCCCGGCATCGGCGGCGAGGTGCGCTGGCACCAGGACGCGAGCTTCTTCGAAAGCGACCCCATCACCGTGACGACCTTCTGGTTCGCGCTGGAGGACGCCACGCTGCAGAACGGCTGCCTGTGGACCGAGCCGGGCGGCCATCGTGGCCGTCGCGGCGTGCTGCGCGAGCGTTTCGTGCGTGACGGCCGCCGGGCCTGGATGGAGCAGGTCGACCCCACGCCCTGGCCCGCGGCGGATTCGGCCGAGGCCATCCCGCTGGAGGTCGAGGCCGGCTCGCTGGTGGTCTTCCACGGTCTGCTACCGCACTACTCGGCCGCCAACCGCTCTCCCAGGTCGCGCCATGCGTACACGCTGCATGTGACGGACGCCGCCAGCCGGTATTCGCCGCGCAACTGGCTGCAGCGCGGGCCTGACCTGCCGGTGGGTGGCTTCTAGAGCCTGCCCACGGCACTCGCAAACCCACACGTCGGTGGCTTTTTGTCCTACAGGGGAAGGCTGCCTTGGACGGCAGGGCCGGGAGGCCGAACTCCCAACAATGACTTCATCACAACCGTCGTTTCCGACCATAGGAGGCCGTGATGAAGTTTCCCAAATCCATGCATGCCGAGGGCTGGCTCAGTCACATTGACACCACCGCACCCGGCTCTCAGCCGGACGCCTTGAAGCGCGCAACGGGCAGCCCCAAGCGCATCGGCGTGCACCAGCGCATCGAGCACAGGCCCCGCATCCTCGACGAGCCCAGCCTGGCCAGCGCCGGCTTCACGGCCGTCCCGCCGGCGCCCGCAGCGGCAACGAGCACGCCGCGCCGCAGCGCGGCAGCGGCCTCCCCGTGGGTGCTGGGGGCAGGGGTGGGCATGGCGCTCATCGTCGTGGCCGTCGGGGTGTCGGTGTCGCGCAAGCTGTCGTCCGTCGAGCCCAGCGCGCCGCCGCCTATCGTGGTGAGCGAGGTGCAGACACCGTCGCCGCAGGACAAGCAGCTGCTGGCCGAGCCGTCGGCCGCAGGGACCGTGACGGCAGCGCCGGAGCCCGCGCCGGTTGCAGCCTCTCCAGTCGCCGTGGCCACGGCCCCCGCTGTGCCCAAGGTGGAGCCAGCCGTGCAGCCCAAGCCTGACGTGAAGACGCTGAGCGCCAAGCCAGAGATGCTGGCCCGTGCAGCGCCTCCGACGCTGGCGCCGCGCGAGTCCGCACTGCAGCCCATCGCGCCGGTGGTGACGCCGGTGACGCCGGTGACGCCGCCCACCGCAGTGCCCGAAACGACCGCCCCCGTCGTGCCGCCACTGGCCCAGCAGCAACCGCAGGCCGCGGAGCCCGAGGACAGCGGCATCACCGTCCAGGTCCGCATGGCCTTGTCGACCGACGCCGTGCTGTCCGCCGTGCCGATTGCGGTCAGCACGGATCACGGGGTCGTCAAGCTCGAAGGCCAGGCCCCCGATGCCCAGGCCCGGGAACGCGCCACCGTCGTGGCCTCGGCCACCTCGGGTGTGAAGGCGGTCGACAACCGGCTGACGCTGCCGCCGGTGGCGGCGCTGGGCAGTGCTCAGACGGGCGGCTGAGTCCCGTCCCTGAAGGCAAAAGGCGCCCAGTTGGGCGCCTTTTGCGTCGTGCAGTGCGGGTTCAGTGGCAGAACTGCGTGCGGGCGGGTGCCAGTTCGGCGTCGATCAGCGCCTCTTCGGTCACTTCGCGAGCGGCTTCGAGCTGCAGGCAGAGTTCGGTGATGCCGTCATCGCGGCCACCGACGATTTCGGGCAGCGGCGCGACGGCGATGTCGGTGGGCAAGTCGGCCAGCGCGCCGATCAGCTGGAACAGCAGCTCCAGGCTGGCTTCGCCGTCCTGGGGCAGGTCTCGCGCAGCGCCCAGGCTGCGGGCAAGGTAGAAGCAGGCCTCGGCGGCGTTCTCGCAGGCCTGGGCCTTCAGCTCCAGCGCACGGTTGCGTGCGTCCTGCTGCTGGCGCGCTTCCAATGCCTCGCAGGCGCCCAGGTCGGCCGGGACGGCATCGTCAAGCGAGAGCGCGGCAAAGTCGAGTTCGTGGGCCATGCGTACAGCGGGTTTGTGAGGCAGGGTCATCCTAATGGCGGGCCGGGGCGGCTGGCGCCCCCTCAACCAGGGCGGCGCGGCGCAATCCTCGGAACAAAGTCACGTCGGACTGGCTATTCAACGCTTCTTGGTCGGGCGGGTCCAGCCGGTCAGGGCGACCTGTTTCCCGCGCGCCACGGCCAGGTCGCCGGGGTTGACGTCCTTGGTGATCGTCGATCCGCCGCCAATCGTGGCACCGTTGCCCAGCGTGACGGGCGCGACCAGCACGCAGTTGGAGCCTACGTGCACATCGTCGCCGATGGTGGTGCGGTGCTTGTTGGCGCCGTCGTAGTTGGCGGTGATGGAGCCGGCGCCAAAGTTGACGCGCGCCCCCACGGTCGCATCGCCCAGGTAGGCCAGGTGATTGGCCTTGGCGCCGTCGGCCAGCGTCGAGTTCTTGATCTCGACGAAATTGCCGATGTGCACCTCGGCGCCCAACTGTGCGCCGGGGCGCAGGCGGGCGAACGGGCCGATCAGCGCGCCCTCGCCGACGCTGGCGCCCTGCTTCTCGCCATCGATGTGTGTGAACTCGTGGATGCGCACGCCCGAGGCGATTCTGGCGTTGCGGATCACGCAGTTGGCACCGATGCGCACGTTGTCGCCCAGCGTCACGTCGCCCTCGAACACGCAGTTCACGTCGATGTCGACGTCCTGGCCGTGGGTCAGCGTGCCGCGCAGGTCGAAGCGGGCGGGGTCGGCCAGGCGCACGCCGGCGCGCATCAGGTCCTCGGCCTGCTGGGCCTGGAACGCACGCTCCAGCTGCGCGAGCTGCACGGGGTCGTTGACGCCCAGCACCTCGGTCTCGCTGCCGGCCTTGATGCCCAGCACGGGCAAGCCTTCGGCAACGGCCATCGCAACGATGTCGGTCAGGTAGTACTCGCCCTGAGCGTTGTTGTTGTTCAACTGGCCGACCCAGCACTTCAGCGCCGTGGTGGGCGCGGCCATCATGCCGCTGTAGCCCTCGTGGATGAGGCGCTGCTCAGGCGTGGCGTCCTTGTGCTCGACGATGGCCAGCACGCCGCCATCGTCCTTGTTGCGGATGATGCGGCCGTAGCCGGTGGGGTCGAACAGGTCCACTGTCAACAGCACCAGCGCGTGGCCGGCGCAGGCTTCGATCAGCGCCTTGGCGGTGGGAGTCTCGATCAGGGGCACGTCACCGTTGAGGATCAGCGTGGTGCCCTCGCCGACCAGGGCGGGCACAACCTGCTGGATGGCGTGGCCGGTGCCCAGCTGGGGCATCTGGCGCACGAAGGAGATGCCCTCGGCCTGAACGGCGGCCTCAACCTGCTCGGCACCGTGGCCCGTGATGACGATGCGCGTGGCGGCGGCCAGCGGCTCGCCGCTCTTCAGCACATGGGCCAGCAGGGAGCGCCCCGCCAGCTTGTGCAACACCTTGGGTGTTGCGGACTTCATGCGGGTTCCCTTGCCCGCCGCCATGATCACGATGTTGAGCGCCATGCCTGCCTTGCCGACTTCTTGTGCAAAGCCGCGATTATGGTCAGCCCATCGTGTCATCAGAGAAAGTGACGCCGCGGTGCACTACTCGGCGGCGGCCGCGCAACTGGCCTGGCCGGGCCGCTGGCGGCACCCCCTTGAGGGGCTGAGGCCAGGGGCGAACGGCGTGTCGTTTGTGTCTGGCGACGAGTCGAGCCGCGGGCTCGACTCGGCCTGCAAGGCCAGCAAAGCCGGCAGGGGGTGGGCTATCTGACGGCCTGCACGCTGACGCGGTGCGATTTCGGGTTGACCTGCGGGAATTCGGCCAGCGCGGCGTCGAACAGCGGCGTCAGCAAGGCCTCGCTGCCCATGGTCATGCCTTCGTTGCTGGCATGGGTCTCGAACAGCGCCTCGCCGCTGGCCCGGTCGCGCACCAGCAGGGCCACAGCGCGGTCGTAGCGGCGGTCGAAGAAGGGGTCCTGGCGCCAGCCCCAGCCGCTCCAGCCGGGGGCGTAGCCATAGCGCGGTGAGAACAGGCGGCCGCGCCAGCGCCACCACAGCGGGTCGTCCCAGGGCACGGGGTCGTAGGCGGTGACCCGGGCACCCAGCGTGACGAGCACGTCGGCGCTCTTGGCGTCGGCCGCGGGCTTGAAGCCGGCCTTCTCCAAGGCAGCTTTGGCAGCCTCCTCCAGCGCGGTCTCACGCTTGGTGGCTTCCTCGCTGTGCTGCTGCGAGGGCAGGCGGTCGAAGGCGTAGGTGCCGGGCTTGCGGTCCGCGGGCCAGTTG
This sequence comes from Burkholderiales bacterium, assembly GCA_016195825.1. GTDB lineage: Bacteria > Pseudomonadota > Gammaproteobacteria > Burkholderiales > Burkholderiaceae_C > Pelomonas. The sequence goes on along the minus strand of JACPYV010000040.1, from coordinate 109,264 downwards.
CCGTAGCTGGAGACGTCGGCAGAGATGGTGTACGGCCCGCTGCAGCCGGCGAGTGCGGCGACCGTGGCGGCGGCGAGGGTGGTGAGGATCAGGCGGCGGTTCATGGGGCACCTCCATCGTGGTGATAGAGGGATTCTGACCCGCCCAGATTGCCCTGATGTAAATCAGCGTTGCAGCGTGATGACCGAGGCCGGCGAAGGTGTCGCGCAGCTTTCATCGTCGTCGAAGGCGATGTCGCCGCCCGCATCGGCCACGCCGGTGGCCTTCATGGTCTCGAACGGGAACAGCTTCTTGTCCATCATGTGCGAGGGCACGATGTTGCCCATGGCTGTGAAGATGTTGTCGATGCGGCCCGGGTAGCGCTTCTCCCACTCGTTGATCATGGCCTTGACCTGCACGCGCTGCAGGTTCTCCTGGCTGCCGCAGAGGTTGCAAGGAATGATGGGGAACTCGCGGTGCTCGGCCCAGCGCACCAGGTCGGGTTCCTTCACGTAGGCCAGCGGGCGGATGACGACGTTCCTGCCGTCGTCGCTGACCAGCTTGGGCGGCATGCCCTTCAGGCGGCTGCCGAAGAACATGTTCAGGAACAGCGTCGTGACCATGTCGTCGCGGTGGTGGCCCAGCGCGATCTTGGTGGCACCCAGCTCGCCCGCCACGCGGTACAGGATGCCGCGGCGCAGGCGCGAGCACAGGCTGCAGGTGGTCTTGCCCTCAGGGATGAGGCGCTTGACGATGGCGTAGGTGTCCTGGTTCTCGATGTGGAAGTCCACGCCGCGCGAGCGCAGGTAGTTGGGCAGCACCTCCTCGGGGAAGCCGGGCTGCTTCTGGTCGAGGTTGACGGCGATGAGGCTGAACTTGATCGGCGCGCGCACCTGCAGGTTGAGCAGGATGTCCAGCATCGCGTAGCTGTCCTTGCATATTGGAATACAACCCACTTGGTACAGGGTCGGCGTCCGTCGGGCTGCGCCATGGAAAGGGGGTACCCTGTCAGAAATGACAAGGTGACAAAGGTCAGGAATTGACAAGAATCGTCATCGCTGGGAGGGCTAGCAGGTGAACTTGACGCTTTCAGAACGGCGGCGCCGCCGTTTATCGCCCACGCGAGGGCATGCCCGGCCGCGCATCGCTGACAATCTAAGGTTCAGGAAGACATGCCCATGAATACCCTCGAACCCCTAGCCAGCACCCATCCGCAGCACCCCGAGGTGCATGAGAAGGCGTTCCTGCGGCGTGAGGCGCCTAGCTTGTCCAACTCTGAACAAGGGGTTCAGAAGAAGATCCGCCGGCTCACTGGCCGCGCGATCCAGGACTTCACCATGATCAAGGACGGCGACCTGATCATGGCCTGCATGTCCGGTGGCGCCGACTCTTACACGATGCTGGACACACTGCTGTACCTCAAGCATGTGGCGCCCATCAAGTTCGACGTCATCGCCGTGAACTTGGACCAGAAGCAACCTGGCTTCCCGGAGGACGTACTTCCGCGTTACTTCGCAGAGCGCAACATCCCCTTTCGGATCGTCGAGCAAGACACCTACAGCATCGTCAAAGAGAAGGTAGCGCCAGGCAAGACTACCTGCTCACTCTGCTCTCGCCTGCGTCGCGGCATCTTGTACCGCACCGCCAAAGAGCTTGGAGCTACAAAAATCGCTCTCGGCCACCACCGCGATGACATTCTCGAAACGCTGCTGCTGAACATGTTCTTCGGCGGACGCATCAAGACCATGCCTCCGAAGTTGAAGTCGGACGACGGTAGCAACATCGTGATTCGGCCTCTTGCCTATTGCAAGGAAGCGGACATCAAGAAGTACGCCGCAGCTATGCAGTTTCCGATCATCCCCTGCAACCTCTGTGGTTCGCAGCCCAACTTGCAGCGTCAGGCCATGAAAGAACTGCTGCAGGGATGGGATCGGGCGCATCCTCAACGTCTGCGCAGCATGTTCTCGGCAATGACCAACATCGTCCCGTCGCACATGATGGACCAAAAGCTATTCGACTTCGAAAAGTTTGAGGGAGTTCCCTACAACAAGACCTACGGCGACATCTTGTTTGATCGCGATGAAACTCTGGGCGAGTTTCAAAACACCATCGCAATCGAATAGGGCTAGACAGAGCCTTAACGATGCCCAATGCATCAACGCTGCACGGTTTCGTCGACTGCTTGACGCGGTGATCGATGATGCCGGAGCCCGCCAGTTGGGGCGAAACGGAAGTACAGCAGCCAGGCTGCTCATAAATAGATCAGGTGAGGCTAAGACATGACGGATGTCAAGGTGGCAGAGAGGTACTCAGGGCATGAATCTTTCGTGTGCAGATACGGTTGGCTGCCCAAGGTGTATCGCGCTATCAGTAGCGACCCAGGGCTCCTGCGCGATGAAGAGCGGGCTATCCAAGTCCTGGGTATCGGCCGGAACATGGTCAAGTCACTGTCGTTCTGGAGCGAGGCCGCCGGCGTTCTTAGGGTAGCTGACGAGGGCGGACACGAACCTGGTGAGGTTGGGCGGCTCTTGTTCGGTGGCGATGCTCCTTGGGACACCTACCTGGAGTCGCTCGAATCGCTCTGGCTGATCCACTGGTATCTCTGCGTCAAGGGCGGCGCAGCAGCCTGGCGCGAAGTGTTCGCGGATGGCAAGTTGATCCGCTTCGAGAAGAGGCAACTGGTCGAAGCGCTCGCGCGGCGAAGTGAAGGCGCCGCCCGCCCGCTGGCGCAGACCACGCTTGAGCAGCATGCGAGCATCTTCATCCAGTCGTACTACCAAGAAGAGCGCGGCATCGACGATACGTCGTGGAGCCCGTTGCAAGACCTGCGACTGCTTCGCGTGAGCAAGAGTGACGACGGCCGAGCGGTCTTCGACACATCGGCTCGTGCGCCTGTAGGCCTCAGCTGCAGGGTATTCGGCATCGCGGTTGTGGAGTTCGTGACAAGCATGCCCAGTGGCAAGTCAGCTGACCTGCAACTCCTGCTCCATGGGGTGGGATCGCCTGGTGCAGTGTTTCGGCTTGACGAGTCGCAGCTCCGTCTGTTCGTCGATTTATTGTGCGAGACATGGCCGGACGCTATCCGATTTGTGGATACCGCTGACACGCAGAGCATTGTGGTGGACGCGAGCAAGCTGAACGCGCAGTACATGCTGCAGACCAAAGAGGCAGCACATGTCTAAATTGATTATCGAAGGGCTGTCTCTTGACGGCAATCACACCCGGTCCGCTGCGCTAGATCGCGACATCCAAGATCCTTCGGCAATTAGCGGGTACATGGTGACTGCTGCAGCCTCGGCTGCACTGAAGCAAATCGGAACCGGTCTGGCGGATCAAGCGTCGCAACGTGCTTGGAAAGTCGTAGGCCCGTACGGCAGCGGCAAGACGGCTCTGGCAGTGGTTTTGTCTCAGCTGTCGGCTGGTCAGGCTGCATTCCCTGCGACCTACGACCTGGTCGCTGCGTCGGCCCCCAAGGTCGCTGCGCTGTTTGCTGGTAGCCGCCGCATGCCCATCGCCATCGTCGGCTCCCGCAACTCGCTGGGCAGTGCCCTTGCCAGTTCGGCATCCAAGGCTCTGGCTGCATGGCGAACCAAGTCAGCCGGTTCAATGCGCAAGGCGCTGGATTTGCCGGCCGGGACGTACAAAGGTGCGCCGTTCAATGCCTCGGCGGGAGACATCGCGGCTGATCTGGCTGCTGTTGCGCAGGGTGAAGGGTACGGCGGCATCCTCTTGTTGATCGACGAGGTCGGCAAGTTCGTTGAGCATGCAGCCCTTCGCCCTGAGGAAGGTGACCTGATAGCGTTGCAGCAGATTGCCGAACGCGCCTGTACACGGGGTGATGACAAGCTGGCCATCGTGGTCATGCTGCATCAGCACTTTTCCAGCTATGCCGCGGGCGTTGGCCGCTCTCTTGCAGATGAATGGCACAAGATTGCCTCGCGCTTCGACGAAGTGGCCTTCGACGAGCCAGTCGAAAGGTATGCCCACTTTGCAGCTCACGCGTTGGGAGCAAAGCCAGCGATCACCGCTGACCGGCCCCTGTCCGAGGCCGCCAATGCGCTGATTGCAGAGGCACAGAAGTTGGGCGTTCTTCGGGCGACTGGCGAGGCTGATCGCTCGCTCTTCAAGCACGCCGCTCGTCTCTATCCGATACACCCGCTGACGCTACTGTGCCTGGCTCTCGTATCGAAGCGATACGGCCAAAGCGAGCGTTCCTTCCATGCTTTCCTGCGGGGCGGCGAGTTGCATGGCTTGCGGGACTTCGCGCAGCGGCATGAGAGCTCGGCGGAATGTTGGTTCCGACTTCCCGAACTGTTCGACTTCGTCTCCCAAGGGCACAGTCTCCGTTTCCGAGATGTGGGCGCGGAGCGACGCTGGGTTTTTGCCCTGGCCACGCTTGATCGACAAGAGTTTGAGCCTCTGTCTGTGGGCGTGCTGAAAGCGATTGCTGTGCTGGAGTTGCTGGGCATGGGCGCGGCTCTGCCGATCACTCCACAGTTGATCGCGTTCGCCTTGGGTGAAGGTTCAACCGGTGCGACAGCAGCATGCTGCGAAGCACTGATCGCCCGAGGCGTTCTACTTCGGAGAGGAGCGACGGGATATACGTTTGCCGTTTCTGATGCGGTCAACATTGATGCCGTTTACGAAAAGGCGGCAGCCAAAGACGAGGGCCAACTGGCCGTCGCTGGCTTGTCCCATGCGATGTCGCAGCGCTTGATCGTCGCAAACAAGCATTACGACCAAACGGGCACCATCAGGACCATGGGGGTTCTTGCCGGCACCGCGACGGCTTGGCCGAAGCGTCCGAAGACCAAGACTGACGAACTCGTTCCTGATGCATGGCTGAAACTAATCATTGCGGTCAAGGGCTCCGACGCTGAAGAAGAGGCCAAGTCAGCAGTCAAGTCCGAGAAGGACCCGCTGTTGCTATCGGCGGTCCTCACGCTTGAGCCTGAAGGGCGCGCTGCGCTTGCCGAGTACGCCATCTGGCTCGCTGTTCAGCGAGAGGTTGATCAAAAGCGTCTCGATCCTTGGACCAGCCAGTACGTCGAAGGTCGTCTTCAAGTCGTCCGCGAGTCCGTTGAGCGCTCTGTGCTTTCGCAACTTTTGCCCGTGGCCGGCCGTGTCGGTCCTCAGTACTGGCACCAGGGCAAGGCGGTCGCGCGGAGCCAGCAGATGAACCTCAGTCAGCTAGCCTCATGGCTCTTTGACAAGGTCTATCCCGACTCGCCGAGGCTGGTCAACGAACTGATCAACAAGGATCGTCCTCCATCGGCCATCGTCTTGGCTCGCCAGCGGATGTTCGAGGTCATCTTAGGCGGCGACACGACTGCGCCTATTTGCAAGCCCACTGATTTCCCTCCTGAGCGGCTGATTCATCACACGCTGTTCCGTGAAACCGGGCTCTGGAAGGAGGCGGACGGCCACTGGTCTTTGGTAGACCCGAGCGCGGACGCTCCGATCAACATCACGCCGCTCTGGAATCGAATTTCCGAGTTGCTTCAAGCGAAGCCGGCACCCACTGTGCAGGGAGTGCTGGATGCGCTCGCGGCTCCCCCCTTTGGCGTGCGCGCGGGGCCCGCAGGAATCTGGCTCGCTGCCTACTTGCTCATCCGCAGAAGTCAGTCGGCGCTGTTCGATCGAGGGACATTGCAGCTGGAGGTCACATACGAACTCCTGCAGCGGATGTTCAAGAACCCCGGCTCCTTCGAGATCAGGGAGCTTGAGGGGAGCGAGGCGAGCTCGTCGTTGTTGTTCTCCTACCAGTCGGTGCTGTCGTCCATCGGATGTCCCGTTGACGGGCAACTGACTTTCCTCGAACTCGCGAGGAGCCTCTATCTGTGGCGACGACGGCTGCCTGATTTCGCGATGCAGACGGGGCGGATTTCGAAGGAGGCATCGCTCGTTCGAACCGCGCTTGAGAAGGCGTCCGACCCCATCGAGCTGCTGACAGGCTCGCTTCCGAAGCTGCATCAAGAAAGTGGGACCAACGAGGTTCTGGGCGCGTGGTTGACGCGCGTCCTCTCCGAGCTTGGTACTGCCCATCGAAAGCTTCAGGAGCAGATCACTCAGGAGGTTGGTATTGCCTTCGAGATGACGGGGAAACTGGGGCACGTGCGGAGTCAGCTCCAGGCGGAATGCGCAGGCGCCGCCTCCGATTTGGGCGACGTCAAGCTGAAAAGTTTTGTCCTGCGTTGCACCGACCTTTCGCTTACCGATGAAAAGTGGCTCGACTCCATCGGTAGTCTCATCGTCCATAAGCCTCTGGACACTTGGACGGACGACACAATGGGGAAGTTCGTCCCGCTGTTGCACGAGCTCTGTGCTCAGTACAAACGTTGGTTGCGGTACGTGATCCAGCGCGGCAAAGTGCCCCGCGAGGCAGAGCGTTTCGTAGGAGTTACCCTCACGCGATCGGGAGGCCTGGAATCGTCGTTGTTTGTCGCGGCCACAGAAAAGTCAACAAAGCTGGCGAGGACGGTGACGACGCTGTTGGAAAAGGAAGCCCGTGGCGATGCAAAGCTGGCGGCAGCAGCGCTGGCGCAGGCGCTCGCCGACCTTCAAGCGTCCATTGAGTCCGGTGTATCTCAGGGAGGGGCCGATGCCGACCGAAAAGCGAGTTAGACACATCCTGAGTTTGTCAGGCGGGAAGGACAGCGCTGCGCTGGCCATTTACATGCGAGACCGTGTTCCTGAGATGGAGTACATCTTCAGCGACACCCGTAAAGAGCTGCCGGAGACCTACGAGTACCTGGAGCGTATCTCCAGCTATCTGGGCAAAGAGGTCACCCGTCTCAATGCCGATGTCGGATTTGATCATTGGTACGAGATGTATGGCGGGATGATCCCTTCCAACCATCGACGCTGGTGCACGCGTGCCCTGAAGCTGAAGCCCTTTGAACAACATTGCGGTGACGAAGAGGTCATCAACTACGTTGGCCTGCGAGCTGATGAAGAGCGCAGCGGCTATATCAGCCACAAGCCGAACATCAAGCCCGTCTATCCGTTCCGCGACGACGGGCTGGTGCTGCGTGACATCGAGGGCATCCTTCGCACATCTGGTGTGGGCATGCCCCCGTACACCAAGTGGGGCCGGACCAGGTCCGGCTGCTACTTCTGCTTTTATCAGCAGAAGATCGAATGGGTGAGGTTGAAGGAGACGTATCCAGACCTTTATCAAAAGGCCAAGGAATATGAGCGCCCGTACGAGAAGACAGGCAACTTCTTCACGTGGAGCTCAAACGAAAGCCTGGCCGAGCTCGAACAGCCGGCGCGGATGGAGCAGATCAAACGCGAGCACGTCATCCGGATCGAGCGCAAAGTTGCTCGCAAAGAGAACGCGACGCTGGCTGAGGTCTTCGCACAAGACGTCGAAGTCGAGGCACCCGAGGACGACGACGATCAGGGTTGTCTGGTCTGTCAGCTATAGCATTGCCGCAGTGGTTAGGGGTCAAGCTTGGCCTGGAGCGGCGTGCTGCTCAACAGATTGGTGATAGCTCGTGGGCATAACCGTCAAAGCACGCGTACTTCTCGAACTGGGCGCGGAGCTGATCAGCTCCGACCAGATCGCGATTTACGAGCTCGTTAAGAACTCACTCGATGCCCGTGCATCACGGATCGAGGTGTCGGTCCGCGTGACGATCGCTCGTAGTGACTACCTGAGCTGCCGGCAGAAGCTAGAAGCGGCCGCGCGCCGGAAGGAGCGGGTGACCGACGAAGCGCTCACCGCGATGCTTGCTCCGAACTTGGAGCTGTCCGCCGCGGAGCAGGACAGGGAAGCCTTCGTCGCGGCGGCCCTCGCATCGGCAGGCGGCGATCGAGTCAAGGCACTAGACGAAGCCTACACGCGCTTCAACTGGATCGAGATCAAGGATGACGGCAGCGGCATGTCATTCGACGATCTCGGGGGCGTGTATCTGACGATCGGTACGACGCACCGGCTCGACGATCGCCAGCGCGACAGTACGCACACGGTTCTTGGAGAAAAAGGCATCGGCCGCCTGTCTGCGGTGCGGTTGGGCGACCAGCTCCATGTCCTCACCTCGAAGAAGGGTGAACGGGAGTTGCACGAGTTGCTGATCGATTGGGCGGTCATCAAGCGCAACCCGTACCTCAACCTTGACGATTTCCCCGCTGCGCCGCGAACCGGCCCAAAGAAGGCGAAGCCGGCAGACCACGGTACCGTCATTCGAATGTCTAACCTGACGAATGAGTGGTCCAGCGAGAAGTTGGAGGGGCTAGCTCGGACTGACTTCGCGAAGCTGGTCGACCCGTTCCTCGACACTTTCGCGCGACCTAACGTTCGCCTCTACTTCAACAACCAAGCTGTCGACATTCCGTCTTTCCAGTCTCGACAGCTCACCTTTGCTCATGCCAAGTGCACTGCCAACTTTTCCTTCGACAGGGATGGCGAGCCGGTTTTCGCCGGCGAGGTCGTCTACAAGACATTTGGCCGCACGAAGACGTTCAGCCTTTCGGGCATCCACCTCCTCAGCGCCTTGACGTTGAAGGCAAAGCGTCCGAGGTCTGGTGAGCATTTTCAGCCAGCGGGCACGCTCATTCAGGGTTTGGCTACTCTAGGCCCGTTTGAGATGGAGGCTCATTGGTTCAACAGACAGAAGCTGCGACTGGATAAGCCGGACGGCTATGACGCTGCGCTGCTCTGGCTGAAGCTCTGGGGCGGTGGCTTGCTCCTATATCGCGACCACTACCGCGTGTATCCCTACGCAGAGCCTCGTGATGACTGGCTGGACCTAGACGGCACGGCGCTTGCGTCCACAGGCTACAAGATGAACCGGAAGCAGCTTGTGGGCGCGGTCCGGATTTCCAGCAAGGCCAATCCTCACCTTCAGGACCAAACTAATCGTGAGGGCCTGCGCGATACCGAGGAGAAAGCGGCGCTCATTACGCTTCTTCGCCATGTACTTATGGTGGAGTTCAAGTCCTTCCTGGATGCAGTCGAGGACTCGCAGGATGAGTCGGCGACCAAGGAGTTTCCAAAGCTTGAGAAACGGCTTGAAGAGGCCCAGCGGCAGGCTCTCAAGCAGGTTCAGCATTTGCGTTCGAGGGTGAAGGATCCAGAAGACATCACTGCGATCAACACCTTGCTCGCGCGCATGACCGACATGTCCGAGGCGTGGGAGCGGTCCAAGCTGACCGTCAAAGCGTATGAAGCTGACATCGATAAATACGTACATCTAGCCGGTGTCGGTCTGATGACCGAGTTCATATTCCACGAGCTCGCTCGCTTGTCGACCAACGCGCTTGAACTGTTGAAGGGTTACAAGCCGAACAACGCGGCGGAGACGCGCCGGCTGCGTGGGCTGCGTGACCAACTCAGTACGCTGGAACGCCGGATTCGCGTCTTGGACCCGCTCTCGACACCCGGCAGGCAGCGCAAAGAATCGTTCGATCTTTTGCAGTTGCTCAGAGACGTTGTGGAGATGCATGAGCCTCAGTTCGAGCGCCACTTGATTACCCCTGATCTCGCCGGTATCGGCAAGGCACCGGTGATGATCAGAGCTGTGCGGGGTCAGGTTCTGCAGATCGTTGACAACTTCGTCGGCAACGCGGTGTATTGGATGAAGCTTCAGGCCACTGCGAGGAAGTTCAATCCGGTTATCTCATTCGCTATTGATCGGGCGTCCAACACGTTCAGCGTTTTGGACAACGGGCCCGGCATTCCAGAAGACCGGGGCGACGAAGTTTTCAACGCCTTCTTCACCACGAAGCCCGAAGACGGGCGTGGGATGGGGCTGTACATCGCGCGGAAGCTGGCCGAGGGAAATGCGATGGAGATCGCACTTTCGGAACCAGATGACGATCGGATTCATCATGGGTTCGTTGTGAGTTACGGAGGAGCAAGGGATGGAGGTTCTTGAACAAGCGGTCGTTAAACCGCTGAAGAACGTGATGGTGATCGACGACGCCTATGCGCCGGCAGACCCCATGGACATTGACGGAGAAGCCACAACGCGCTTCAAAGACGCGCTGCTTGATGACGTCAAGAAGCTGGCTCAGGTCAGAAAGCGATTCAACCGGGATCTCAACCCGAGTATTCCTAAGCACGTCGACGACTTGCTCCAGGACCCCAAGGTCGTTGTTGACCTGTGGACCCTGCGAGAGCGAGCGACGTGGGCTTGGCTGTTGGACACGCTGTTTCGCGACTATGCCGATGAGGTCGCTCAGAAGCACGACGATCTCAAGGGGTTGGAAGCATTCCTGAAAACCCAGAAGTGGAAGATCTCGAAGGTCCCACGATTCGACCCCGACCTGGTTGACGTCAGCAACTGCCAGGTCATCTTCCTGGACTTTTACTTGAAGGGTGAGGTCGACGCCGAGAAATCGTTAAACCGTGCCGCACAGCTCGCGCATCTGATCATCAAAGCCAGGCAAGAAGATCAGCTAAAGCAGTACCCGCTGGTTGTGCTGATGTCCTCCCGACCCGGTGCTGAAGATCAGCAGGCCCCATTCAAGGAGGCGACAGGGCTGCGGGCGGACTTCTTCTGCTTCATTGAGAAGGCCAAGATTCGTGACCACCTTGTGCCGAAGATGAGGCGCATGCTGGAGGGCTACCAGGGCAAGCAGGGTTGGGCACATGTATTGGACGAGTTCTGGTTGGGCGCCATCCGAGCAGCGACCTCGCTTCGGCATGACCTCGCCAGGATTGAACCGACCGAGTTGGCGCTACTGCAAGAAGCCGAACTAGCCGTCGAGGAGGCCAAACTGCCTGACTACCTGTCTTGGCTGGTGTCCGAGACGCTGGCAAGCGGACTGCTCGAGGATCGCAAGGTGCGCGCCGCCATGAGCGCCAAGCTTCCCGAGCTTATTGGACACAGTGCATTCCCCGGGACAGTGCCACCTGGCAGCCGACTGGCGGACATGTACGTGCGCTCCGTCATGCGGTTGGATGTGACCGATGACATCGCCGCCACTGTGAGTGGCGCCGTGGAGCTTGGCGACCTCTTTGCGCGTATTGACGATCATGGGCAGCCGACAGAGTTCCTCCTCGTCATCGATCAGACCTGCGATTTGGCCCGACCGGACAGCAGCCAGAAGACGTCGGTTCTTTGTCTCCGAAGCGTGCCGCAACCCATCAGCGACGTGGCCCTTGCCTTTTACCGATCAGCTGGAGGCAGCGGTGTGTCAGACCTCGTTGGGATGACCGTTGGCGGGGTGCGCAAGTACTTCCTGGCGAAGTGGGATCTGGTCAATCCAACGACCCCGCAGCTATCTGATTTAACTGCCCGAAAGGCGAACTTGAGGCGAGTGGCGCGGCTGAAGCCTATCGTGGCGCTGGCCAGGCAGGAGGCTCTCACCCAGCGAGTTGGTCGGATCGGTGAGCCCGTGGCCCCGCCGTCCGTGATGGCGTACCGAGCGAAGTTGGTACTGGTCGCGAAGGACAAATCGCTGAAAGAGTTCGATGCTTCCAAGGAGACGTGGGCATCCGCCATCGTTGTTCAAGGTCGGCATTTCGTGAAGCCGGAGCAGTCGCTCACCACGGCAGCTCCAACTGTTGCAGCGACCGCGCCAGCTCCTGCGGCCGCTGCCGCCTTGCCCGCCGGCGCCGCCGCCGCGGCCGTTGCCGCGCCAGCGCCCAAGAAGAAGACTCCGCCTACGACGACGACCCTAAGCCTGACCAGCGACTTCAACGACTGGCTGCTAGGCAAGCTAGAGAAGACGACTATTCAAGATGCTCAAGCGAGCAGCCAAGCCGGGTTGCTCAAGCAGAACCTGGCCGCGGGTGCTGTGCAGCGACTCAACTTCGAAGGGCAAGGACTGTCGCAGAAGTGGCACAAGGTTTCCATGAAGAAGCCGAAGGCGTCGATCCACTGCGTATTCGGTAAGTCCATTCCAGAGGATATGAAGGACGCCATGATCGTGTTGCTACTCACGCCATACGCAGATAGCGTCTGAGACCCGGCCGCTATCTGCGCATCTCGGCGACGTTGTGTTCCGTCGACCTGGCCGCCATAGCAAAGGTCTGCGAACATGTGACTATGTCGCCAGGCAACCGATTCAAGTTTCCCGGTTCGAACGGCGTCTCGGCGTTCGCTGATACGAGTGTGGCGAAGAGCGCCGCAGCGGCGAAGGCGGTCGACCTCGGCACGACGATAGTGACGGTGCGCATGCCTCCGGACGGATTCACGGTCTACTGTCTGTACTCGAAGCCCAGCAGGCCTCGGCAGAGCGCATCGCATCAGCGGTAGCCAAGCCGCTCTGACGCCGTTTGAGAGGCTGGTCCTTTAGTGGAACGAGGTGTCATGAGATCTGATCAGCGCTCAGTTCACGAAGCACTCTTCGAGACCTACTTCGTCGAGTCGCGGGACGCCAACCGCCGCAGCGTGAACCTCACCAAGCGACCTGACGGCAGCTACGTCGACGATCACACCCAACGTCATTGGTGGACGTGGCAATGTGCCGTGGCGGCGGCTGCGCAACTGAGCGCGAAGTCTGAGGAGCAAGGTCCTCAGCAAAGCCCCTGACTACGATGCCCTCGTGATGCGCGGACTTGTCGGTCTTTGCCTGGCGGCGTCGGCGCTGGTGGGGAGCCCAGGCGCTTGGGCCTGGGGAGCTCAAGGCCATCGCATCGTGGGCTACGTTGCCGATGCTGAGCTCACACCTCGCACCCGCATTGCGGTGAGAAGAATCATGCAGGCGGACTCCCTCGCTTCCGTTGGTAAGCGTGGAGTCACCGCCCTCTTGACTGCGTCCTGCTGCCTGCAGTCCAGTTCATCGCGGTTGGCGAGCTTCGCGCGATTGGAATGATTTTCGAAGTCTCTACTTCATCTTGCCTTGGACGAGCTCGAGGTGTTGTACGGCCAAATACGATTTGAGTTTTGCCCAATACGGGCGCCAGTCCTCGGTTGCTGTGCAGGAGAAGGAAAACGTTGAGATGGTGGCCCGTGCCACTCCTGGCCTACCTGCTGCCTCAATCGTGATCAAGACGTCGAAGGATGGAGTGCTTTGCATAAGCACAGTAAAGGAGTTGGGTTGAATCTTTCCGCGCAAGCTGGTAGGGCCAACCGCGCTGTAGTTCATGCCACTTTTGCGACCGAAGGCCATGAACATTGACTCGGCGGCGTCATTGAAGTCCGGCTTGCCCGTTTTGAAAAGCAGCGTTGACTTATCTCCGTAGTGGAAGCGCTGGCTTTCCTCGTGCGAGCAAACAGTCGTCGTTGCGTGACCAACGCCCAATTTAAGAATAGCTAGCAGGCACAAAATTCTCGCGGCGCGCGGCGCGCGTATGCGGGTCTGGACTGGTAACAGCATTGATGTCCCGGGATAGGTGGCAGCCGTGACGCCGAGTGCTTCTGGCTCGCTCATATAGCCAGCGATGTAATCACCAGCTGCGCATGAATGTCGTCACGGCGCGGCCTGCTGGGCTTCACGCCGCGCATGGTAGCCATTGCTGCGTGGCGATCGCCCACGGCAGCAGTTCGTCGATCCGGTTCACCGGATGGTCGGCAATACGCTGCAGCACGTCACGCAGATAGGCCTCGGGGTCGAGCCCGTTGAGCTTGGCCGTCTCGATCAAGCTGTACATCGACGCCGCGCGCTCACCGCCCGCGTTCGAGCCCATGAACAGGTAGTTGCCGCGCCCGAGCGCCACGCCGCGCAGCGCGCGCTCAGCCGCCGAGTTGTCGATCTCGATGCGTCCGTCGTCCACGTAGCGCGTCAACGCCTTCCAGCGCGCCAGGCTGTAGCGGGCCGCCTTGGCCAGCTCCGACTTCGTCGACACCTGGGTCAGCACACCCTGAAGCCAGAGCTGCAGCTTCTCCAGCAAGGGGCCGGCCCGGGCCTGCCGCTGCTGGCGCCGTACTTCGGGTGGACTGCCGCGGATATCCGCTTCGACCGCATACAGCCCCTGGATGTGTTGAAGCGCCTGAGCTGCCAGCCCGGTGTCATCACGGTGCTGTTCGTACAGGTCCCACCACGGCCGTCTCGCGTGGGCCTTATGCCAAGCTCGGCATAAGACGCATTATCTGGAGCGAAGTTTTATCCAGAGACTGACGCCTTTGGTCCCAGGTCATAGCAGGGGATCGTCCGGGAGCGTTGCTCGGCATAACGCCGATGGGTGCGATGGGTCGTGGCATCCGATCCGCGACGGTAGGCGTATGACGATCAGATGGTCACCCGATCTACCAGTTCGCCGAGAGTCGAGCGCCTGCCGCCGGCGCAGGTCCTCTTGCGGACGTGGCGCGCCGATCACAGCATCAGCGAGGCCAGCGCGCAGCACTACCTGCTGTGGATCGATCGCCTGCGCTGCTACTGCACTGACCTTGGTCTTGTCGAAGTTCAAGAGCTGACGCACGAAGGGGTCGTTCGCTTCCGGTCTTGGTACGCGCGATCGCACGAGGTTGACGTTGCCCACCTTGGGCTGGTCAGTTCTTCCATGCGCGCGCTGCGTCGTGTTTACGAGGTCATGGAAGTGCCGGTGCCGCTGTGGAAGCGCATCAAGTGCCGCCCCCCACCTGCTTTGCACGTCTTGCGTGACTACGCTACGCATCTCGCTCAGCACCGTGGCAACCCCGAGGCCACGGTTCTCAAGAAGCTCGATCATGTCGGCAAGTTGTTCGACCATCTGGCGGCCACAGGCAAGACATGGCGCCAGATGCGACTGCCCGACATTGACGCGTTCCTCGTCCAGTGCGCTCACGGCTACTCGCGGTCCACAACGGCCGACATTGCCAGCACCGTCCGATCCTTCACGCGCTTCCTGCTGGCCAGCGGTCGGGTCAATGTCGATCTAGCAGACGCCGTGATCTCGCCGGTGCAACCCCCGTTCGAACGCCCGCGGCGAGCCTGGCCCTGGGAGGACGTTCAGCGACTGTTGCGTGCCGTGGATACGAGTGCGGCGCGCGGACTGCGCGACCACGCGCTGCTGTTGATGATGAGCACGTATGGTCTCGGCGCCGGCGAAGTCATACGCCTGCAATTGCAGGACATCGACTGGAGCGCCGGCACACTGCAGATGACGCGCCCGAAGACGGGCGTGAGCTTCGTGTTGCCATTGCTACCGGCGGTGGGCAAGGTGTTGGCGCGCTACCTGCGCCAGGGGCGTCCACCGAACACGCCCACGCGGCATGTGTTCGTCAGCATGAAGGTGCCGTTCGAGGCTCTGACTACCTCCTCTGCTGTTCGACACATCTTGGTCAAGCACGCTATGGCAGCCGGCATCAAGGCTGCTTACATGGGCAGCCACGTACTGCGTCACTCGAATGCCGCGCGGCAACTCGACGTCGGCACGCAGGCTCGGGTGCTGTCTGAACTCCTTGGGCACCGCGACACCGAGTCGCTGTCGGCCTACGTTCGCATCGCCACGCAGACGCTGCGTGAGGTCTCGCTTCCGGTGCCGCGATGAACGCCAAGATTACCGCCACGAGCCTGGCTGGCGATGCCGCCGAGTTTCTTGCTTTCAAGCGCGCCATGGGCATGCGCTACCTGCGCGCGGAGTTCGATCTCAATAGCTTCGTGCGCTTCGTTCTCGAGCAATACGGCCAACAAGCGGTGCCACTGGAGCAGGCGGTAAAGCGGTGGGCGACGCGCTTCGAAGGCCGCAAGGCCGTCACGGTGGGCAACGAGTTCGGCGTCGTGCGCCAGCTGTGCTTGTTCCGCCGCCGTAGCGACCCCCGCGCGTTCGTTCCGGAACATGCCGTCGCGCCGGTCAAGGCCTCGGTGTTCGTGCCCTACATCTTCAGTCGCGACGAGGTGCTCGCGTTGATCGAGGCGGCCACGCGGCATGAGGGCCGCAACATGTGGGGCGCGATGCTGCGTGCGCTCATGCTGGTCCTGTATTGCACCGGCATGCGACTGGGCGAGGCTGCGAGGCTGCGCATCGACGACTTCAATCTGCGTCAGCGCATACTGACTATTCAGCGAAGCAAGGGCCGCTCGCGCATCCTGCCGATCCGCGACGATCTTGTGGCCGAACTGCAGGTATACCTGCGGCGCCGCGGCGAAGTCCTTGCCGCCTGCGGTGCCGGCACACAGGCGATCTTCGTGCGGCGCGACGGATCTGCGCTCACGCTGCGCGCTGCTTCGGATGTGCTGCGTCGGCTGCTGCGCGATCTTGGGCTGAAGCCAGCTCGTGGGCGCGTCGGCGCCAGGCCCTACGAGTTCCGCCACGCCTTCGCCGTGCACAGGCTGACCGCGTGGGCCATGGACGGCGTGGACGTTCATGCGAAGTTGCCCCAGCTATCTGCCTACCTTGGGCACGTGAACGTACTTGGGACCGAGGTTTACCTCAAGGCCACGCCTGAACTGCTGGAGTTAGCGAGCCAGCGCTTCGAGCAGCACGCACGCGGCAAGGGGCGACTGTCATGAGCCGTCCTGCGTCACGCAGTCTGTTCGGTCATCTGCAGTCGTACTTCACTGAGTACCTCCCGCGTCAGCGCGGTGCCAGCGTCCACACGGTGCGCGCCTACCGCGACGGTCTGACGCTGCTGCTGAAGTTCGTTGCCGAACAGCGCGGCCGAGGCGTCGCGAGCCTGCAGTTGAGTGATCTCGATGCCGACGCAGTAACCCGGTTCCTGGATCACATCGAGACCTCGCGATCCAACACGGCGGCCACACGCAATTGCCGACGCGCCGCGATTCGCGGCTTCTTCAAGCACCTGCTGCGCGACGACCTGGCGCACTCCCAGCAGTACATGCGGGTGTTGGCGATCCCGGCGAAGAAGGCCCGCCAGCGGCCGGCCACCTACCTTGAGCCGTCAGACGCCCGGCAGATCATCGGCATGCCCGACAAGCGAACGCAGGACGGATGGCGCGACTACGCGCTGCTGCTGTTCCTCTACAACTCCGGCGCCCGCGTCAGCGAGGCTGCGGGAATGAGATGGGATGACTTGCACCTGACCGCGCCGCGGCAGGTTCGGCTGAGGGGCAAGGGCAAGAAGGAGCGCATCCTGCCTGTGTGGAGCGAGACTGCCAGCGCGCTGCATCGCCTTCGCGGCATGTCGCGCAGTGCGGACGAGCAGTGCGTGTTCCTCAACAGACAAGGCCACCCGATGACACGCGACGGCATCGCCTACCTGCTCACGAAGCACGCAGCCGCAGCGGCGCGGGACAACCCCACGCTGAAGCGCAAGCACATCACGCCGCACGTGCTGCGGCACAGCTGCGCCGTGGCCTTGCTACAGGCCGGCACCGACGTGACGGTGATCCGGGACTACCTCGGCCACGCGAGCGTCGCAACGACCGGCCGATACATCACGACCAACCTGCAGATGAAGCGCGACGCCATGCAAGCGTTCTGGAAGAAGGCCGGCATTGAACCGTCGAACGCCAAGGCCTGGAAGCCCAAGGCGGACCTTCTTGCGTTCTTGAAGTCGCTATGAACCGACGCGCGTTATGTCGAGTTCGACGGGCTTGCCGCCTGTGTGTGAGCCGGTGTTGGCTGTCGCAGGTCTGGATAAAACTTCGCTCCAGATAATGCGCCCAGCAGGCCGCTTCGACCACGTGGCCACCGTCGTAGAGCGCGTTCCAACCCCCGTAGGCATCAGCCTGCAGGATGCCGCGGAAGTCACGCAGGTGGCGCTGCGGGTGCTCGCCCTTGCGGTCGGCCGAGTAGCGGAACCAGACGGCCGGCGGCGCGCTGTCGCCCGAGGGCCGGTCGTCGCGCACATAAACCCACAGCCTGCCAGTGCGGGTCTTGCCTTCGCCTGGCGCCAGTACCTTGACCGGCGTGTCGTCTGCGTGCACCTTGGCCGCGTGCAGGACATGTCGGCCCAGCGCCGCAAGCAAGGGGTCGAACAAGGTGTGAACCTGCTCCACCCAGCCGGCCATCGTGCTGGGGTCGATCTCGACGCCTTCGCGGGAATAGACACGGCTCTGGCGGTGCAGCGGTGAGTGATCGCAATACTTGGACACCGCCACGTGGGCCAGCAGCGCAGGCCCTGCCAGGCCTCGCGCGATCGGCCGGCTCGGCGCGCTGGCCTGGAAGATGGCTTCGCACTTCGTGCACGCCAGCTTGGGCCTGACGGTGCGGATGACCTTGAAGCGAGCCGGCACGTACTCCAGGTGCTCCGAGACGTCGGTGCCAATGCTGCGCAGCCGGCCGCCGCAAGCGGTGCAGCCGCAGGACTGGCCAGCGGCGTCGCGATGCGCTTCAGTAGTGACGGGGCGAACCTCGTGCTGTTCGCGAGGCAGGTGCTCTGGCAAGCTGCGGTCGACGCTGCCGGAATTGGCGGCCGGCGTGTTGGGCTTACGCACGGGCAACTGCTCCAACGCCACCGGCTCGATGAGGCTGGCCTGCAGATCGAATCGCTCGCTGGAGACGCCGAACTGCGCGCGCACACGGCGTGCCAGTTGCAGCTTGAGCTTGTCGACCATCAGCTTGAGCCGCTGCACCTCGTTGGCGCTGGCGCGCAGTTGCTGCTTGAGCAGCTGCGCGTCGTCGGGCAGTTGGCTGATCGGGTCGGTGTCTTGCGGCACAGACCTCAGTGTGCGACAGGGTCAGCGCGCGTGCATTGGGATCACTCCCGAGAAGACACTGCCTACGCAGCCAACTGAGGTGAGCTCGTGCGAGTCGGCATGCGCCAGTCGATGCCTTCCAGCAGCATCGACAGCTGGGCTACGGACAGTGCAACGCGCCCGTCGACGGCCTGGGGCCAGACGAAGCGACCGCGCTCCAGGCGCTTGGCAAGCAGCATCAATCCTTGGCCATCAAACCACAGCACCTTGATGATGTCGCCGCGCCGGCCACGGAAGACGAACACGTGGCCGTCGAACGGGTTCGACGCCAGGGCCGTCTGCACCACGGCGGCCAGGCCGTCGAAGCCCTTCCTCATGTCGGTATGTCCGGCGACGAGCCACACACGCGTGCCCGATGGCAGGCCGATCATGCGAGGCTGCGCAACGCGGTGAGCACCCCCAGAAGACTCTCCTGGTCGACGGCGCCTCGCAGTCGCAGCCGGGCACCGGCGAAGTCGAGTTCGATGCTGCCGGTGCTGGTGCGGCTCGCGCAAGATGGCGGCACGGGAGGTGACGACACCGCCGCGTCGTTCGGTGTGGCCGAGGCGAGCGTGATGGGCAGCAGCAGGGGCGCTGATGCTTGCGCGGGGCCGGCGCCGGCGGCCTCGGCAGCGCGATGCTCTCGCCGCCACTTGAACACCAGGTTGGCGTTGATGCCATGGGCCATCGCGATGCTGGAGACCGACGCGCCGGGCAGCAGGCATTGCCTGACAAGCTCGCGCTTGAGCTCGGGGCTGTGGTCGCGCCGGCGGCGCCTGGAGGGAGTGTCTTGATCGGCCATGGTGTGCGCTAGCGATGCCTGATGCACACCATCTCGGTGTGCGCAGGATCCGCCGATCTTGCTCACGATGCCGCCGCCATGCCAGAGGGCCGTGAGCCCACGCTTACTTCCGTTGCCACCTGGATGGACGAGGTCAGGGACACACTGGATGGCCGGACGATGCAGCGCTGGCACTTCGTCAACATCAGGGCGTGCGGGCCCGCGCAGCCATCATGCAAGAACGGGAACTGCGCACCGGGAAGGATCGAGTGGGCGCGCGATGTCTTGAGGTCTGGTTCGCCCCCTGAGGCACTGAAGGCCCTAAGAGTTCTCGTGCACCTGGTGGGTGACATCCACCAGCCGCTCCACGCCGCAGAGAACGGCGACTACGGCGGCAGCGGCGTCAAGGTGCCAAACCGGTTGTGCGTCGAATTCGGCGCGACGGAGCCGACTGCTTGCAAGCTGCACACGTACTGGGACACGAGCCTCGTCAAAGCTGCCGCTCGCGGTCAGTCCGAGTCGGCAGCTGCCGCCGCATGGGGTGCGGCAGTGGGTGCCCTGCCTTCTGGCGACTCAGAGAACGCCTTCGACTGGGCCAAGGAATCGAACCTTCTGGCCCGGCAAACCTCGTACGCATTCGACGGGTTCAGCTGCAAGCAAAAGCACCTGTCCTTTGAAGCCAACGACGCCTACGATTCAACAGGCGTCGCCACGGTCCAGCAGCAGATCGCCAAGGCTGGCAAACGACTGGCGCGCACGCTGAACTCCATCTTCGACTGAAGGGTGAATTCCCATGGACCATCCGCTCGTCGCCCAGTTCGAAGCTGGGGCGGAACTCCTGGACCTGCAAAGGGATCGAGCATCCATCGATGACGCCGTCGTGCGCCTCGCTGCATGGATGGATCTCGCGGCCGACCACCTGACTGAGGACGACCAGACCGTGCTTGTGGGGATCGGGGCCGTGCTCTATCGGGATGGGCTGCGACGGCGGCTCGCTGCCGGCGATCGATAGCACGTGCTCACGCGCCCGTGTCTTCGAACACCAGCCCGTCAAGCCGCCACGAGTTAGGCCGGAAATCTCTGACATCAGTCGCACGGATGCGATCGTCGGGCGACAACGCCAGCGCACTGTTGGCGAGGGCTGCGAGCGTCGCGTCGGAAACATTGAAGTCCTCTGGCAACGTCGCCGGTGTGCTCTGCGCTCGCTCCATGGCCAGGAACAGGATTTCGAAGAAGCGTTCAACTGCCTGACGGACACCCAGAGGCGCATCTTCCTCGGCGACGGCTTCCATGGGGCCTTGTGCGGCCTCCGCGTCGGTCGCCAATGTGCGCAAGACCTCGCCCAGCGTGGGCCAGTACTTCCAATCAAATCGCCCACGGAGCGCCACAAGGCTGTCCTCGAGGTGGTACTGGTAGAGATCGCGATCGTGCGCTGCCGCTGAGATCAGTTCAGCGATGTTGAAGAAGGTGTTGTCCGCAAAGTTACCTGGCTTGACGCGAAACTCCTAGCGACGATCCAGCAAATGCGCCAAGGACTCTGCTGCCTCCGCAATCCGGCGGTTGATCTCGGTGAGCTCGGCTCGCTCGGCAACGAATGTGGTCTCGTGGCTGGCGCCCCACTGCGCCGCCGAACTCAGCACCAGGCCGAAGAAGGTTCGGAGGTGCGCATCCGAGCGGAAGAGGAAGTACAGCTCGGTGTACGCATCGGCCAGTTGATCCCGCGAGCCCAGCAAGTGCCACGCGATGACGTTCTCGCTTTGCAGGCGGCCGGCTGAGTCATTCTGAAGCTCACGCTCCTGGATGATGGTTTCGCAAGCAGCGACCGCGTCGAAGGGATCCATGTGTGCTCTCCAAAAATCGCAGCAGCCCCTGTGCCGGATCGAAGAGGGGGCGTAGAGCCTGTGTGGGTTCACCTGTGACGGTCAGCGCACTGGGCTGAAGCCTTCTCCAGCCGCCGAAAGCGCTGCTGTACTGCAGGGAAGGATCACAGAGGGTCTACGCCCGGGACTGACTCTATGGCGCCGTGCCATTGGGCTGTGTAGGACCATGGCGCATCGGGGCGGCAACGCGGCGACACCAGCAAAAAGGGGCCGGCCGACCAGGTCAGCAAGCCCAAACGCCGCGACGTCCAGGAGACGCACAGCAACTGCAGGGGGAGAGGGCAACGCCATCGTGGCCTCGGTGGGTCTATCAGGCCGCTGCCAGCTCTCGCCAACGTAGCTCGTGCGACGGTACGTCTGCCTCGCGTTGAGCATTGCGCGGGTCACCTTGCCGGCGTCTCGCGATGGCAGCCACTCGTAGGCAGCTGAGGTTTGGATCGCTATCGATGCGTCGCTGGGCTTCCGTGATGCCAGGCGCGAACTGCGGGCTGACTTTCAGCTTGTGAGACAGGAAGACGTCGTGTTGATCCGGCAGCACCTTCCACCAGGCGACGATGCTCTCAGGGTCATGCAGGTTCAGCAGCATCGAAGGATCCTTAGGTAAACGCGTTGCCAGATCGCCGGCTTTGAAAGTACTGTATATCCATACAGCAATTCGCGCAAGTTGGCTAACCCAAGCGATATGCAGTTGCTAGTCATACCCTTCAGTTACCAACGACCGCCTGAGCCGCATGCAACGCCCATCAGATTGCAGGGCTTCTTCACAGCGGCGGCCAGGACCTCGCAAAATCGCCGCATGGACCGCTACGTCTTCTTCACGGCCGAGCGGCTGAGCCCTCATGGACTGAGGGAAGCTGGAGACCGCATGGAGCAACTCGGTGCAACTTTGGTTGCCGCGCTCGCCGGCTCTCTGCTGGTTGAGGTTGACGACGACGACGTCGCGTCAGTTGCCAGCCGTATGCCAGGATGGGACTACACACGTGAGCGCCCCCAAATCGTGTTGCCGGAGCAATGACATAGACCCTGCCGACCCGATGGATCTGGCGCATCAGTTGGACCGGCTCGGCCCAGAGCTGTCGGGTTACCCCGTCTACCTGCTTCTGGACATGTTCACGTCTGCCGAAGTCAAGACCGAGTAGCCGCGTATCGCCTCAGGGATCGGCGCCTTGCGAGCTGGATCGCCCACCTCGAAAGGCCGCTGGACCATGGCGGTGGCGAGCTGAGTGATGCGGTGGCGGGGGTCTTTGTCGGTTCTCGTTCATGCCAAACTGACCTGCCCAGTTTCATTGAACATGAAACTCGGCTGACCGGTTGAAGTCGTCTGCCGTTCACCGATGGGGGGCAACTTTAGCGATAAGGCACTGCGTGGTGCCGGGTGGTCTCCTCAGCCTTATCGTCAGCATCCAACGCGTTGTCGCCTGCGCTCGCGGGCTCCTCGAACACCAGCCGCAGCGCGTAAGGCACTGTGCGTGGCCGCGTAGCGCCGGCGAACATCACGAGCAACCGCTGCACCTCATGCCGGAAAAAACCCGTCGGCGGCACGTGCAGGTCAAGCCGCACCTGGAGCATTTGGTTGTCGCCAGTGGGTATCGCCGTGCGTTCCACCTTCCTTCGTGCTTGGCGCAAGCGCTTGGCCAGTGCATGAGGCGCCGGCCCAGTGCCGGACGCCGAGACCTCTTCACCAAGGCGCCGCAGCAGGGAACGAGCGGGTGGCACGTCTCCTTCGGAAAGTCGCTGCGCGACCCGCTGCGAATCGAGATCCACGGGAAAGGTAATCTCGGCAAGAGCTTGCCGCACAGGTTCCCACACGCGTTGCGAAGGTGCGCCGGCAGGCTGCGCATCCATGAGGAGTTGCTCCCAGTGCGCGTCGGTGTCGACGTGGATGACAGAGCCGGTCAGCGTGGCTAAGTAGAGCGCCGATTCCAGGTTGAGGCCCTTGTAGATATGGAACTGCGCGCCCGCCTCACCCACGGGGAGTGATTGCAGCAACGCATACGGATCGGCCTCGTTCTGCCGCCTGATGTAAGCGGTGACCTGTTCTGTCATCGCGGCGTCGGCCTCCGGCATGTGCTCGGCTACGTAGCGACGTAGGGACGCCTCGGGCAGCATGCCGATGGAGCGGCGATGCTCTTCCTCTCCGAGCTTCAGAAGGCGGTGCAGCCCACCTTTAGGAGGCTTCCACCCTGCCGTGCGATCGGTAAGCACCTCCCGGACATGCTGTCCGAGCGGCGCGCTGACCTCGCCGGGATCAGGCACCAGATGGACGAGGCCAGCACGGATGAACGGCTCCAGCTTCAGCAGCAGGATGACGTTCTTGAGCGTCTGCATCTTGTGGGCGGCCGGCGCATCGATGGGGCTGAACTCGCGCTTCATCCGTGTACCCAGGAAGAAGGGGTTCACCAGCACCACTTCATCGAAGTACGGCAGCCAGCCCAGGACCGTCGCGTCCACTGTGCGCGGATCGGCGATACCGACAAAGACCGAGCGCAACTTCTTGGGATGCGGGCGAGGCAGCAGTGACGCCAGGTCTGTATCCTCGGGCCACAGGCCGGCGAAGGCGCTGTGTATGCGCTTGACCTGGTCGTCGCTCAAGGTCCTGCGAATGTCTTCCCAAGACGCCCCATCGTGCAGGCCCAGGATGCCCTGCACGACGTTGCAGAACATCAAGTTGCGCTCTCGCA
Organism: Burkholderiales bacterium; assembly: GCA_016195825.1. Lineage (GTDB taxonomy): Bacteria > Pseudomonadota > Gammaproteobacteria > Burkholderiales > Burkholderiaceae_C > Pelomonas. Next base: position 85,490 of record JACPYV010000040.1, on the reverse strand, counting down.
GGCCATAGACGTCCCAGGGCGGGCGCTCTGCTGCCGACAGCGACTGGCAACAGTCTTTGAAGGCGTAGGCGCCGCCGCAGCCGCAGAAATCGTTGGCCGCGATGTTCTTTCGCGGCGACTTTCGGGTCAGGAATTCGTGGGCTTTGGACGTGCGGCCATGCTCGTCCCAGTAGCCAGACCTGCCGTCCTGGTAGCCGACATAGATCTCCCCGCCAAAGCGCCACAGATCGCTCTTGGGCAACAGCACTATGGCTATGTCGGCCCACGAGCCACTAAAGTGCCGCTCCGGATACAGCCACTCCTTGTTGGCGGCAGCGATGTACCGCTTGGCGCGCGACTTGAGCAGGTGGTTGATGGCGATCACCTCGTCGCGGCTTAGTCGGCGATCGCGGATGAAGGCGTCCGTGCGCGTCATGCCCATGCCATGATGCCGAGCGTTCGTGCGCAGCCGGGTCAGGTCTTGCCGGTCCGGTGCCTTGGCATATTCCAGGTGCGTGAAGATCATGCAGGTGTCGGCGTCCAGCACGAACACCGTCTGCGTGCCCAGCGACGCCACCATCGGGTCCAGCGGATAGGCGCAATCCTGGACCGTGGGGTCGACGTGCGGGTTGTAGACGGTCACCGGGTGGTCGGTCACGATGAACTTCACGTCGGAGTCCGCCGCCGAGACGATTTCCCGTACGCCCTCTGCCCACATCGTGCAGTGCATCATCCGCAGGGCCTGCATCTCCACCATCAGGTCGATCTGGTCCAGCGGTCCGTAGCACGAGCGAATCCAGTCCAGTCCCTTGGGCGTGCGCAGCTTCTGCGCGGCCATGTATGTGAAGAAGTCCTGGAATGACTCGTGCATTTCGGAGAGACTACCGAGCACGAAGGCTCGCACGGCGCGGGATCCCTGGTCGTCGAGGGCGCCGAACAGGTGCTTCTCGATGTCGTCGTTGACGATCGCGCCGAACTTCGTGGTGTACAGGTCGTAGTCCACGAAGCAGTTCACGGGGCCCCATTCGTGTAGCGCCTTGCGCGGCACCTGCCGCCCATCCGCCAGCGTCTTGCGGTCCGGATCGAGGTTGAGATAGAAAAGACGAGATTGGCCCGTAGCGAGGAAGCCGCGCTGGTACCACTGCGGGACGTAGTGGTTGTTCCGGGTCTGTCGGTTTTCCATCCGTTCGCTTGGGTCGTTCGGGACGCCAATTGTCCCCTGGGTATGGCCGCGCGATCCCCGCTGCGGATGCCGCCAGTGACTCAGGCCCCGTCCGACGCGGCACCCGCCCCGCCGGCCCGGCAACGACGACGGGCTGCCTCCTTCATGAAAGGCCTCCAGCGCCCGCCCGGCACGGCGGGCGTGGGACGGCTTGCGAGCACAAGCCCTATTTTTTGCCCGGTGGATTGTTGCCACGACCGCCGCCTGAAGGGCCACCCGTTTTGCTTGGCCAGTTTGGATTGGTCGGGTCAGCAGAAATCAGCGAGATTTCGAGTGTGGACATGTCGATCCTTACGTTGGAGCCCAACGGCGGGCAATGCACTTTATCCACCTATGCCTCCCGCCATCCGGGAGCCTGCAGTTCCATCTGCAGTGAAAAGGGTTCCACCTTCAGTGAGAACCGACAGTCTTTCACCGACGCCGCGGTAGGCGAGATGCGTTGATGCGGGTTCAGGCCGCGCTGCTTGCGTCTGGGGTTGTTCTCTCGGACGGTGGGCAACTCAGTTGATAAGCGTCTTGGCAAGCTGCTAAGTCGCTATTCAGCCTCGCGCAGCCTTTCGTTGCACAGAATTTAGGCAGAATCGCTCGCTTGCAGCGCCGAGCGCCGTCGTGCGACTGACCGGTAGCATCGGAATCTCAAGCGCCAGGAGGTAATCGATGTGCTACTCGGCCCAGGTCTGGTCGGACTACCGGAAGTACGTGCGGGAGTTCCGCGCCAAGATCCGCATCAAAGAATTCTTCAAGATCTTCTTCGACCGGACGCGAGGGTCGAAGCTAATGATTTCGCGCGGGATCGAGAACTCGTTCGCCAACCCGCAGACCGAGGAAGAACGAGTCCTCTGGGACATGGTGCTCGACCACCGTCGACAGCTAACGACCGAGTTTGAGGTCGAGCTGTTCGAACAGCGCAAGCGCCTGGTGGACGCCCAGCGCAAGCTGGAGAAGAAGATCACCAAGGCTGCTCAGGAGAGCCAGCGAATCGCGACCAAAAAGATCGAGCGCGCGCTCCAGAAGATCGCGGATATGAACCGGATCGAACATCGACTGGCCGATGACCGGATCTTCCCCATGAGCTACGTGCCCGTCATGCTTATGGAAGACGGCGAGCTGGTCATCAAGCCCATGCGATACCAGTGCCGTCCTGCACGGGCACCGGCCAACTACGACAAGCTCTACCCTGGCACCTTCAATGCGCGCCGGACCAGCTTGCGAGAGTTCTGGCGCGGAGAGTTCGGCAAGACTCACGGCGTTGTCGTTGCCCAATGCTTCTACGAATGGGTTGACAGGCACAAGGCCGAAGGTCGGGCCTTGCGACCTGGCGAGGAAGTGACCAAGACAGAGATCGTCTTCAACCCGAACAACGACATGGATATGTATGTCGCCTGCGTGGTCTCGCACTGGGAGCGCGAAGGCGAGGAGCCCCTGGATTCCTTCGCATTCATCACCGACGAACCGCCGGAAGAGGTCCGGAATGCGGGACATGACCGCTGCATCGTGCCCCTTCGCCCCGAGAACGTGATGGCTTGGCTTACCCCGCAAGGGCGCAGCCTGGACGACCTGGATCAGATGCTCGAGGACCGCGAACGGCCCTACTACGAGCATCAACTTTTGGCGGCCTGAAGAAAAGGCGTACGAGCTACAGACAGGGCTTCAATCGCCCGAGTGGCGTTCTTAATGCGATAGCGACCTAGTACCGATCCTTCCGCACGTCAACAACCCGCCAAGGTCCTTTTGAATCGGCGCTCCCACCGGTGTGATTGCTCTCGATAGATTCTTTTACACGGAAGCGGAAATGAATTTCCTGCGTCTCGTCTTGATGGCTGGGCGCGAGCGATGAAAACAGAAAGTTTGATTTCCCCAGAGGACTATGCCCAGACACCTCATCGCACTACTTAAGGAGGTTCGTCCCAAGAGGGCTCTCTTCACCACCTTCACCTTCAATCTTCCGTTTTTTGACGCTGCAGTGCTGCCCGCCGCAAGCAGAGGAGACGGGTGCGAAGTGTCGGTGCTCGTCGACGCAAGGCAGCTTGCCCGATCGATAACGGGTACGTTCTCGAGAGCCGCCGGCATTCGCTACGCACTCGCAGGCGTGCAGGCGCCGGGTGGCGGGTTCTTTCACCCCAAGATAGCCTTCTTAGAGACCGACGACGATCAGTTCCTCTGCGTCGGGAGTGGCAATCTCACCGTATCAGGCCTCTCTAGACAGCTTGAGTCATGGGACATCACGCGCTGCTCCGAAGCCCCCGGTGTACTCAACGAGCTCGCGGCGTTCCTCACGACCCTCGCCACGGATACCGAAGCCTCCTCGAAGCGAGCGTCGAGCATTCTGAAGAAGACGGCGTCGCGGGTTTCCTTGCTCTTCAAGCCAGTCCTCCCCACGAATCGCTCCGATGTCCGACTGATCCATTCCATGGTCGAGCCTGTGTCCTCGCAACTCATCGAGCTCTTTCGCGAAAGAGAGTCGGTCGCCAAGCAACTCACGGTGCTGTCCCCGTTCCATAGCGATGGAGGCGGCCCGGTGCGACGGCTGGCCAAAGAAGTGCGTGCGGAGAAGGTTCGTATCGGGCATGACGGAACCGCTCGCTTTGAGAAGGCGTGGTATGCCGCGTTGCTTGGTCCACGTGGCTATGTCGTCGCCAAGCCCGAGGGGTCCCGTGGCACCGGAGGGGAGCTTCATGCGAAAGTGTTCGAGCTTCGGGGGGCGGAACACACTCTTGTGATGACAGGCTCCGTGAACGCGACTGCTCGCAGTCTGGAGAGCAAACGGAACGTCGAGGTGGCGATTGCCCGGTGGGGCGCCAAATCGCCGTTTAGATGGCAAGCCGCCGATCCCGAACTGTTCGTGGCCGCCGAGATGCCTGATATGGAAGGGGATATCCTGTTTTTGGAGGCAAGTCTTGAGGACGGTACATGTCTGGCAGGCGCTCTGTCCAGATCTGGCACCTCCGATCTTCCTGCCACCATCGGGTGGAGTCTGATGGAAGCAGAGATGCTGCGGGAGCATGGAGCCGTCGCCGTATCGAGTGATGGCCTCTTCCAAGTCCGGCTCTCTGAGGCGGTGCCAATGGCCCATCTGGCGCTCACGTTGGAGATAGTGGCCGGCGACCTGACTGCAACAACTTGGGTCAACGATGAGCGAGCGCTTCATGCGACGGCGCGAGGCGCGCGCCGCAGCAAGCCGCTCGAACGTGCCCTCCACGGGGTCGCGACGCTTCAAGATTTCAGCTACATCGAAGGTCTGCTGTGGCAGGCTAGCCAAGCGAGATCTGCGCGCAAGCCGGCCGTCCATGCAGCGCCGGGAGGTGCGGCCAAGCTTGAAGCGCCAGAGCTCACCAAGCCGTTTTCATATGACGCCTGGTTGCGATCGGGAATTCGCGACCATCGGCCTACTAAAGGCGGAGAAAGAACGGATCTCTACTCGGCGGTACTCAGCCTCTTGTTTCCGAAGGCGATTGAGTCCGAATCCGGCGAGGACTCCAATGAGGTGGAGACGCCCAAGAAGATCGTGTTGGGCGAGACCGACGACGGCGAGTCTGCGAAGGAGGCAGAAGAGGAGAAGCCGAAGAAGAGACGATCGTCCCCTCAGCGCTCACACATCGATGGGCTCGCGCACATGGTTCTTCGCGCTTCTATCGAGATCCAGCGTGCATTCAGTGAGCGGCGCCCCGAAATGGATGACCCCGAGACGCTGGCACTCGTGGGATCAGCTCATGAACTGGAAAAGCTGCAGCGCCGCTGGCGGGAATGGAGCACCAAGTTTGGCTTGCCCGCCTTTGCTGACTGGGACTACCAGCGGTCCTTTGTCCTCTGGCTAGAGGCACTGTCTGGATACCCATGGGACGAGGATTCCCGCGAGTCGCTCCTGCCAGTCGTCACCTGCTTGTGCTGTCTGGCCGCGTACTGTCTCGCGCTTCCTGGCGCCACCCCGCGATTTGCGAAGCTCGCAATCCTCCGCACATTTCTAGACAGAATGGCCGCGCGCGAGCTGCGGCGCGAAGAAGTTCTGCGGCTGGCGGAGACTGGACTATCCGATGAGATTTTCTCAAGACTCGAGCCCGAGGTGCGAGCGCTTGTGGGTTTGTGCGCCCCACAACTGGGGAGCTCCGTAAGGCTCGATGTCGAGCTACTTGCCGAAATTGCCGATGCGATCCGCGTCGACGTCAAGCCAAAGAAATCTCACCCCACTTTTCCAGTGCTGTACTCAGGTGTTCCCAGAAATCCTAGGCTGTCGAGGGCGGTGGAGGTCATCTCTGACCGGGATGTGCGTGAGGGTGGCTGTCCAATCTGCGGTCAAACCCTCAATGACGATGAGAGGGAGCAGCTCCGGTTCCGTCGCGTACTGCGGCATCCTGGCAATCCGACCTCAACAAATGCGCATGTCATTCTCTATCCCCACGATGCGGTTGTATTCAGGAATTCACTTGTCGAGTTCCTGAGATGACTGAATTCGGTGCTGCTGGATATCCAGACTTGGTGGAACTCGACAAGCGCCTCGGGGATCCCCTAGGCTTTGCGGCTGGCACGGAGCGGCTCTACAACACCATCTTCCCTGGCTACAACAACGTGGTTCGCCACCTACGCGTGTACTCCTCGCTTTGCTGGATGGCTCGCACCGTGGGCGATTCGTTAAAGAGCGATCCGCCTGCGTCAGAAGCCGAAGCAAGAGGGCGACAGAGCCGCGCTCTGGAGAAGATGCAGATCATCTTCCTGTGGGCCAACGAAGGCCAAGTGAGCGGCCTTCAAGTTGCCGGTGCAAGTCGTGGGTTCCCGGTGACCAACGAGCCTGTTCCGCTCCTGTTCGAGAACTGGGAGAGTTCCGCGAACCTCTTGGCGAACGTCGCCTACGGTCCGAGCATCACTAATGGGCTTGGATTTCTGAATCGAGAGCGGCTCTGCACGACCGCAGGAGAGGCTCTTGCCGCAGCGTTTGAGAAGAATCTGCCGACGGATGCGCAGCTGGCGTGGCTTCGCGACGTGAACGTCCTGGAGGCGCGCCGGAGTCAAATTAAGCGGATACAAGGCGCGTTGAATCTTCATACTCCTCGAAAGGCTGAGAAAGAAGCCTTTCTGGCCGCGTTCTTCCCAGGAAAGCAAGCAAGCCTCTCAGGCGCCCGTGCCAAGAACAGATGGTCCGGCATCCACCTCACGCTGGCGTCGATTGCTGCATCCCCTTCCGGCCGCGCAACTGAAACCGAGATTCGCGGCACCATGGCGCGAGGCATTTCGCCGTTGGGGACACAGGTGGTCAAGCCAGGACTCGAGGAAATGCAATCGATCTGGGCGATCCTGCAGCTACAGCAGCTTCAACGACTTGCCACCGAAACGCTTTTCGGAGCCGTATTGCTCTGGATAGAGGGGAATCAGCTGACGGGAGCGGGCATCGACGAGTGCGTGAACGCGATGCGCGAGTCTGGAGAGAAGCAGTATCAAAAACACGGCATCAGCCTGTCTGTCGACCTTGAGACATATCTCAGGGCCTATCAAGGCAGCAAAGCGTCGTTCTACGACGCCGCTTCGCATAATCCGGGCACGCCGGCTGACGTGTTGGAACACCTCAGGGTCGTTGGCAGCCACAACTCTCTCCAATGGATCGAAGGTGGTTGCCGCGCTGTCGCGGAGGCTGTCACGGCACTGACTTTCGTGACGATGGAAACACTAAATCTGACGCGGTCTAGTAAACATCGGGAACTGTTGAACGAACTATCTGCTGAACGGGGCTCTTTGCTGTCGATGGCTAGAAGCCAGCAACGACTGCGAGCCGAACCTGTCGGGAACTGGATCGCTCATCTCGTTATCGATTGGACATTCGCCAGGTACTTCGAAGTAGTGACGGCTCGGTCGGAGGGTTCGAACGGCAAGCTGCGATTCGCGTTCACGACTGGCGAGAACGGACTCGAGATGTGCGGCCCACATGCGGAGCCCTTTCAGCCAAACGTTTCAACGGACAAGCTGCGACACACCCTGCTGCTTTGCATTCAGTGTGGGCTGGTGAACTCCGTCGGCTCCGGTGACCAAACGACATACTTTCTCACTGCCGCAGGACGTTCTCGCGTCGACTCGTATGAGGCAGACAGAGAGGTCGTGCAAACAGCTTGAACGCCAAAGGCGAGCAGCGGCTGCAATGCTGCGGGGCGTACCACGCGCAGTCTGGTGTCAAGAAGCTAGATTGAATAGCTCGAGCTGGAGCCGATCGTTTCGATGCTGCGAATCAAGGCGAAGCACCCAGATGTTCTTTGCCTTCAGCGGAGCCTTGAGGACGACCAACCTGCCCTTGTTCCATGGGACTCGTTTAGACGTGGTCTTCATGGTGTACTCCTTTACACGGACGGATCGTCCGCATCTCAGGTATCACCTAAGATTCCGGTGAACCAAAGTTCAATCGTGATGCGACTGAACTCCGCAGTTCTCGAACCCATTTAGGAACCATCGATGGCCAAGTCACTCTCTACCATCCTCAATCAAATCGAACGACTACAGAAGGAAGCTGCTTCTATCCAGTCCGAGGTCATCGACAGGATCAAGAAGGAGATCGCCAAATACAGCCTCACTTCTGAGCAGGTGTTTGGTCAGTCCACTGTTCGTCGTGCCGCAGTCGTCAAGCCGCAGAAGGACGCGGCGCCGAAGGCGCGGGCGGCTAAGTTTGCCGACGGTGCTGGCAACACGTGGGGTGGTATGGGCAAGCGGCCCGATTGGTTGCGCCAAGCCCTGGAAGCTGGCAAGGCCTTGGAAGAGTTCCTGGTTGGAGGTGCAGGTGCGAAGACGGCGTCTCCGACCAAGGCTGCCAAGCGACCCGCGAAGGCCAAGTCAAAGCCCGCACCGGCGGCCACGGCGCCCTCGAAGAAGCGCGCTGTCGCGAAGAAGGCATCTGGACGCAAGCCGCGAGCCAAGCCGGCCGCATCGGCCTCCGCGGCCTGAACCACTGCCCGCTCCCGCTCGTCAGCCGGAACGCCGGCTTTGTTGGTTGATGCCGTTCGCATCAGGTCTGTCCAACGGTACCGCTGACCCGCCGGCAAGACTGCAATCAGCCTCAAGTCGACGGCAGCCGGCGTCCACTGGCCTATTCAAAGTGCACTGCCGGCAAGTTGCAGGACGCGCGACGCTTCGCCTTGCTCAACAGCTTGCCGCGGCGTCCTGCCGTTCAGACCGCCCAGAGGCGTCTCCAAAAACGACAACATGACCCAACCATCTGGGGCATTCAAGGCCTGTGCGAGTCCGACGAGTACGGCCCATACGGCTGGTTCGAACTGCCACCTTGGCAACCGGTACCCCTGCTGTGCGTGGTTCAGGCCGATGGCTCTGCCTTCGGCGATCCAGGCATCGATCGTCACAGGTGTGGTGCTAGCAAGCTCAGCCGCTTCGTTGACAGAAATCATGTCTCCAGCCTGAAGACGCTCGTTCCGGCCAGCCAAGCCGGCGGTCAGCAGCGCCTTGGTCTTGGCCGAGGACAGGTAGGGCGCAGGTGACGGCCTTTGCAGTTTCATAGCGGCATCCTAGGCTGTAGTGGCAGATCCTCCGGTTCCTCTACACCGATGAGGGCCTGGGCAGAGCCGTCGGGGACGTAGCGAAAGGCTGGATCAAAAACGCCGACCCCGAGGCGGCTATCCTCTTCCATCAGCCGCTCGAAGTCAGGGCTTCCGAACTCTCGGCCGACGGCGGTCATACGGTCCCACAGCTTGTCTTCGAGGGTGCCGTCCAACCACCGCTCCTGCATCAAGCGGTAGATCCTGCTTCGTTGCTTCCGCGGTGACGTCATTCAAGGCTCCAGGGCAACCTCGGCCCATCCACTTAGTGAGAGTTATGGAAATCGCATAACTTTGTGACCAGCTGAGACGCAGAAGTCAGCCATGGCCCGCGGGGATATCATTTCGACAATGGTCGACAGTCTCGGCCCATCGTCTAGCGGGGCAAGACCCGGAAGGAAGCGGCAGTCTGCCTGCTCAATCCAGAAGGCTCGCGCCCCCAGTTTTAAGAGGCCCGCGGTACGGGGCCTTCCTTTTTTGCTACCGGCTGGTGCATATTCCGACTCAACTTGAGCGCCCGGTCCAGCGTCTCTTGACCACCGAATTCAGCGCGTGCTGAGCACCTTGTCCGGCCATGTCGTGCGAGCGGCATTCAACCACCGGGTCCAGCGCCTAGTGCAACGAATCCAGTGACCTGCGCCGACATCGGCTAGCTGCGTATTGGCGTGCACAACAAAAAAAGGCCCGCGCGAGGCGGACCTGAATCGGATGTCCTCGGGGGGAGCTTTCGCCAACATAACCCAAGGCCAACGAGGCGCATTGTAGTCCTCGGACCGAATGTGGGGTGAATCGACATCCACAACATCACTGGCAACCATCAGGAAGCGATTCCGTGATTCTTCTTGCATCCACGCGCAGATGACGGGGGCCGGGCGCTACGCGCCCGGCAGGCTTTGCACAACGCGCTGCGTTGCCCACAGTAAATGGGTTGTGCTGAAGACCATTGGACTCACTGTGGGCGAAGTCCGATTGCCTGATCTACAGCGTCGGAACACGCAGCTGGAGATCTGAGGGGTGACAACGCCCAGTCTTTGCGCCCCTATTCGCGCCTGCGGCAAAACATGATCAGCTCGTTCAGGCCTTCTTGCTCCTCCGCCAGCAACTCGCCGCGCACCTTCCAAGTTTGCCGGTCTGGCCAGTAGTCGACCACCTCGGTGCCGGTCTGGATGACGTAGTGACCGCTTGGATCCACAGTGAACTCGATGTTGGCCCGCATCAACCAGTGCGCTGCTCCCGGTAGGTCTGGCTTCTCGCCAGGCGGGCGCACCCGGTCCTCAACGGCCAACTGCACCTTCACGCACTCGTCGTAGCTGAGGCTGGCGACGTGCGCGTCTTCAAACGGGATCGTCAGGAGCTTCGCCATCCAGGCATAGGCCTCTGCGCGTGACATTCCTGCCGGATAAGGCTTCCACAGCCCGTCGAACAGCCGGTGGGTTTCCGTCCGGGCTGCCCTCAGCTCTTCGTCAGCCAGGCTGCCCATGGGCAAGGTGCCGTCGCTGACCAATTCGATGCCGTCGCTTCTGAGCACGCGTGCGCCCGCCTTGTGGCACCCCACAGATGCGTCGCACAACGTGCAGCGCCAGATGTTCCGATCGGCCAGTTCTAGTCGCTCCGGGAACACGTCGGCACCCGTGACCAGTTCGACCGCCGAAAAGCAGTACGGACAGCGGTCCTGTGGGCCCAAAGGTACGCGCGGCGTGGGATCGGTCATGAAGGCGGCGGTGACGTTCATGTGCGGGTGGACGGTTCGCTGCGGTATGGTGTACTGTATAAATAAACAGTATTCGACGCCATCCCATGCTTGCGACCACTCAAGCGGAGCTCATTCTGACCTCCGCGCCAGAGCCGTCCAGTGCCGCCTCAGCGGAGCTGGCGCCGGCCGAGGTCGACCTGGCCGCGCCTGCACAAAACGCCGTCTCCACGAGCGCCACGCTGCCCTCCGAGCTCGCCGACACCGTCTGGCGAGGCAACCAGCTTGGCGGCGGCCGTGCCGGCTTTGTGGCCAGCGGCTTCTCGGCGCTGGACGCCGAGCTTGTCGACGGCGGCTGGCCTGTGGGCTGCCTGATCGAGGTTCTGCAGCCTCAGCCCTCACTGCTGGAATGGCGCCTCATAGGGCCCTGCCTGCGAGCCTTGGTCAGCGGCGGGCGCTCCGTGGTCGTCATCGGCCATCCGAAGCGTCCCAACCTGGTTGGGCTTCGGCACCTGGGCATCGAAGAAGAAAACCTGCTTTGGGTGAAGGTAGATCTGCCGTCGCACCGTTTGTGGGCCACGGAGCAGGCCATCCGCTCGAACGCCGCTGCGGCCATCTTGACCTGGCTGCCTCAGGCCCGCCCCGAACAGCTCCGCCGGCTGCAGGTCTTGGCACAGGGGTGCGAAGGCCCCGTCTTCATCATCCGGCCAGTCCACGCAAGGCACGACCCTTCGCCGGCGCCCCTGCGCGTCTTTGCGTCGCTGCTCGTGGACTGGCAACTTCGCGTTGAGATCTTCAAACGCCGAGGTGCGCCGCTTGAAGCGCCACTGACCCTCGACTCCATTCCTGGTGGACTTCAGCACGTACTGACCAAACGCATGCGCCTTCCCAGCCAACTCATTGCTCTCACGGAGGCCCAACGTGCTCTGGGTCGCCCTCGTCATCTCGCCTACTCCACCGCCAGAACAGCCGCAGACGCCATCGCCCGAGCGGCTAGCCTCGCCTGACCCACTCGATGGCCTCGCGCTCTGGTGCCTCCAGTTCACCCCCCGGGTGGCCAAGGCGCAAGGGTGCGCCATCGTGATGGAGGTCCAGTCCAGCCTGAAACTGTTCAAAGGCGAGGCTGCAGTCAAGGCTCGCATCGGTGATGAAGCTCCGGATCTCGGGGTCATCGGCATCGGCTGGGCGCCCAACGCCATGGCCGCGCTGCTGCTCGCGCGCTGCGGCGTGCTGGATCTGGGTGACCACGGTTTGCAGGCCGTGCTCGATCCTTTGCCGCTCATCGAGCTGACCGCGGCAGCTCAGCATGCCGAAGTACTGGCGCGCATGGGTGTGAACACGCTCGGCCAACTGCGACGCCTCCCACGCGACGGCGTCAGCAGGCGCTGGGGCGATGCGATTCTGACCGCCCTGGACCAGGCTTATGGACGCCTGCCGCAGGCGCACAAATGGGAAGTGATCCCAGAGACCTTCTCCATTCGGTACGAGCTGCCGGCGCGTGAGGACAACGCGCCTGCGCTCCTCGCTTATGCGCGGCCCATGTTGATGCAGATGTGTGGGTGGCTCTCAGCGCGCCATGCCGGCGCCGAGGGCTACACGCTGAGGTGGGCCCACGACTCGATGCGGGCCAAGGAAGCCGGCGATGGTGGCGAGGTCATCATCCGCTCAGCTGAGCCGATGCGCGACCTGGAGCACTTCACGCGGCTGCTGGCCGAGCACCTGGCCAAGCTCGAGCTGCTCGCGCCTGTGGGCGAACTGCGTCTTGAGGCGGTTGGCGTCGAGCGTGTCACTGAGCAGTCGATGTCGCTGCTGCCCCAAAGCCTCGGCGACGGCGAATCCTTGTTCCTTCTGGCCGAGCGCCTGGCTGCCCGCTTTGGACCCGAGTGTGTCGTGAAGCCGTATCTCGGCGACGACCATCGAACCCAGTACGCCGTGCATTGGTCGCCGGCCGCCAAGCGCAAGCCACGCAAGCCTGAGCCGGTGCCTGAGCTGAACGCGCCCACGATCCTTCAGGATGAACCGATCCGCCTGGCAGTCCGAGAAGGGTGCCCGCACTACCAAGGGCCGCTCACGCTGCTGACCGGTCCCGAACTCGTGGAATGCGGCTGGTGGGACCGCGTCCCCGGCACGTCCATCACTCGAAGCCAACAGCGCGATTACTGGGTCGCGGTCTCAGAGACTGCGGGCACGCTGTCGATCTTCTGCACGCAGATGGATGACGGCGAGCTCGCCTGGTTCCTCGACGGCGCCTACGCCTGATCACATGGTGAGGCGATGGCCGACCTTCCTGAGTACGCAGAGCTGCTTTGCGTCAGCAACTTCAGCTTCCAGAAGGGGGCCAGTCACCCACAGGAGCTGATCGAGCGTGCCCAGCAGCTCGGCTACTCGGCCATCGCCATCACGGACGAATGCAGCGTTGCCGGCGTGGTTCGTGCCCATGTCGAGGCCAAGGAGCGGGGCATGAAGCTCCTGATCGGCAGCCAGTTCGCGGTGGCCTGTGACTTCCCGTTCACCCTGGTGGTCCTGGCCTGCAACATCAACGGCTACGGCAACCTCTGCCAGTTCATCTCGCAACTCCGTCGCGCGGCCAAGAAGGGCACGTACAAGCTGGCCCTCGACGACGTTCAGCCAGGCGCGCTTGACGACTGTGTGGTCATCGCGTGCCCCGAACGCCATGCCAAGCCAGAGGCCTTGATCCAACTCGGGCGCTGGCTATTGAAGCAGTTCATCGGTCGCGTCTGGTTCGGCCTCGACCAGCTCCGACGCAGCGACGACGAGATTCGCCTAGAGCGCCTGCGCGCGGCCAGCGCCGAGACTGCGATCCCTTTGGTGGCCGTCGGCGATGTGACGATGCATGTGCGCGGCCGCAAGGCTCTGATGGATGTCATGACCGCGGTGCGCCTGCGCAAGCCTCTGACGCAGTGCGGAAAAGCGCTGGACATCAATGCGGAACGGCACCTGCGCACCCGAGGCCGACTGGCGCGGACGTTTCCGGAAGACCTGATCGTCGAGACGATGCACGTCGCTAACCGCTGCGACTTCTCGCTCGACGAGATTCGCTACAACTATCCGCGCGAGGTGGTGCCTGAAGGCGAGACGCCAGCAGGCTACCTGCGGCGCATCACCTACGAGGGCGCGGGCCGGCGATGGCCGGACGGCGTGCCCGCCTCCGTAAACGAGCAGATCGAACGCGAGCTCAAGCTGATCGCCGAGCTGCGCTACGAGCACTATTTCCTCACCGTGGCGGACATCGTTCAGTTCGCCAGGAGCCAGAACATCCTCTGCCAGGGGCGCGGATCGGCGGCGAACTCGGTGGTTTGCTACTGCACGGGGGTCACCGAGGTGGATCCGGCTCGGCTGTCGACGCTGCTCGAACGCTTCATCAGCCGAGAGCGCGACGAGCCGCCAGACATCGACATTGACTTCGAGCATCAGCGCCGGGAAGAGGTCATCCAGTACCTCTATACGAAGTACGGCCGCGAGCGCGCCGCGCTGACGGCCGTCGTCATCTCGTACCGCATCAAGAGCGCGCTGAAGGACGTGGGCAAGGCGCTGGGATTTGAGCTGTCGCTTCTACAGAAGCTCAATGACAACTTCCCCTGGTGGGAAGAGGAGGTCGAACCGCAGCGGTTGCTGGAGGTGGACATCGACGTCAACGACTTGGGCGTCAAGCAGCTTGTCGGGCTCGTGCGGCAGATCCTGAACATGCCTCGCCACATGTCGCAACATCCAGGCGGCTTCGTGCTGAGCAACGGACCGCTGACGCGCTTGGTGCCGGTCGAGAACGCCAGCATGGAAGACCGCACCATCATCCAGTGGGACAAGGATGACATCGACGCGGTCGGGCTGATGAAGGTCGACGTGCTTGGACTGGGCATGCTCAGCGCGATCCGCAGGGCGTTGCGCATGGTCAGCCAGACCAAGGGCTACGAGTTCGTCATGCAAGACATCCCGGCCGAGGATCCTGAGACGTACGAAATGATCTGCCGGGCTGAGACCACCGGCGTGTTTCAGATCGAGTCGCCCGCTCAGATGGCGATGCTGCCGCGGATGCTGCCGGAGACGTACTACGACCTCGTCATTGAGGTGGCCATCGTCAGGCCCGGGCCTATCCACGGGGGCATGGTGCACCCCTTCTTGAGAAGGCGCCAAGGACTCGAACCGGCAACGATTCCAAGCGAGGAATTGCTGCCCGCCCTCGAACGCACGCTGGGCGTGCCGATCTTCCAGGAACAGGTCATGCAGATCGCCATGATCGCGGCGGGCTACACGGGCGGGGAGGCCGATGGGTTGAGGCGGGACATGGCGGCTTGGAAGCGAAAGGGTGGGCTAAAGAAGCACTACAAGAAGATCACCGAGGGGATGGCCGCGCGCGGCTACGACCCGGACTTCGCCGAGTCGGTCTTCAGGCAGATCGAGGGCTTCAGCGAGTACGGCTTCCCGGAGTCACATGCGGCCTCGTTCGCGTTGCTGGTCTATGCGAGCTGCTGGCTCAAGTGCCACCACCCGATGGAGTTCTTCGCCGCCATGGTGAACTCCCAGCCGCTCGGGTGCTACAGCACCAGCGAGCTGCTGCAAGACGCCAGGCGCAACGGCGTCGTCGTGCTGCCGGTGGACGTCATGTACAGCGACGGGGAGTGCGTGCTGGAGCCCTGTGCAAGCGGCACAGCGGTGCGACTGGGCATGAACATCGTCAAAGGACTACAGCGGGAATCTGCGGAGGCGATCTGCACCGCCAGAAATGACGCGCCCTTCCAGAACACCGAGGACCTGGCGCGCCGCTCGGGACTCAACCAGCAGCAACTGACCGTGCTGGCCTCAGGCGATGCGCTGGCCAGCCTGAGCGGCCATCGGCGACAGCAGGTGTGGACAGCATCCGCGCTGCGAGCGGTGCCTCCCTTGCTGAAGGACGCGCCGGTGCACGAGGACTACCTGGAACTGCCTCAAGCGCCAGAGGGCGAGGAAGTGGTCTTCGACTACTCCGCGCTGCGCCTGACGCTGCGCTCCCATCCGCTGGCCCTGTTGAGGCCAGAGTTACTCGCCATGCCAAACCGCAAACTGCTGACGTCGACGCAGTTGCTAGACATCCCCGACGGACGTGAGGTCCAGACGGTTGGCCTCGTGACCATGAGGCAGAGGCCAGAGACAGCCAAGGGCATCATCTTCATTTCGCTTGAGGACGAGGAGGGCAAGGTTCGGCTGATCGTCTACCCGTCCATCTCAGAGAAGAAGCACCTTCGGCCTGTCGTGTTGGGCTCGCGGCTGATGGTGGTCAAGGGGCGCTGGCAGCGCGAAGGCAACGTGTGCAACATCATCGCCAAGCACATGGAGGACTGGACCTCGCTGTTGGGCGGGCTGTCGACCAAGAGCCGGGATTTCAGGTAGTCAGATGCGCCAAGGGCGCCAAATTTTGCATGAAGCAAGACATGGATGACACCACTCGCTCGGCGCTAGTCACAGAAGATGACCACCTCGTTGCGGCATTGAAGAGTCCTGGGTGACCGCACGCTTCAGCACGGTGGACGGTATGGGACCCATGCACTCGCTTGAACAGGCCGCGGTACTTGGCCACCAGCACCTGGGCCAGCAGACCAGTCGTTGGCAGGTCCTTGTCAGATGATGTGCGGGGCGAGGGCAGCGAGTGAGCCGAACCTGGCGGTGCGGCTACTGTTCATTTGCGAGTGCGTTCACCGATGACCTCGACGCTCACCGCGCCCTTGCCGTTGCGCCGACCCTACGAAACTGGCCGGTCGGCGTATCCGGAGCGCGCCCGCCGAGGATGAGGGTCAGGACCAAATGGCGGGTCGCTGAGAATGCGCCAAAAGGGAGAAGAGTGATGGACGCAGGGGAGCGCTGGATCAGATTTCTGCGGCAGTACGGACCACTGCCGCAGAACGACAACATGTTCGACGAACAGATCCGGCGGTCCGCTAGTCGACTAGGTGTCAACCCTATAGTCTTCAAGCACCCCCTGGAAGACGAGGTCCTCAAAGTTTTCGACGGCTCAGTGACCCCGCGCTGTCTTGTGCTGACCGGCACCGCAGGTGACGGCAAGAGTCACCTGTGCAGCCAAGTCTGGCACCAACTTCAAGGTGATCCAGACCTGTGGGCGTCGAACGATGTGTACTTTCAGCTCAACCCAACAATCAACGGCAGGACCTACACCCTGCACGTGATTCGCGATCTAACCGCCATGCCGGACGACGACGATGGCGCTCGCTACACCAGCAAGTCGGCGCTGCTGGTGAAACTCAGTTCTGCACTCTTCGACGCCAGCTCCGATGTCCTTTTCCTGATTGCTGCGAACGATGGTCAACTCATAGAGACCTGGCGCAAGCTTGGTCTCGTCGGCGATTCGCAGCGGGCCCGCGAGCTATTCGAAGCTCGCCTGATGGGCGATGAGCTTGCCGGTCCGGAGCCCCGGCTGCAGTTCTTCAACTTGAGCAACGTGCCGAGCGCGACGGTCCTCGAACTAGCGCTGGATGGCCTGCTGGCGCATGAAGGTTGGCAAGCCTGCATGAGCAATCCGCACGCGGACGGCTTCTTTGGTCCAGAGTGCCCGATCAGGAAGAACTTCGAACTACTTCAAACACCGCTCGTCCGTTCTCGGCTCCTTGACCTCTTCAAGTTGTGTGACTTCGGAGAACTTCACACTCCGATTCGTCGTGTGCTCATGCTGTTGGCCAATGCCGTGCTCGGACATCCGGATGCGCGCGAGCGCCTAATGCTTCCTCGCGACGTCAAGGGCGTTCTCGCGAAGGGCACACGCTATCAAGCGAGCCTGTACAGCAATTTGTTCGGTGCGAACTTGAGCGCCACGAAGCGAGAGTCGCTCGAGATCTTCGACTACTTGGGCCGCTTCGGCATCGGTCAGGAGACAACGAACCGGGTCGACAACATCTTGATATTTGGCGTAGAGGACGACAACCTCAAGCACTACTACGAACAGTTGATCGCCAACGACCCCTTCTACGGCGGGACAGAGCGCTTTCGTTCAGCCCAGCGCGCCTATGTGGAGGCGCCGGAGGCCACGGCCGGCGACCGTCACGACTTCCTTGACATGCTCGTGGAGCAGAGGCGGGCTCTCTTCTTCAAGATTCCAGAAGAGCTTGCCGCCGAACTCAAGCTCTGGAGCCTGACGGTCTTCGCCGGTGCTGGAGAGTATCTCGATGAAGTCGCGAGACCGCTTCAGGCCGGCGAACGCGTGGGGCGGCATCTCGTCGCGCGGCTCGTCAACGGCTTAAATCGCATCTTCACGGGCCTGCTCGTTTCGTCCGAACGAGAACTGCTCCTAGCGACGAGCCTGTCGTTCTCCGGATCGCGTGTGAGCCAGTTGCTGGAGGATCGCGTCGCGGTCTCAGCACGAGGGCGCCCTGAGAAGGTCGACGTCGTGCTCCGCAGAGGCTTCCCTTGCCTCGAGGTCACCCTCCCGAACGGCGTTGTCAGGACGCTGAGGCTGAACCTGACACGCTATGAGTTTCTACAGCGCGTGAGCCAAGGTGCGCTACCTGGAAACTTCTCGCGCGAGTGCTACGAAGACATTCTGGCGTTCAAGAGCGCGTTGCTCGCGGCGGCAAGTGCCAAGGCAACTGCGGGCGTAGCAGACGCTGGAGAGGAACTGTCGTTTCGCCTGCTGAGCCTTGATGCCAACGGCAATCCGATCGACTACGTCGTGGAGATTGCTGATGCGTGATGTGAAGCTTCTTCCCCCGCCTAGGCCCAGCGTTCAAGACGACAGCGCGATGTGGGTGGACGAGCAAATCTGGGGCCACCGCTTGTGGGATGCGCAGAGCCCTTGGCTGATCTTCCTGGAGTTCCTGACCATAGCCGACTCGCGTCATCGCGACCAAGCCTTGTTCACAGAAGGTCTGCTAGACGATGCCAGCTATCCGATCGCTGTAAGTTTCAAGCCGCAGAGGCGCATGCATCTGCGTAACATCCTCTACAACAACGAGATGCTGTTCGAGGTCGCGGAGCGTTATCCCGACGATGCAACCGCTTGGCGAAAGTGGCTCGAATGGATGCAAGACAACGCACAGGCAGTGCCGAATCGTGATTTCTCGTACCTCAAGAAGCGATTCAACTCGTTCAAACAGTTCGCGAGCTTGGTGGGCATGCTCAGGTCGTCAACGCTTGAGAGCAACACCAACAAGCGTTGGAGCTCGCGCTTCGTGTTCCCGTTCGGCCGTAACGCGATCTACGAAGACCTTAGTGTGAGCGGAGCCGGCCCGAGCCGTGAGTACATCTACTTCGGACGACCAGGTGAACTCCTGTATCAGATGCTGCACCGCTCCGCGAAAGCGAACGAGCTGCGACCTTTCTTAGAGAGCGCGCTGGATAAGAAAGATCCATGCGATCGGCTCCTCGCCCTAATGCAGCCTGATGACCAGGGAGACCTCCAGACCCGCAGCACCGGGTACCTGCCGTACGCTTCGCACCCGTCCTTTGACGCACTGGCCACGGATTGGCTGTCGCTGTTCCAGCTCAGTCTCCCCCGCTTCGATGCGTATTCGCACCTGGCGACCCTCGGAGCACTGCATCTGATGCTCTACCAGCTGGTCGTGGCTGCGGACCGCATCGGCACCCGCGACCCTTACTTTGTGTGCGAGGTCGTCGCTCCTCGCAAGACGCTGGTTCGAGAGCTTTCCGGCACCAGCTACATGCAGAACAACCAACTCCCCCAACAGGCGGTAGAGCAGTACGTCCGCGCTCTTGCAGAAACGCCAGAGTGGCAGGCTGCCGCGTCCGATCCGGCCGGCTTCACCGCGTGCCGCCAACTCATGCGCGATCACGTGAGGTGGCCGCGCGAAGAGCGCGACTATGACGGCCCGGCGGAGGCTGACGCCCTGTTGATCGCCCTGCGGCGCGCCGCCCTCTCCAGGCATCGTCAGCACGTAGCCAACGTGCACCGAAGCTATGGTGGAGGGGCTGGACTGGTATCTAGGCGTGGCACCAACCGCCTTCGCTACGCGCCGACGGACGAGCTACTCAAAACATTGATTCTGGCCAATGTCCCAACGCGCATGGAGTATGGAGAGTTCCTGACCGTCCTGTTCGAACGCTATGGCCTGGTGTTCGGTGAACGAGAAGCTCAACGGGTGCTAAGTAGCGACGAGTTCGACAAGCGCGCTTTCCAGGCGAACTCCGAGCGACTGGAGGTTCGGCTGAAAACTCTTGGGATGCTGCGTCGCCTCTCGGACGCTTGCGCCTACGTCGAGAACCCTCTCCGGAAGGCCGCGCAATGAACGTCTCCGATCTTGTCGGTACGGTTGCCGCCTCCCTTCTTCGCGAAGCACTCGAAGGAGGCTCCGGCGGCACGCCGGCGACAAGCCGATTCGTGCTCAATCTGAACGCGGAGCAAACCGCTGCCACCGCTCGCGCAGTGCTAAGCAATCTCGTCTTGCGCGATCAGGTGGAGATCAAGTTGCCGGAGGCCTTCGTGGCGGGATTCGACCTGCCCGCCGAGGTTCTGACCTCCCGCCCCGCCACCTACTTCCGGAACGCGACCTGTCCCAAGCAAGCCTTTCTGCTCGCCGTGGTCGAGCACGATGAGGAAGCGTCGCTCAAGGAGCTCACCCGCGTAGGTCCTGCTGAACTGTTGGATCGCATGGATCTCTGGGTGCATCACGTCAGCACCGGGCTGGCGCTAACCGAGGAGCACCTGAAGTGGTGGGAGCGCGCGCTTGCCGGCTTGCGCGACCTCCGCATGACCTCGCTGGACCGCTTTGCGAGCTACCTGCTGCGTGTCCGCGACAGTATCGAAGACGATGGATACCCTTTGCTGTCTGCGCTTGGTTCCGCTTTGCCCGCATTGCGTCTGCCTCGCGATAGCAATTACTTCAATGGCATCAAGGAACAGTCGCGGCGACAAGCTGGCGCCTGGCGCACCCATTTCGGGGCCGCATACAAGCGTCGCGCTGGCCTGCTTCTGAAGCAGACCTCTTCACAGCTGCTGCTCAGTGAGGAAGACCTGACAACCGCCTTTGACAAGGTCAGGGATGTCATACCCGAGGTCCGCCATCCGGTCGTCGAGCGCTTCGTCGAGGCGTCGAGCGGCTGGAACGAGGCCGCAGCCGCCTTGGCCGAGTGCGAGTGGGAAGAAGTCAAGCCGCTGTTCGACGGCCTGCAGCGGGAGAAATTCAACCTCGGGCAGGAGACCCTGGACTTCTACGATGAATCCGAGCCGGGTCTCCTGTCCGACGAGGATCGCGAATACCTGAAGCTGCTTATCCGCCGCAAGACCACGGAGGCCCGCGAAGACGACGTGGCTTTCTATGAGGCGCATCGCAGCGACATCAAGGAAGAGCGCAAGCTCAAATCGGCCTGGGACCGCTTCGTTTTTGGCCGACCTGTTGAGACTACGGATTTCCTGGCTGGACTGGCCTCGGCACTGGAGCCGCTGTTCAATCGCGCTCCGCTCGGGTCCAAGCGGGTGCTCACGATACGTTGTGATCGGGCGACCAAGCGTGACTTACGTGACTTGAATGTTGAGGCCGGGCTGTACTTCGCACATCGATATGCTGGCTTGCAGCGGCTCTTCGGCTCGCGCGTGCGCTGGGAAGTGGGTGACCTGTTTGCGTTCCCAGCTGTCTTGGAGGGATGGCGCGCCACGAACAAGGGATCGATCAATCGGTCGCTGGCCAGGGCCGCACTCCAGCTGAAGTTCGTTGTCGAGCTTGAGACGACGACGGACGGCGGCAGCGTCCAAGCTTGTTCGTCCCAACTCGTATGGCGATTCGCGGCGAACTCCGTACCGTCCCAGCTTGCAGACGACTGGCAGCGACTCTCCGAGCATCCGCTGCTGATGTGCCGTGCCGCGCGGGAGTTCACAGGTCACAAGGCGCAATCGAAGGCCATCGATCTTTCTGATGTCAGAACATTCGTGCCAGCCTACGACCGCGACCGCGGCTCGTTCGTTCCTACTTATAAGGCGGATCGCGACCTTGCGCCTGTATGGCGCGGAAACCTTGAACGGTGTCGCAACGATCGTTTCCTCTCGTCCGACGTAGCTGGTGCGTTGGGCGCCGCCTTCGACCGGTTCCTAGCTGCGTACACCGTGGCGATCGTCGGCTTCGCCGCCGACGGCCCGGGCGCTGAAGCAAACCTGACCCAGGTTACGGCGTTCGCCGAGCTGCTGAAAGCGGTGGTCTCGTTGGCCAAGGGCGACCGCAATCGCGAGCTACTTCTGAGGCCGTTGCTGCAGATCGGGATCGTCATGGTTGAAGGCGGCGCGCCCGCCGCGGTCGTTGCCCCGTGGAACCCGTTGCGTTTAGCAGCTATGTGGAGAAAGGCAACGTTGGTCGCCGATCTAGCCGAGCGCTTGCTGGATGCACGGGAAGCCCTCTTCGGTGACACCCGACTCTTCTTCCGAGATCTCGCCCAGGACATGGCCCATTCCCTGTACCCAGAGGTGGCGATCATCTGGGGTGTAGATGGGCCGTTGCTGCTGTCCACCAGCGACGTGCAGCAAGACTACAGCCTCCTTGAGCCGCCAATCGCTCCCGCCGATGGCATGGAGAGCACGAGCGAGAGCCCGGCCGAAGGTAGCGCTTGCGTTTTGGACCTCGTGCAGCGATACCTTGCGCTGCATCCGCACGAGCGGGCGAACATGTCCGTCGTCCTCTTCAACTGTGACTCGGCGCGGCTTCCCCAAGCCGTGGTCGACAAGCTTGGCCAGTTTCACGACGACGACGAAGACGTCAGATGTCAGGTTCTTCTTCGTCATGTCGAAGACCAGCGGCTTCGGGACGTGTATCGCTCCATCCTGGGTGCCGAGCCCACGGCCGATGCGTATAGCGCCAGCGAAGCCACGCAAGACTTCATGGCACGGCTGCGCATTTCCGTCATCGCCGATCAGGCGCCACCACCCGACCCGAAAGACGGGGCGCCCTTCGACATCGTCTTCTCGCAAGACGTCATCGCACGGCACGCGCGGCTGCATTGGTACGTGGAGTCCGCCGAGCCTGCGAGCATTCGATCGTTGCTGCCATCGCGCTGGTCGAGGCGCAAACCGGCCGCTGCCGATGATCTGAAATCGGCGGTGTTCCTGTGTTGTCCCGTTCAGAGCATCGAAGGCTGGTCTTACCTGACGGCCTTGGCAACATTCTTCAACGGCGACTGGGACGGCCAAACCGAGCGCCGCTACCTCCCCGTTCGACAACTCGATTTCCGAGACGGGCGCACCGCACGGATCTTCCAGGAGACCCATGATCTCGGGAACTGGGTGGTCAATTTCGACGAGCTCTTGGACCGTAGGCAACTGCTTAACCAGGATGTTCGCGTTATTCGCTACAAGCAGTCCGCCACCCAAGGGCGCAACGTCGTCATCTCGTCTCGCGCGCCGCTCGGCTTGTTGCGCTCGATGATCCTGAACCGCCTCAGATCCCTCGGCCTTGGCCTGTCGGAGCCAGACCTTCGCGCGCTTGCGGATCGCCTCATCGACGACGCCAACGACGTTTCGGGCGACATCGTCCTCCGCGCCGCTCGCCGCGGCGAAAGCGCGAGCGAGCTGATCGGTGTGGTGCTGAGCCGCCACCTGATCAAGGACGAGCTGGGAGCCCATCGCAACTTCGGCTGGTACTTCCTCGATGACTACGCTGCATGGATGGGCCAGCGCGAGGAACAGCTGGCTGATCTCCTTGCGATCTCCGCGGAAGAGACGCCAGAACATGGCCTGCGAATTTCGATGTTCGTGAGCGAGGCGAAGTTTGTCGAATTGAACGGCCTTGCCGCAAAGCGCAAGGAGTCGCAGAAGCAGTTGCGGGACACGATGCGCCGGATCGAGGATGCGCTGTTTGGCAACGACGACCGTCTTGACCGGGAGTCTTGGCTCACTCGCATTTCCGACCTGTTGCTTGACGGCGTGCGACTGCCAGCCGCAAGCGGTATCGATCTGAGTGCCTGGCGCCGGGCTCTCCGGGAAGGTCGCTGTGAAATCGAGCTCCGTGGCCGGTCGCACGTGTTCGTGCCGACCGCAGACGACTCTGACTGCACTGAGATCACGCCGGTCCCGGGCCTCTCTGAGGGCTTCCAAGAGATCTACGGGCGACCAACCCTGAAGCGACTGCTCTTGGCTTACTGGAGGCGCGAGAGCACGTTGCCGCTGCGCTTGTCTAGCGGTGCTCTCCATCTGGAGCAAAGCCCGGTTTGGCGTAGGCCCGGTGCATCCGGGAACCCCGGCGGTACACCCCCTGAGTCCGGAGCCCCGCCCGCTGGGACCGGCGGCGGCGCGGCACGCCCGCGTAAACCTCCGCCTGCTCCTCAGCCGGCACCCGACGCAGCGGGCCCGACAGAGGTACCGAATCAGCCGCCGCCCCAGCCATCTGCCGGGTGGGCCTACCCCGGGATCGCTCGATTGATCAGCGCGGATCCGGGCAGCGCCCGTGACAGCGATCCAGAATGGTTGGCTCGCACGGCCCTTCAAGCCAAGAGCGCTCTACAGCAGCTCCAGCTTCAAGCCAAGCTGACAAGTTCAACCCTCACCCCCAACAGTGCACTGCTCCGGTTCGCTGGCAGCGCTAACCTGACAATCGATCTGGTGTCACGCAAGCGTTCCGAATTGCTGACGACCTTCGGACTGAACGTCATCTCGATCCGAGCAGAACCAGGTGCTGTCGTGCTGGCCATCGAGCGCCCGAGCAGAGAGCTGGTGGAGATCGGCAAGCTCTGGGGAAGCTGGCAACCGGATCCATCGACCTGGGGCAATCAGGACCTCCTGATTGCCGTGCGAGAGAACGACGGTTCTCCCCTAATTCTCTCGCCAAGCCGTCTCCACGCCCCCCACACGCTGGTCGCCGGCAGCACCGGTAGCGGCAAATCGGTACTGGTCCAGAACATCATTCTGGCCATCGCGGCCACCAATACGCCCGCGCAAGCCCGGATCATTCTCATCGATCCAAAGCAAGGCGTTGACTACTTCGCCTTCGAGGGGCTTCCCCATCTGGACGGCGGCATCATCGACAACCAGGATGTAGCCAACGAGCGGCTGAAAGAACTTGTTGCCGAGATGGATCGTCGGTACGTGCTGTTCAAGATTGCGCGGGTGAACAACCTGGCCGCATACAACAAGAAGGTATCTGTTGGAGAGCGGCTGCCAGTAATCTGGCTCGTCCACGACGAGTTCGCGGAGTGGATGCTGACTGAGGAATACAAGGAAGCAGTTTCTTCGGTCGTGCAGCGACTGGGCGTCAAAGCACGGGCTGCCGGCATCTACCTCGTCTTTGCGGCTCAGCGGCCGGATGCCAACGTCATGCCCATGCAGCTCCGCGCCAACTTGGGGAATCGGTTGATCTTACGGGTCGACGGCGAAGGGACCTCCGAGATTGCGCTGGGCGAGCGTGGCGCCGAACGGCTGCTGGGCCGTGGCCACCTCCTGGCCAAACTAGAGGGGGAGCGAGACCTATGCTTTGCGCAGGTACCGTTCGTGCCGAATAGCTTCGCCGATGAGTTAGTCGCGGCGACAAATCGAGGAACGCATCCATAGACGCTCTGCGCTCGTTCAGTCGGGGGTGGTGGGAGATAGACCCGTTGCCCCCTATTCGAAAGCAATGCGAAAGGCTCTTGAACCAGCCAAAAAGCTACTTGAAAGTGTTTATCTCGGCCCGGTTGAGGGGCTCGTCGGGCTGTTCAGGTCTATCTCTGAAACGGTGGATTGAACGCATAGGTCCGCGCCTCCAATTTTCCACCCACCAGTATGGCAACCCGGATGCCTCGAATACCGCCTTGCGGAGCAAGGACCAGCTCCCAGTCTGGTTGCCCAGAAAATGGGTTTGCGTAGATGCGTCGCAGATGTCTCTTCATGAAAACAAATCGATCGTCGAGTACGAGGCTCTGTAGCGAAGAGGGATAAGTTTTTACAACAATCCCAGGGGTTCCCTCGTAGTAGGACGCCACGGCCTGCACGAACTCATTTCCGATCCAATCAAGCTCTTCCAAACGGTCCCGTTCCGCAATCTTTTGCCATACTGGTGCAGCTGTTGCCAGTCCCATCCCTAGAATGGCAACAGCAATCAGCACCCCTATGTATGTGAAGCCAGAGGTCCGCCAATTGTTTCGTACGCAATTTCTGCAATTCAAGTTGGCACTCTCTGACTGATGCGAACAATGTGAGCGGGATTTTGTGGGCGCCTTAGCAAGGAGGGATCATTACATCGTTGCCTAAGAGGCCGCAGGGAACTGGGTCGTTTCAACATTCGACGTCAAGAGCTATAGGTGTTGTTGACGGTCACTGGCCGCTCACCAGGTCGTGTACGCGGTGCCGTTGCGTGCCGTACCTGCGGCGCCGCTTCGAATGTCATAAACACCGGATGTGACGCCGTCGGGCGCCGGGATTGCGATCCAGGTGTCCTCCCGGTCAGTTATGGGGTCAATAGGAATCTCCCGCAGATACCGCTCTTGCGCGAGAACTTGCACGGTTTCGGGCAGTCGACCTGTGTCCGCCCGATACTTGTCGATCGCCTCGCGAAGTATCCGTAAATCAGTACGCAGTGCGGCCTCTTTGGCGCGGTCGAGCGAATCGAAATAGCGCGGTGCCGCGAGCGCAAGCAGGGCGGCAAGAATCGCCATCACGACCAGCAACTCGATTAGCGTGAAGCCGCCGCGGGTGGACTTCACAGTTGCCGGTACTCCCGACCGTCCAGCCCTTTTCCCGGAACCTTCGAATACACGTCGTACACATCGCGCCCGGGCTTCGGATCGTCGGGCGTACTCTCGTAACTCCTGAGGCCCCATGTCTGCGCAGGGTCCACGACTGATTCCGGCGCAAAGGGGTCGCGCAGGATGCGTCGCAGGAAATACAGCTTCGCGCCGTTCGGCGTCTGCATGTTGATCTCTCCAGCGACCAGAACTTGGAGACTTGGCGGATAGCCGGATCCGCCAATGGGACGAGCGATCAAGCCGCCATCGACCATCTGCTTGTAGGCATCAAGGGCCGAGCGAATTTCCCGAAGCGACCGCCTCAGCTCTTCTTCTTGACTGCGCCGATGCGATAGCTCGGCGAGCGGTAGGCCGATGGAGGCGAGCACCGACATGATGGCAATCACTACCAGCAGTTCGACCAGCGAAAAGCCCCTCGAGTCCATTGCCGCTCAGCTTCCACTGCCAGGTAATGTGCCAGGCTTAGTGGGCACCAGAGGCGGGGGTGTGAAGGCTGGCGGAGGACTGGGTGGCTGGCCGGCCGCGGGTGACGACGCCGGTTGCGACGGCGAGGCGGGTACGGCGAACTGTGGTTGCGGGCCGGGCTGCGGCTGCGGTGGCAGCAGAGGGTAGGCAGGCGGCATGCCCGGAGGCCGGTTTGCGGGATAGGCCAGGGAGGGCGTGCCGAGCTGGATGGGAGCCGCGCCTACTGAGGCGTCCGTGCCAGCGAGAAACTCCTGCATTCCTAGGCCCGGCAACTCGACGTTGCGCACGATGTGCGGCGTGATTAGCAAGACGATCTCTGTGCGTGAATCACTGTCTTGGGCGGCTCCGAAGAGCTTGCTGATCAACGGGATCTCATTGAGTCCGGGGATGCCGGTGTTGGACCTGCGTTCGTCCCGTTGAATGAGCCCTGCGAGGACGTTGGTTTCGCCGTCGTGCACGCGCAGAGTGGTCGATGTGTTGCGGGTGCCGAGACGATAGGCTTGGGTGCCGCTCGCGCGCGTGATGGTCGCGAGGATGTTGGAGACCTCGAGGGCCAGCTTCATCGATACCTCGCCATCGAACGAGATGGTGGGTTCGATATCCAGCTTCAGACCCACGTCTAGGTAGTTCACCGACTCCGACGTGCCGACGTTAGCCGTGGCCGTCGTTGTGAACACTGGTACGCGTTCCCCGATGAGGATCTTCGCCGCTTGCTTGTTGCGCACACGCACCCTTGGATTGGCCAGCAAATTGGCATCACCTTTAGTGCTGCGCAGCTTGGCGGCGAGAAGCGGATCTCCGACGTTTAGGCGAACAAGCCCCGAGTTCAAATGCCTTGCTTCAAAGGGGGTGAGGACTCCCGGCGTACCTGCTGCGCCAGTGACGGTTGCGGACACGGAGCTCGGCCAGTTGACGCCCATTTCGAGCAGTCGGTTCACGCTGATTTCGAGTACCTCCAGCTCGAGCATCACCTCCGGCTCAGGTACGTCCTGAGCGGCCACCAGCTTCTCGACGAGGCGCACCACCTCTGCACTGTCCCGAACAACCATCAAGTTAAGCTTGTCGTCGACAACCACGTCCCTGGCCTTGGCAATTGTGCGAACGAGGGTGGCGACTCTGTTCGCTTCGGCATGGCTAAGGTAAAAGGTGCGGACGACCATCTCTCGGTACTCGGCCGCTTTGGCTGGCGTATTCGGATAGATCAGCAGGGTGTCTTCGTCCAGGATGCGGCGGTCGAGCTGGTTGGTCGCCAAGAGCAGCCGCAGGATGTCCTCGACCGGCTTGTTGGTGACCGAGAGCGTGACGCGCTGATCTGTCTTCACGTCCTTGTCGATGACGTAGTTAAGGCCGGAAGCCAGCTTCAACGCCTCGAACACCTGTTGCAGACTCGCGCCTGAGAAATTGAAGGTGACTGGTTTGCGAAAACCCTCCTTGAGCCTGGGATAGATTCCAAGATCTCTGCCCGTCTGGTCTGCGCGTTGACGTTGGAGTGCCTTCATCAACGATGTGGCTCGGATGTGCGCGGGGTTTTCTGAAAGCACCTGCTGCACGCGCCCGATGGCGCCGTCGTTGTCCCCAGAGCGGGAGAGGACAAGTGCCGTTTCAAGCATGCCCCACTGGCGCTGCGCCGCATCGACCCGTGTTCCTCCAGCCATCCCCCGGCCGTTTGCCGGATCCAGTTGCAGCACTCGCGCATACGACTCGTGCGCGCTGCCGAAATCTCCCGTTTCCATCGCGATCTCGGCTCGCCGCACAAGTGCGTTCACCGCCGCATCCCGCTCGCTGAAGTAGGTCTGACGGAACTCAACGTTGCTCGGGTCCTTCTCGACAGCCTCTTTCAACTTGGACAGGCCTGGTTCTACCTTGCCATCGGCCAGATCCGAACGCCCTTCCCGGAAGGCTTGATATCCCGCGCAGCTCGATAAGAGGAGGCATGCCGCAACAATCGCGGTAACGTAATAGAAGCGATGAAGCACGATGTCAGGGCACGGTCAAGAAGGTCGATTCAGTGCCGACGGGCACGGGAAGAGAGACGTCGCGATTAGAAGGCAAGTGCTTCAGCTGGATCTGCGAAGACGTGACTCTCGCGAAGCGGTAGTCCGCGATCACGTCGCCGGCACGAACCTGTTGAAGCCCCCGTGGGCCCACCACGAAGACGCTGATTCCTCCATCGTCGCGCCAACTGCCGACCACCTGGAATGGAGGTGGCGCTGGGGGCGGTGTCACTGGCGGAGGCAGCGGTGATGGCGGCCCGACCAGGGGCTGCGCCACAGCGACCATCATGGGCAACGGCAGCGGAGCAGGCGCGGCCGGGGGGGTGGGCTGCCGTACGGCAAACGGGTCGCGCGGCTCGTTTGCGTCGATTTCCCTAGTTCCACCGGACAGGTCCAGCGCTTCGCCCATATTGACCTGTGGCGTCGCAGTAGGCGCAGAAGCCTTGGGGCGGGCAACGGCCGCCGCGACTTCAATGGCAGGCTCTTGCAGGGGCGGCGCCCACCACCGGAGCCCCAGCAGCAAGGCGACCACGGCAAGCAGTAGATGGAGGCGCCGTGGCTTCACCTGTGGCCCTCCGAGGCGAGGTGGATCAGGATCGACAACTTCGCTTCGACCTCGGGGACGTCGGTGCTCGAGCGGCTCAAGGAGAACTCGCGCAGCGTGAGTGCCGGTGTGTCCTGCAGTAAAGCGGTGACGAAGCCGCGAACGGCCGGATACGGCCCCTTCAACGTGCAATGCACCTCGAAGGTCGCCGAAGAGTCGGCGGTTGCTGCATTGATGCGGTAGTCGGCACGTGGCCAACCTAGGCCTTGCTTGACTGCTGCGCGCTGGATCCGGCTCAGCAGCAAGGGGATGTCCGAGCTCGCTGGAAATGCCAATCGGCCTGGCGTAGCGGCAGGCAGTATGACGGCGTTGTCGGTAGACGCGGGTGGCACCACCGCCGTCGAGTCTTGCCGATGCCGCTGCCACGCAGCGAGGTACGTTACTGAGGCCGCGCTAAGAAGCGCGAATCCCAGCAGGCCAGTTGCTCCGAGCCGCTGGTATGCGCGAGCTGCGACCACCATGATTTTCTCAATCATCTGACGATCCATCGAGTGGCAATCTTGAAGCGCACCGCAGAGCGGCCCGCTTCATTGACTTGCTCATGCGAGCGGATCTGAGCGGGGCCGAGCAGACCTTCCTCGTCGATGGCCTGCACGTATAGCAATGCGGACTTGAAGTCTGGCGCTTCGCCTTCCATCTGCACCGTGCCGGTGTTTGGTTCGATGGACAACCCCAGCAGATAGATCGGCGGTTCGGTAGCGTTCTCGATCAGCCGCAGCGTTGGCAGCCAGGGCTGACGCAGCACCGGCGCAATGCGTTGCATGCGCCGCTGCTCCAGGGTTATGGGGAGCGGCAGCAAAGCGGCCCGCCGCGCTTTGCTCGCGGTCTCCAGCCGTGCGCGTTCAAACTCCTGGCGTGCCGCCCGCTCCGCTGCCCAGCTTCGATCAATCCACAGGGCTGCGGCCAGCGAGCCGGCACCGAGCAGCAGTAACCCAACGCCGGGCCATGCGGTCCGCCGTGAATGCAGAAAGTCAATCCGTACAACGCTCATGTCACTACCGCTGTCCAAGGGGCGCACCAGCCCGCCGTGACAGCGCTGGGCGGAGCGGCGTCTCCGTGCCGTCTGGCCTCAATGCGGATCAAGCGCATGCTGTCCGCCTCGTCGAGCGGCAGCGGCGCCGCCGCGTTCAGCGATACCGTTCTTCCATTTGCGATTCGCGACAGCAATGCGCGATCCTGCTCAATCCAAGCCCACCAGCCATCAGGGCGCTTCAATCGCCGCGCGGCCCATTGAAAGGCGGGTTGAATAGATGCGAGATTCTGGCCGGCGGTGGCGGCTGTTTCGGCAATCGATTCTCTGACCTCGCGAGCTAGCCCGTAGCCCACTGCCCGTGAATCGCCTGGGTGATAGTCGAACTGCATATCCCAGTCTTCGGTGCGCCCGTAGAGCTGGTCATAGACCTCGCCGAGGTTGTGACTCAGCAGTGCGCGCAGCTTCGCGTCCGACCAAAAGCCCGGACTGAGGTCTAGCAGCATCAGCGGCAGCCAAGCCGACTCCAGCACAACGTCGACAGGCTTCTTGTCTGGCGCGTTGCTGAGCAGTTTCGCGAGAGGCTCCCGAAGCCCGTCGACGAGCAAACCTTCCTGGTGATGAATGCTGTGTTGGTCGCGAAGCTCCAAGCCCCCATGACTCAGACGCCAACGCTCGATGCGCGCACGGCCAATCCTCAAGACGTCTCGTCTGCGTTCAAGCGGCCACACGATCGACCTCCTCAGGTGTCGTCAGACCTTGCAGCGCGATCTCAATGGCCAGTGTGCGAAGGCTGCGCCAACCACTGCGTTCGGCTTCTGCCTGGATTTCAGCGAGCGGCGCCCGAGCCGATACGAGAGACTTCAGCGTCGGGGTTAGATGGAGCAACTCGCCCATGGCCAACCGGCCGGCATACCCCGTGCCCCGACAATTCTCGCAACCGTGTGCCTTCATCAGCCTTGGGAAGCCCACGAAGCAAGCTCTGGTCTCGTGCCAGTCCACACCGAGCGCCGATACCTCCTCTTCGTCCAGAGGACCCGCGCAATGCCGGCACACGCGCCGCAACAGCCGCTGCGCGAGAACGCCGTTGATGGCGGAAGCGAATGTGTAGGCATCGATCCCGAACTGCTCGAATCGTCCGACCACGTCGAAGACGTTGTTTGCATGAACAGTCGTGAAGACGAGGTGGCCGGTGAGTGCCGACTGCACGGCTATCTGGGCAGTTTCCGCGTCCCGAATCTCGCCGACTAAGATCTTGTCGGGGTCGTGGCGCAGGATGGAGCGTAGGCCACGCGCGAAGCTAAGGCCTTTGCGCTCGTTCACCGGTATCTGCAGCACTCCCGGAAGCTGGTACTCAACGGGATCTTCGATCGTGATGATCTTGTCGCGCGACTGATGAGTCTCTGTGATTGCTGCGTAAAGCGTCGTCGTCTTGCCCGAACCGGTCGGCCCGGTCACGAGGAGCATGCCATGCGGTTTCCGGCACAACGCTTTGAGTGCCTGTGCCGAGGCATCGTCGAATCCGAGCTTCGCGAGGGTCAGTCCTTCTAGGCTTTCTGCGAGGTGCTGCCGATCCAAAACTCGCAACACGCCGTCTTCGCCATGCACGCTTGGCATGATGGACACTCGCACGTCGACGGAGCGGCCAGCGTACGCGATCTGGAGCCGCCCGTCTTGGGGCACGCGTCGCTCAGAGATATCGAGTTGGGCCATGACCTTGATGCGACTGATTGCCTGGGCCGCGAGCGCGGCGCCTTCGATGCGACGAATGGCCGTCAGCACGCCATCCAGGCGGAACTTGACGTTCAGGCCGGCCGGATCGCTTTCGAGGTGGATATCGGAGGCGCCGGTCTTCAGCGCGTCATAGAGCGTGGAATTGACGAATCTCACGGCCGGACTGTCATCCATGCCGATGTCGCGCAGATTTAGAGCTGCGGCGTCATTCGCTATGGTCGCGGAGGTCCCAGTTTGATTGGCGAGCGTCAAGCTGCCCAGTGCCGTGAGGCGACTCTCGCAATGCGCCAGCCACGCATCGAAAGTCTCGGAACTGGCGAGGGAAATCCGCAATGCTCCAAAGCGCGTGCGCGCCCAGGCCACCATATAGGAGTCGTCAGGCTGGGTAACGACGAAATGCTTCACCGACTCGTCGTTCGGCTCGCGCAACAACGCGCAGCGCCGGCGCGCGCATTCAGCAAAAGGCAAGAGATCGAAAAGTGGCAGCCATGCAATCAACGTCTGCATCCGCTGCACCGGCATTTCCAACGAAGCGCCTAGTTCCTCGAAGTTCATTGGATTGCCGCCGCGAGCTCAAATATCGGCAAGTACATCAGGACCACCACCGTGCCGACACCCACGCCGATAAAAACCATCACGATCGGCTCCAAAGCTCGCATGCCGCGCTCGAGACTGCGCGTGACTTCGGCGTCGTGGAATTGGGCGATTCGAGCGAGTACGCCACCCAGATCCCCCGTGCGCTCACCGGCACGCATCAACTGTTCGGCGACAGGTGTCGTCATGCCAGCGCGAGCGTGCGCTTCCGCTGGTGAATAGCCGTCACGCAGCGCCTGTTCGGTCGCCAGGCCAGACGGGCGCAGACCTTGTGGCAACAGCACGTTCGACAGAGCGAGCGCCTCTGGCAAAGGTACGCCGCCTGTGACCAACATGCCGGTCGCGCGATACCAGCGAGCGAGAAAGTAGGTACGCAAATGGGCACGCAGCGGAGCCCACCGAAGCAGGCGCTGTTGTGCTTGCGCACGGGCGGAAGGCGAGGCTGCAGCCAGGACGAGCATCGCCAGACCTAGGCTCACTGCGAAGGCCAGCCATGCGGCGTTCGTTTGCAGCCACTGAGACCACCACACCATCGCGCGCGCAGACCAGGGTAGTTCGCCGCTCATGCCGGCGAACACACGGGCGAAGCGTGGCATCACGTAGAGCAAGAGGAACAGAAGCACCGCCGAACCAACGCAAACGAGCAGCAACGGATAGATAGCCGCCGACGTAAGTCGATGTCGGAGCTCCGCAAGGCGCTGCTCGTGCTCTAGATGTCGGCTCAGCGCCTGAGGCAGGTCAGAGGTCCATTCCGACGCTTGCACGAGTGCTACGAGTAGCGGCGAGAAGTGACTATCCGCGCTCAGTGCCTCTGACATCTTCTGCCCACCGCGTAGCCGCTGAATCAACGGCTGCAGAACCAGTCGTTGCCGCTCGGTGGCCGCCTGCTCGAGCGTCTGCAAAGCTTCGATCAGACTGAGGCCAGCATTGAGTAGATCGCGCAACTGTTCCAAGAAGACGTTTGTATCGAAACGGGGAGCGCGACGTGGTGAGAGCGCGATACCGTGCAGCGATCGAAAGCCGATGGGTCGTTGAGTCAGGACCGTGTACCCCTGCTCTTGCGCGCGCGCCTGCGCCTCGGCCACGCTCTGCGCAACAATTTCGATCACTTCCGGCTTGTCACGGCCCCGCACGACGTCCAACTGGATGCGCATCCAAACCTCTTCGCGTCAACGACCATTACCCCAGACGCTTATGTCGGCGTTCTCGTCGGTACCGCCACGCTGACCATCCTTGCCAAAACTTGACAGCTCGTAGTCGTGTCCGTTATCTCCGGGCAGGCTGTACGCGTAAGGACGGCCCCAGGGATCGGACGGCACTGCTTTGGAAAGATAGGGCCCCGACCATTTCACTTCATCATTCGGCCGTTCGACCAAAGCTTTAAGGCCCTGCTCGGTGCTCGGATAGGCGCCTACGTCGAGGCGGTAGGCCGCCAATGCTTTATCCAGCGCATCGAGTTGCACCCGGGCAGCTTTGATCTCGGACTTGCCAATCTGACCAAAGAAACGCGGACCTACATAACTGGCCAGCAAGCCGATGATAACCATCACGACCAGAAGCTCCAGAAGTGTGAATCCGGTCTGTCGGAGATGGGGACAGTTCTTCGTCATCCCTTCCTTTTACCGCTTCGTCGCACCTACACAATATGCCAGCATTCTTTTTCGGCGATTGAGGCGGTTAACTGGTTCTAGCCTGTCATTTGACCCGGCGCGCGGCTATTTGGAGCGCCAGGCGCGGGAGCTTTACTGTTGTTGTGTCCGAGGGGATGGAAGCCTCACCGTGCAGTCTGCGAGCGAATCTGTATTGCAAAATCCCAATATACCTCCAGATCAGAAACAGTTTTATTAGCATCTTCATCCTTGCCGCCGAGACGCAACGGCGTCTTAAAACCGACGCATTTTCCGACGGGAACCGGGCCATGCTTGTCGCGCCAAGCTTGAAAAAAAGCAAGTTCAACCATATCGTCAGGCCATTCTACAAGCTCGTTTTCAAGAAAGTCGAACAGTGACTCGGCTGCGGTGACAGTATCACCGGTGTCGGGGTCAAAGCGCACGATCTCGTCGTCGCGGGTATCAATCCCAAAAGCTCTACCGGTCCAGTCGAACCCGAAGACTTCGATTATTCCTTCGAAACCCGGAAACGCCGCCTCGACTATTTTAGTCCAGCGCTTTCTGCTTTGGTCGTCGACAAAGCGAAAAGCACCTTTCAACACGGTTAGCTCAGGGGCAACGTCTAGCAACTCATTGGAGCTCACATCCGCTCCGACCAGATCGCCGCGACTCGGCCCCTCACATAAGCTCACAAACTTCGTGAATCTCATTTGTAGCACCTCAATCACAGTCCTTAATGATCACACTGCAGATCTTCTTTCCCGCCGGATGCTTCTCAATTTGCTTTTGAATTTGCGAACCAAGCGAACGGTTCACACTTTCATCCAATTCCCACAGGTTAGATGCGTCGTCGCTTCCTCCAAGCTGCTTGTCAGTCTTGTGATCAGCGTCCTTACCCTTTTGTACCTCCTTGCCATTCTTCTTTGCAAGTTCCCTTCTCGCATTGCTCGCTTTTTTGGTTGTTTCTGTGACGACAAGATTGCCCTTCGCGGCCTCTTCGTTGAGGTGAGCAACTTTAGCTGTAGCCTCTTCCTTTTGAGCTGCCGTCCATCCCTTTTTCATCTTTAGCACTATCTCTGCACCGTGCTCTGCATTCTGAAGCAATTTCGCGCCGACTCTAAGGCCCGGAATTGGCTGCAGATCTAGCAGGATCATGCCAGTCGCCTGTATTACCCCCTGCCCAGATCGGACGGCCTGAATCAATTCAACCGTGTCGGCGATAAGGAAACCAACGTCGAGCAAGCTTTGACCGCTTGGATCGATATTATTTACCGGATCATTTCCAACGTAAGAATAGAGATTTACGTCGTCATTGTATCCGACTGGATCAGTTTGGAGAAAGCGTCCAATAGCTGGCTGGTAGAACCGCGCCTTGTAATGATATAGCCCTTGCAGATCCGGTAGCGAGAGCTGCCCCGTAAACTGGAATCTTCCAAAATTAACATTTGTCGGGACTCCATACGAGTCATAACTGTTCGGGTACAAGCCCGTACCAGTCGAATTTGCAATCGACGTAACGGAATGCTGATGGTCAGACTGCAAATAACGCCTGCTTGCTGCGTCAACTGCAGCGCCCTCATAACTGACCAGCGGCTCATCTCCCCGGTCGCTATGCACATACCGTCGCGCTATAGCTCCACTGGCTGAGAACTCCGCTACTAGCTGATCACCGTCAAACAGATATTGAGTGGTACCCGAACTGCCGCCGGAAGTTTGTGAAAGCCGACCCATCGGGTCGTAGGAGATCGTCACACCTTTGCTTGGAACATACGTCAGGCGGTTAAGAACGTCATATGAGTAAGTGGTAGACCCATCCCACGTCATATTTCCGTTCGCGTCATGGGTTGGCGCCAATGTCGAGGCCGCAGTAATTTCCTTATATTGATTTAGGCCGTTTGCTTTATAAACCGTTGTCCCGGAAGTGTATTGCCCATAATCAAATGCATTGTTTCCCATCCAGCGAGAAGTAATTTGATGGGCCGGGTTTCTAGTGAACGTTCTGGCGTCGTCATAAGTCGTGCCCGCCAGATCATGCGTGTAACCTCCCAGGCGGTCGGCCCCGTCATAGTTATAGGTTGTCTTCAGGGCATCGATCCATTGGCCGCCGTTATTGGCGCGACCGCGCCCTATCACGCTGCGGCGACCAGAAGCGTCGTATTCGATAGCTGCAAGGACAAGATTTGTTCCACTTTCCTTAATGATCGAAAGTCGGTTCAACCCGTCATAAGAATATTGAAAAGTCTTGCCATCGGGGTGTGTGATTGTTTTTCTATTACCCTCTAGGTCGTGCGTGTACGTTAAAGACCTAGATACGCCGTTAAGGTTCGTAACCGCTGCCAACGGTTTCCCATATCCGTCATAGCTTACCGTCACGCCCTCGCCGGTATGTGAGTCGAACCTAGCGTACTCTTGTAGTCCACGCAGGTCATAACCAAAAAAGAGATTACGGACTGTCCCGGCGGGATGGCTCTGTGACCTGACCCGATTTAGGGCGTCATAGTCGTAAGTAATAACTCGGCTGTCTCTTTTGCGAAGAGATGTACGACTACCACTCTTGTTATATTCATATTCCTCAAAGTCGGAAGTGCTATATTGATTCGGAGTATCAACCGAAGGAAAGTGAAGTCGCTTAAGGCGTACCAGGCCGTCATACACGTAATAGCTTTTGTTTCCGTTTGCGTCTTTTACGCTTTCCAGTGGGCCTCCAGCGTAATAATTATATTCGGCGAAATTAATTTTCTTATCTGAACCATAACCCTTCTCTATGAGCGTGACTCGCGACTCGGAATCTAGAGTAACTTTTACGATTCGATCTGGCCCAAAGCTTCCCTCGGTGCCCAAGGTGCATGCGCTGGCTGGTAGCGTAGAGTACGCGGCAGGATTCATCCGGATAGCGGTGCATTCGAGCCGACCGGCAAAGTCATAGCTGTATTGCGTAAGCGCCTTTGTCGCGCCATCTGCGACTGTGCTTTCTGTTAATTTTCTGCCCCAATTGTCGTATGAAAATTCGATTGATTGGGTTACAGCGAATGAAGGCCAATTGATTGGATTGACGGCGTCAGATTGCCAATACTGCAAAATCCCTTTCTCAATCCGAACTACTAAGCCGCGGCTATCAATTGTGTTTCTAACGGCTTGGTAGCCGGAAATTACCGGTGCATTGGGCGCGCTTTCGCCTCCAATATGAGGATTGGCTTTAATTTCACCGGTTAGCCGGCCAGCGGCGTCAAACCGAAAACTGGTTGTGAATGCTGACTGGGCAATCGCATGCGGCGCCACGGACAACGAAGCAAATCCGATTGCCAAGTTCAACAAACATTCTCTTGCTGCGGTTTTCATTTTGACCCCTGGTTTAAGAGCATGCTGCCGCATTGGCGTTCGGGGACGTTTCGCTGATTTTCTCTCCGCGAAGGTTGTAGGCCAGACATGTTCTTTTGATCGAACCGCCTGCGTAAACGGCCTGTCCTCT
Organism: Burkholderiales bacterium; assembly: GCA_016195825.1. Taxonomy (GTDB): domain Bacteria; phylum Pseudomonadota; class Gammaproteobacteria; order Burkholderiales; family Burkholderiaceae_C; genus Pelomonas. Next base: position 47,985 of record JACPYV010000040.1, on the reverse strand, counting down.
TAAGTTTAAATTGTTGGGTCCCGAATCAGGGCCGTAGTCGTAAACGACCTTAACTTCATCTCCAGGCTGCTCACAGCCCACCCCTGAAACGTGAGGGCGCCCCTTTCTACAAGTACTACTTTCGCTAAGCATCCAAATTGGTGCGCTCGCGCGGACATAAGCCCCGCTTGGTGCTTTTATCCATGCATATCGTTGGGCGTACGTATTCCGAGTTTGTGGAGAGATTCCATTATCGTCGGCTGGGCCGGTAATTCGTAACGGGCCGCCGTGGACAGTATCGTATTCAACAGTGGTTTGGTTTCCGCGCTCGTCTTTCATCCAGTTTGGCTTGTTGCATTTGACAGGATAAGTGCATGTCAAATCAAAATCGGCGCGAACGTATAAGTCCTGCGCTGAGTCGGATGAATGTCGCTGAATACGAGCGGTTATGTTTCCGCGAGCGTCATATTCATAGTTAAACTGTTTGCCATCAATCTCGCGGTATTGGGTCATCAAGTTATTGGTGAACGTAATCTTGTTCGGGCCAATGGTTGTTGATCCGTTTCCTGAGAACTCCAGCCCTCCTCTTGAACTATTGCTGTAGACAATCGAGAGCGACTTTCCCGCCGCGCTTGTTGCTTTACTATGCCAACGAGACTGGATCGGGGAATCGGGAGACATGCCAGAGGCATTGGGCCCTGGAATTTTTTCGTATGTGAAGGTCGTAGTCCCGTCGCGGTCCTCTACGGATGAAACGATAAACGGTCTAACGCGATAGCAATTGAGCACGATCCAAGCGGCTCCGTCACCGAAAGAACAATGTATGAAGCTGTCGTACGTAAAATTTGACGTGTACGCAGTTGGTGAGCTGGGAGACTTAATATTTGTAATGCGCCATTCCCCTAACGACAGTTGACGATTCAAATATTTTGTAACTCCGCCACCTTGGTCCACCACACTTAGTTCAAAACTGTCCGCGTTGAGCTGAGTTTTCGAAAAAGAAGCAGTAGGCCATGCTGTCGTGAAAGAACAGTCGGGCAGATTTTCGTCGCAATATTCTGTCGTTGTGTTATATGCAACGATGGACGTTGGGGTACTCCATGCTCCCAATGTCGGTTCTGTTGGCGTGCTGTTACTTCCGAAACGGTATTTAAGTCCGTATCCAGCGTTCGATTTAACTCCGCTAATACGCTGCATAGGAATAGCAGCTCCGTCGGAGCGTTGGTAAACGGTAGACAAGTAAGAAATATCTATTGTTACCCCGTTTGCCGTCTGCACCTTGGTTACCGCGACGTAGTCGCGTGGTGTAGAGGAATATCGTTCACCAGTTGCTGAAAGGTCAGCTGTGAAACGCGTTCCATCTGGAGTGCTGAATATGAATCCACCTGTGCTGGGATCGCGTGCCAACGTGGACCCGCTGGCCGTGAACGGATAAAATCCCGACGGGCTTTCAATGAATATTTCACTGTAATTGCCAAAGGAAACCGCGAAGTGTCCGCAATCTGGGTACTGGTAGACAGTGCAGCCAGGACGCACTACCTTCTCGACTGTGCCGTGGTACGGGTCCTTTGACCCTGTCGACACGATCACCTCGCGATCAAAATTGAGCGCGTGCGCCAGTTCAAAACTTCCCTGTCCGATAGTTACGGTCGGCTGCTGGACCTTTACCCATCCGGACAAAAGATTTACATTGGCTACGTTCGAGAACTTGAGATGAGGCAGGCTGATGTTAATATCTTGAGAATAAGCACAGCAGGACGTCATTATTCCCGCAGCAATTAGAGATTTTTTAAGAAGGGATGAGTTCATGGGCCGGTCCACCTGTTAGTACTGCGTCTCGGTAAATGGGGAGTTGTCAGCTGAATTGTTCGAGCTTACAACTCTAAGCTTGCAAGGGTTCCCCCCAGGGGCCAGTACGAGAAACTCGTATCGCCGCACTGTTCCCGCGGGAATAGTAGTTGGGGCGGAAGTGATAGGCCAATTTGCGCCTGTGCAGACCGCCGAGATGCCGCCAATTTCTTGTGTTCCGGAGTTTGAAACGTCTACGTAGCCGGTTCGCTGAGCCTGTGTCGGAACATAACCGCCTGAAAGATTAAAATGACCGCCGCCGGCTGGTCTGTTGTTTGCTACAGAGGCTCGATTTCCCGCTTGGTCGTAGTCGTAGTTAACTTTTTGTCCGTCAGTTTTTGACATTTCAGTCAACCGTCCGAGGCTGTTGTATTTGTATGTTGTGGTTGATTGGCTATTGGCAGCTAAAACATATCCAGTTAGAAGGGCGGCCACCACAATTTTCGGCGTATATGAGGACATAATATTTAGTGGATGGATGATTTGGCGGGGTTGGCTACACGGCTATCGCTGAATGATTGCATGCTCGGGATGATTGCATCAGCGATGATCTTTGTGATTATTCACAATGCGTGATTTACTTGCGCGGGAAAACCCGGCGTTTCTCAGCGTCGCCTGAGCGTCCAAAACCTGAGCAAAATCACTTCTCACAGTGGAGTTCTTTGGTCAAGCGCTGCTGTGGACGAGCTGTTGCACTGCAGGGTAAAAAATCACCTGAACGACTTACACCGACGTCCACCGACGTCCACCGACGTCCGCCGCGTTCCATCGAAACATAGGCGCTGTTGATATCGATCGTGGCCAGCGGCCATCACTGTGGCTTGGTCTGGAGCGCGGCGGTGATGAGATCCCAGACCTCAATCCCTGGCCTTTTGAGACGCGATGTGCGGATAGCTGGGGTTGGCCGCCGTGAGGTGCATCCCGCCCGCGCGGACCTGGAGCCGCTTGCAAACCAAGTCGCCGTCAATCACCGCGATGACGATGTGACCGGTCTTGGCCCGCAGTCTTGTTAACCACGAGCACGTCGCCGTCGGCAGTGGCCGCGTCATCGAACCGTCCATAGGGATCAGGAAGATTGATCTGGTCAATGTGTCCAAGAGCGGCGTCGCAAATCGATTCGGAAAGATCCTTATCAACTATCTGAGAAGCTGCCGCGGCCAAACGACTCCTGTGGCTTTCTGGGCACGGGCTCGGCGCAGGCGCGGGGTGTCCGTACCGATCAGCTGCGACCTGCTGCCTTCGCTCAATAGCGGCTCGCAATGGGCGATCGCCACAGGACGTGAAGAACTATCGTTCGCGGAGACTGACCGTTGGACCGACTGCTGGAAGTCGCGCCAGATACTTGCGGCGACGCGCAAGACGCTCAAGATTCCGCCTCTCAGAGCCTGAGCTGGCCTCGAAACGTCGTCAGACGCAGCTGACCACCGCGTGACGGCACCGTCTGAGCTCCAACGTCCAGGAGCAGGAACCGTTTGTTCTTCACTTCGAGGTAGAGCGTCGTCATGCTGCCGTCGGCAGCTACCTTCTGCAGGAGTACCAGATTGGGGTCCATGTGGACCTTCCGCATCAGGGCCAAGTTACCGGGCCAGACCACCGGGGCTTCTCCGCTTGAGACCCACGTCACCGTGACGAATTGGGCGACCAGCTTTGAGTCGTGTGGTTCGACCCAGGTCACTACCCCGGTGAATACAGGGGTGTCTACACCCTGGGGCGCCGCCAGTGCGGCGGATCCCGTGAACACCATGGCTGATATGAGCGCGGCTACTCGCATGGCGACCCCTCATCTGAGTGAACGGGCGTAATCGTGCCGTCGAGAAGACGCCGCAACGGTGGCGCCATGACATCAAGATTAGGGGGTGCCATCGGTGATGGCAGGGAGTGGTGCGGTGCTCAGAACAATCAATACGTGTGCTCGAGGGCTGGAAGCCATCAGTCCCAGCGAGGCGCAACAACGGCACTCACAGCCTTCTCCAAAATCGATACGCCACACCGGGCGATCACTGACAGGCTTGGTCACGGCCGTGAATTACCATGGTTCGCGAGTCACGACTCCCTGCTTTTCCTCCCTGAGCAGGCTTCAACGCTGACAGCGAAGAAGGTTCAGCCCTCGACCTAGGCCGAGGGCTTTCTTTTTGGTTTTTTCAGTGCGAGAGGGACCAGCCGGCCTCTGAGCGTCGGAGCAGCAGCTCCGTCGTCCTGGTAAACCTTTGCCCCTTCCTGAACTTCCCGAACTTCTGCTCCATCGCAGGAAGGGCGCTCACTTCCTGGTACCAGCGCTTGAGGTCGTCATCGCCAGCGTCATCGCCGAGCGTCTTCACGACCTGCTCGTAGTCTGCCGTAGCAACCATGTCGTACTGGACCTTGACGACATACAAGCCGTCGTCCCTCAAATAGCCATCGACGCGGCGCACATTTTCGACGGTGAAGTTCCTGGGCGGCTCATTGGTTGTCAACTCATTGAATGCACGTGCAGCATCCCCGTCTGATGGCTTGCTCGAGCAACCTGACAGCACCAGCAGTAGAGCGCATGCCACCCCTCCGAACAGTGCGTGCCGTCGGAGCCGGGTCGAGGTGGCGTTTGAGGCAAGTCGTGTCGACATAGCGCTGGTGCTCGTGCTGGTGGATGGGCGATCTGCGGCTCAAGGTGGCGGGCGCTGCGCAGCGTACAGATTATGGCGTTTTCCCATAATTCATGTTTCATCTGATCCTGCGCGGTTGCCTCGTAGCTGCCGCCGGATGAGAAGCCCGCTTCATAGTGAGAAGTACCAGTTGTTCCTTGAAGAGCTCAACACGCTCAGGGAAGAGGCTGGGCTCAGTCAAATGGAGCTGGCGGACCGTATGAAGATCGGCCAGGACATCGTCAGCCGGTGCGAGTCAGGTCGTCGGCGTGTCGATGTATTCGAGCTGGCCCTGTGGACCCACGCCTGCGGCACCACCCTCGAGGCCTTCGTAAAGAAGCTCGACGAGCGCATTAAGCGCCACCGGTTGCCGAGCCTGATGTAGACGTCTCCCGGTCAGTAGAAATGCCTGAGCACGACCTGCAGGCTGTACCTACGCTCCTCAGAGCAGGTCTGACTGGCGCCAACGCGTTCGAAAAGGAGCCGCGCTTTGACAAGCGTGCTGACGTGGGGCTCGAGCTCCGTCGGATCGCCGGCGTCGAACTGCAGTAGGAAGGCTGGCGGCGGGTAGCCCGCCAGCAGTTCAAGCGCTTCAGCACGCCATGTCCCGAGCAAGCGACTGTCCTGCGCCAGCTCTTCAAGCATCTCGCGCCCCCAAATCAGGTTACGCCGGCGCTCGTCGGGGGTGGTCATCGTTGGCCTGCTGATAGTCGCTGGGATGCGAAGTTCACTCTTCAGTCAGGGGGACGCCCTGAAACAGCCGGATCACGCGCGACAGGTCCGGCTGCGCCGGCTGCTTGCGAGCCTTGCCCGCCTTCGGACGCAGCCGCAGCGCGTCGACCCGCCGCAGCTCACCATCGAGTTCCTTCAGGAACCGCAGGAAGCCATAGTCGAGTGCCTCCAGCCAGTCGCGCAGGCCAATGATGTCCAGGCGCGTATTGCCACTCTCAACGTGGCTGACGGTACTTTGGGAGCGACCAAGGAGCAGCGCCAAGTCTGCCTGACGCAGACTGCGTGATTCCCGCAGCTTCCGCAGCTTGTCCAGAAAGATCTTGTGGTGACTGCTGTGCAAGGTGTTGACCATGTATTTCTCGCAGCCTCGCACCCTATACCAGTTGGCTTCATATCAAGAATCTGCATATTGACGCGGGTCGCCAAGAATCGGCAGCACGCCAACCACCCCAGCCGCTGAGCATCTGTTCAGGGCAAAGTCAGATGTTCCTATCGCTTCCGCAGTTCGAATTTCAGATGCCGGCAGGCCTGAGCGAGTCAGACTCAGGTGGCAGGTACTGGCGGGCCATCCAGATCACGCTGCATGCGCCGTGGTTCATGTTGACGATCGAGGCCGCTGACTCCGGGGATGCGGACTTCTACGCGATCCACACCTTGTGCGTCGCCTGCGAAACGGACCTTGCCGATGTCATCAAAGCCGATGGCGCCAAGCGGATACGGGGCCTCGTAGCCATGGTGCCGGGCTGGGCGTCGCCCTCCGGTCAGTGGTCCTCAAGGCAGATCACTGAAGTCTGGTTAAACAGCGGTGATGGCGGCCCGTTCGTGACGCTGATAGATGTCGCCGGCAAGAAGTTGGACGCCGGCATCCGGGACGACATGGAAAGCAACGGACTGGCCGGGGAATTGCTACTGCGGCTGTCTCCGAAAAAGCGCCGAACGCAGCGGCCGCGCGGGTCCGCGTCGGGCCGGCGCCGACGCCGCAGCGAGCCAGCGCGATGAAAAGCGATATGGTGGCAATCCTCGCCCGGAAGCGAGCCGAGCTGGACGAGTTGGAGAGGTCCACGACAACCCCAGGGTATCAGCGGCTGCTGCAGGAGATTCAGGAGCTGTTTTCAGGGGACGTGGAGCCTTGGCTGGCCGACTGGCTGATGCGGCCGTCCTTGGGCCTTGGCGCGGTTCCCTTGGTGATCGCGGCACAGCCAAACGGGGTCGAGGAATTGATTGACCAGTTGCAGCGGGTAGTAAGCGGCACCACCCGGTAGACAGCTAGTCGAGGAGAAAATGGAACGCAACTTCGAGATCCGGACCGGGGCCATGCTCGGCTCCGTGCGTGTCTGAAACGATCAAAGTAGCCATTCGGATCTGGCTGGCAACAACCCAGATGGAAATCCACCGAGCGATTTGATCGCTGTGCCGCCGCGGTTTTGAGATAGAACCACAGCCCGTTTGCAATGATGAACTTGACACTGTTTCGTGCAGCGCCCGGCCTAGCGCTTGCGGGCACTGGCCTTACGTCTCTTAGGCTTGTTTTGAACGGGCGTGTTGTCGGGTAGCGGGTCGATGAGAAGATTGGCCCCACCGGGCAGGAACGACGCGTTGTAGGCCAGCTGTCTGTGCCGAATGATCAGAGCGTCGTATCGCTCCTGCAGATCGTCTAGTTCTGCCTGCAGTTCTGTCGCTCGGGAAGGGTCAGCATCGCCGCCGGACGTTACCGAGGCAGACGCGCCAGACAGCCGCTTTTTGGCTTCATCCCATGCCTTCTTGATTCGCTCATTCGCCTGGAGAGACTGACGCGTCCAGGGCGTAGCCCCCTCGAAAAATTCAGCTGCAATTCGCTCCTGCACTAAATTCCATCGGAGAGGGCGGTGCCGCCATGTGCGCAGTAGCATGACAACCCACTTGACATGGGCTGCTGTCATCTTCTTCATGCCGATGCTCCGCTGGCCCCCGATTGCCGCTGCTGCTTTCTGAGCCATGACAGCAATTCGGCGTCCGACATTGCGGAGTCGGCCGGGCCGAAAGTCACGATAGTGCCCACCGAGATGCTGTCGTCCATCTCTATCCTGAGGATTTCGTCGCAGCGGGCGATGGTCTCCCTGGCCTGCCGCACGTGGTTCGCCACAGAGACAAGGCGCGGATTCTTCAGCAGCTTTGCCCCGCCGACTTGAACGATGCGCGACGACTCGGCCTTGATGGCATGAATCCTCGGCAGCCGTCCGACATCACCTTTGCGCCACAGGTCCTTCTCGCACCTCATGCAGTCTCCGAATCGGTGGCACGGATCCAGCGACCAGTCGCTGCTGCACCCGCCAGTTTCGTGGATGTGCTTAGGCGCAGCGTTCTCCATGAGGAAGATTCTCCTCTCGGTGACCTTGATGGACGGCGGCGCTTCGTCTGCAATCGGGCCGATCACGTCAAACTCCGCGTTGGGGTCAAACGTATCCATCGACTGCCTAAGAATTTGGCCGGGGGTCCTGCAGTCGTAGGCATCCGCCTGCCAGCTGGATTGCCGCCCAGCAAGCTGGTTTAGCAACTGCGGATTGGCTCCTGCCGCCAGCGCCGTCGTGTGATGGTGCCTGCGCGTCTTGTGCACTGAGATGGTCGGGTAGCTGCCGTTGTCTAGCCTGACATCCGTGAGCGCGAAGAGAAGCGGAGGCCGGTCTGCTTTGTGGCCAATCCAGTGATTCAGCGCCTGAATCGAGAGCAGGCAGGGCAGCCACCAAAGCTGCAGCTGGTCCCCCGGATCAGCGTTCATGTCGTTGTTCGGCCGATGGTGCAGGGCAAGCGCTCTGTCCAACCGTACCGATCGACCCTTGTCGGCGTACGGCCAGTGCGGGAAGCCCAGCTTCTTGAAGTCATCTAGCAAGAACTTAATGACGTCATCCCGCCGCAGGAATGGTCGCGTGGCAAGCGCCTTCTCTGATGCGAAGAGAGCGTCAAAGGCTTCTTCTACGTCCTGTATTCTGTACCCTCGGCAGTAGCTGTTAAGGTCCTTCCTACTGATGAAGTAATGCGGCAAAAGTCTCTCGGGCAGCTTGAGTTCCACTGGGAGACGCCTGCACAACCGGATAACGTCCTTTACCTGCACCATTGGATGGGGATTCTTGTTCCCCTGCCAGTCGCCTGGCTGTTTGACGAATGTCGTACGCTCAAGATCGTTTAGGCTCAGTGGAAAGCCGTCTGTCGCGAGGTCAGGATTGATGATGGCGCGGGCGTCCGCGGCATCCAGGTACGGCTTTTTAAAGATCTCCTTGAGCCGGTCCGGTATGTAGAGCGTATGCACGCCCTCTTGTGAAACTGGACTTTGTTTGATGTAGAAAGCCAACGCTTTGCGGGCTTCCGCAGAGTGGTTCTTGATGATGTTGAACAGTTCATGGGCGAGCGGCCCCAATTTTTTGGGTATCGGCACGTCCTGCTCTAGGCCTATCTTGGGCCTGGGTACGCGCAGCCGCGGACGGTCGCCATCCTGATAGATAGCATCGTCCCGGAGGATCTGAAGTTCTGACGCCCTCATCGAGGCGGTCGTCAGCGGCAGCCCTGTCAGCGCAGCATAGAAGGTTGGAGCGCCCTCCGGCCCAAAGCGGTCGAGCGCTCGCCGATAGGCCATCCCGACTGCCGCAACCTCCTCGCCGCTCAGATTGCGCGCCTGTAATGCAGCATCCGACTCGGAGTCTGGTCGCGCATCTCCTCTTGCCTTGCCAAACTTCGGGGGGCTCTTGATCGGGGAGTGAAAGACAAAGGGCGTCTTGATGATGTTGAAGGCAGGCAGCAACTTGTTGTTCTTTGCACCTTTGAACTTGCCACCGGCCTGAAGAAGTTTTGCCATGTGCTCCAGTGACTTGCCCACGTCGAACTTCACTGCAGGAACAAGCTTCGACCGTTGCAGCATGAGCGCTGCCCGCTTGAACGTGAGGTGGCAGATATGAGCAGGATCGTTGTCGCCACCATTGAGGTCTCGCAATGCCCGTTCCATATAGATGAGAGCGCGCACGGTCGACTTAGATGGTGAGCTTAAATCTCGAAGCGCCGTGTAGACGTTCAGGTAGGCTTTGGCAAAGCGTAGGAAGCGCCCCGGTGGGATCATGACCTCTGGCTTTGTTACGACGGGGACCTCGTCACCAACGGCACGTGAATAGAACGATCTGGTGCCGCCCTTTAGATCCTGTTCCTGCTTGATCAGCCAGGATCGTTCGGAACAGTGGCTATGAGCAATAAAACGCGACGAGTAGGTGAAGAACGGTTCATCGGCCTCGTACCTTTCAACGTGTACCTGATTGAAGCCGCCTCGGCCGCCCGGCCTAGCCCAAACGATGAATTCATCGAACCGGCTTTGAGCTCGAGACTTTGATGGTACGAACACGAAGCTCTGGATCGCTGCCACTACGAACGCTCCCTAACGATGCTGATTACATGGCGAACGTTGGCGAGGGTGCGCTCGTTGAGTTGAACTGTCTGCGCCGGGAGTCCGGCAGCGCGAGCACGTTCCTGGTCGGCGACTAGCTTTGCTTCGAGCATTTCATGTGGACCATCTCTGAAGGCCTGGAACCGATGGCACCCATAGCAGCCGTAAGAAGCAAGGACGGAACATGGCACTGCGCCGCAGGCCCCCAGGTCATCGTCTAGCGAAGGCGCAACGATCCGATGCTCCGGATCCTTGAATGTTGCCTCCGATCTCTCAATGACTTCCCCGGCGAAGGCAGAGGCGATCTCTATGTGCACGTCCTCAAGTAGCGCCTCTATTTCGGCGAATGATTCCTCCGTCAAGTTGATGTAGCGCTGAAGGGAGATGGTCGATGTCTGATACCCGGCGTGAGCCAAGACGTCAACCGAGGCTCCCGCGGAGGCCAAGTGGGTGAGCTTTGTGTGCTTCAACCGCCTGTTGAAAAGATCCGTAGCATCAAGGTCGTCAATGGCCTCTACGATCAACTTTCGAGACCTTAGGATCAGATGCGCGATCGTGATGCCGGTTTTGTCATATACGGCAGGCCCGCCTTGCTGATTGGGCAGTTGAACGCCGAACACCGGCCAGGTATTTGCGGGCTTTTTGCCAGCCAACTTCTCCACGTAGTCCAGGTGCTCCATGAAGGCATGCGCGACCGCGTGAGACAGACGGTGTTCGGTCATGTAGGACCGAGCAGGAACTCCAGCCTGCTTCACCATGGCCGCCATCATCCGAACGGATCTAACAGTCCCGTCAGAGTTTCGGTTGATAGTGAAGTCGCCAAACTGCATGAGACTCATCTGCGAGGGTCTAGCCGCCTCTGAAATCATCAGCCGCCAGAGGAAGTTGGACTGAGAATCAAACCGGTGGTCCCGATAGAGCTGCGCCACTGCATCGAGAATTGCGTGAACCTGGGCGGTGGAAAACGGACGCTCCGTCGGGTCGTCGTTCTGTACCGCGATCATTCCTCGGGGAGGTCGGGGACTGCTCGTTTGCAGGTGGGTGACCAGTTCGGCCTGCAGACCAGGCGCGCCCGTCGAAATCCAGTAGAGCAGTGCACCTCGAAGCATCTTGACTTGCGACGGTCCTTTGATTTCCTCGTACCACAGGTACATACCCAACGTGATGACGTTGAGTTTGCGATCCCCTAGTAGCTCAGAAATCGTTCGGCAGAAGAGGCCCAGTTCAGATGTCCATTTTTCGACAGTGCTGGTTTTGCGGTGCCCGTCCAGGGCGTCTATCAGCATGAAGGCGGCCGACAGGCGCGTTGCATCTGATAGGGCGCGCAGACTGTTTTTCAGCTGAATGGTTGAATGTTTGCGCGCATCCGAAGGAACTGTCATCTTTTCCAGATCAACTTGGACGAAACGCTGCCCGTCTACCGAGAAGAACCGCTCGGGAATCTGAACGCGCTCCCGCCAAACCCGCCGATCGATCGGCGCGTCAAACCCCGGAAACTTCACCTTGCAGCTCGGCGTCTCGCGCCTCAATGTAGTCCGCTGACTGGGCAACGATGGCCCGCTGTGTGTACCGTGCGGGCTCCTTGCTGTTGGGCACCCATCGTCCCCTGTGAATTAGCAGGTCACCAATCTGCTGATCGCTGCGACCCTGCTTGTGAAGGTTGTCCGCCAGCTCGGTGAAGTGAGTGTGTCGCATCGAGTGCGGATGCAGGTCTTCTGGAAGTTCAAAGCGACCTTTCAACTTGGCCACGACCCGGTTAATGTTCCGCTGGGAGGTAGCTTGGCCGATTCGTGGGCCAGAGTGGTTGACAAACAAATATTGAGTTTCGTCGCCAGTCCGGCACAGATTGACAGCCTCGCGGCGAGAGCTGCAAATGTAGGCAGTGAGGTCCTTCGCCAATCGACGAGGGATCGGCAGCAGCCCAGTAAGAGTCTTGACCGCCGGTTCCGAAATCCGCGTGTCATCGATATCGTTGGCCTTCCGCACGACGTTCACCGCAGCGATGATTTTGGGACCATCTTGGGGGTAATCCTCGTACACGTCGATGCAGCGAATCTTCAGGACTTCACCGGCACGAAGGCCTTGCAAGAGGAGTTCGAAGATCAGCCGATCGCGCGTGCCGACGTCATCGGATGGAAACTCGTCTTTGTCAGCAAGGGCACTTCGAAGTGCCCGTGACTCCGTCGCGGTTAGAGATTTCGGATCGGAAGACTTGGGCTCTTTGATGAGCTTTTTGTCGATCAGGTGCTTGATCGTTCGGCTTCGGATCTCGGGTGTCGAAACATCGGGAGCGGCAGTGTTTTCGTCCGTCGCGAGCGAGACGGTGAGCCACTGCAGGTAGCGAGAGATGTACCTCAGTCGGCGGTTTCGAGTCCCGTGGGCAACGATTTCGCCAAGCGGCAACTTGCGAACGCCAGAGCCAGCTTGCTTCGCAGCGGCAATGAGCACAAGCACGTCGTGCTGGCACCAGCGCGCCAAATCATTGACTTCCTGCTTCGTCAAGGTGTCCAGATTCGCAGCAGCCCGATGTGCCGGGGGCAGCCAAGTCCGATCCAAAGTTCTCTTACGAAGGCACCACTGGTGGAAGAAGGCCAAGTCCACCAACAGCGCCTTCTGGGTATTCAGCACACTGAGACCGAACTCGTGGTCGAGGAACGCGGTCTCAAGTTCAAGGATTCGATCGGTCTCGCGCTCAACCAAGAATGCACGGCGAATGCCTTTTGCCTTCGTGCCGCGCCCGAGTCTCTGGACCAGCACACGTGTGTAGGCCGCAGGTGATTGGACGGCGGGCTGAGGTTCGTGGGGCATGGCGGCGAAGAAGTTGGCGCGCCGCAATCCTTGCGATTCAAGTGGGAACTGTCAACTAGTAGTGAGCCCAGGGATCTTTACAACCTCGAGGGACCTTCTTGATAGGCGAGTGACCGGCTCCATGAAAACTGTTGAAAAGCTCGACTAAAGATCCTTACAGAAATCGAGGTGTGCGAATAACCTTGCCTCCCGACAAGCAAACCATGACCTTGTCGCCGTCTTCGATCATGTTGAAGTCGGTGATGGCCTGGCCCACCTGCCGGTGCAGGCGCTTGGACAGCTTGTTGATCTCGAACGCCGCCTTCTTGTCAGCGGCGGCCTGGTCGGCGAAATCCAAAACTTCAGACATGTTGTTCACCATGCACCCAGTTCGGTGCTGATTGCGACTTCGCAGTCGGGAAAGATTTCGAGCTTGGTCAGCTTCAGGCGCACGCCGACGACGCCGGGCAGGCTCATCAGGCGGTTGCAGAGCTTGCCTAGCAAGGCTTCGACCAGGTCGGTGTGCTCGGCCGTGCACTCGTCGATGATGGCCGTGCGCACGCGGCGGTAGTCCAGCACATGGCCGATGTCGGCGTCGCGCGCGACGACGGGCAGCGCCCCAAGGTTGACCTCGGCATCGACCTGGATGGGCTGTGGCCCGGTGCGTTCGAAGTCCAGCACACCCAGGTTGGCGCGAAAACGCAGGCCTTGCAGGTGGATGACCTGGCGGTTGTTGTAGCGCTGCGGCGCAGCGGCAGCCTGCGGGCGCAGCGCCTGCTCGATCTGCTTGGCGGCCTGGACGCCGTCGGCCAGCGCCGTCTGCACGCAGGGGTGCCAGCGGCCGCTGGCGTCGCCGGCGACGAAGGCGTGCTGGCGGGCGTGCTCGTCCAGCAGCGCGAAGGCCGAGGGCTCGGGCTCGAAGCCCAGCAGTGCGGCGGCGTGGTCGAAGCGTTCCGCACCGACGGTGACGCCGTCGGCGTCGGGCAGCAGGGTGTCAGGCAGCGGCGTGGAAAGGCGCAGCTGGATGCGCGGGTGGGCCTCGGCACGCTCGGCCAGGTGGGTCTGCGCGCGCCAGCCGCCGCGGGCCCAGACCGTGACGTCGAAGCCGCGCTCGGCCAGGAAGAGGGCGTTCTCGGCCGCGTTGTCGCCCGCGCCCAGCAGCAGCACGCGGCCAGGAGGCAGCGTGGCGCGCCGCGCGGTCAGCGTGGCGGCGTCCATCACCCGGGGGTGGGGGGAGGCGAAATACCGTGACGGGCGCAGCAGACGCAGGCCCGTCGCGACCAACAAGGCCCGGGCCTGGACGCGCTCGCCGCCTGCCAGCTGCAGCGCCCAGCCCTCGGGTGAATGGCGGGCGGATTCGACCTGAGCGCCCAGCCGCAACGCAAGGCCCGGTGTGGCGCGTGCCTGGGCGGCGTACTGTTCGGCGAGGTCGGCCAGCCGCGTGGCGGGCTGGCCCAGCACCCAGTCCTGCGTGAAGTCCAGCGCCGCCAGCGCGGCGCAAAGCCGAGGCTCACGCTCGACGAGGAGCGTCTTCAGGCCGAGCTGGCCGAGCCAGGACGCGGCGCTGCAGCCGGCGGGGCCGCCGCCGAGGATGGCGACGTCGATGGAAGTGGGGTTGTTCATGGGCGGTTCTGGCAGAACCGCGAATTATCCCAGCCGCCCCCGTTTTGTGCTTACCCGCTTCCAGAGCCGCCACCCCAACAGCACCGTCAGGATCGCGCCGTAGACGGCCGGCTCGGCGAAGTTGTGCTTGCCGGCGCGCATCCAGATGAAATGCAGCAACGCGATGACCGAGACTGCGTAGACCGCCTTGTGCAGCACCTGCCAGCGCTTGGCGCCGAGCGCCTTGATGGCCTTGTTGAAGCTGGTGGCCGCGAGCGGCACCATCAGCAGCCAGGCCGTGAAGCCCATCAGGATGAAGGGCCGCTTGGCGATGTCGACGGCGATTTCGCCGAAGTCCAGCCCCATGTCCAGCCAGCCGTATGCCAGCAGGTGCAGCGACGCGTAGGCGAACGTGAACACGCCCAGCATGCGCCGAAAGCGCGCCAGCGCCGCCAGGCCGGCAGCCTCGCGCAGCGGGGTGATGGCCAGCGTCAGCCACAGGCCGCGCAGCGTCCAGTCGCCCAGGCGGCGGATCAGCGCCTCGGCCGGGTTGGCGCCCAGCTGGTTGGTGGCCGCGGCGTAGACCAGCCAGACCAGAGGCAGCAGGCACAGCACGAACAAAACGGGTTTGGCGGCCCGGTTCAACAAGGCCTCTTGGACGGCACTTCGCGCCGCCCGTCCCCCGAGGGGAGTGGACAAGCTGGGGGCGGCCCGGCGCTTGTCCTGCAACGCCGTCGACAGGTCCTGTTTCATCACGTCAGTAGTTCTTCTTCAGGTCCATGCCGGCGTACAGCTGCCCCACCTGCGCCTCGTAGCCGTTGAACATCAGCGTCGGTCGCTTCTTGGCGAACAGGCCGTCCTCGCCGATGCGGCGCTCGCCCGCCTGGCTCCAGCGTGGGTGGCTGACGTTCGGGTTCACGTTGGAATAGAAGCCGTATTCCTGCTGGGCCGCCTTGGTCCAGCTGGAAAGCGGTTCCTTCTCGACGAAGCGGATCCTGACGATGCTCTTGGCCGACTTGAAGCCGTACTTCCAGGGCACCGCCAGCCGCAGCGGTGCGCCGTTCTGGTTGGGCAGCACCTCGCCGTACATGCCAAACACCAGCATGGCCAGCGGGTGCATGGCCTCGTCGATGCGCAGGCCCTCGATGTAGGGCCAGTCCAGCACGCCGGAGCGCACGCCAGGCATTTGCGACTTGTCGGCCAGGCTGGTGAATTCGACGTATTTGGCCTTGGACGTGGGCTCGGCCTTCTTCAGCAACTCGGCCAGCGAATAGCCCACCCAGGGGATGACCATGCTCCAGCCCTCGACGCAGCGCAGCCGGTAGATGCGCTCCTCCATGGCGCTGAGCTTGAGCAGTGCGTCGATGTCGTAGCGGCCGGGCTTGGCGCATTCGCCCTCGACGCTGACCGTCCACGGCCGGGTCTTGAGGGTGTGGGCGTGGGATGCGGGGTCGGCCTTGTCGGTGCCGAATTCGTAGAAGTTGTTGTACGAGCTGGCGTCGGCATAGCTGGTGAGCTTGTCCATCACCATGGCGCCGGCCACCGCCGAGTGGGCACCGGGCAGCTTGGCCAGCTTGCCGCCGCCGGATGCTGACTGGGCCAGGGCCAGCGGCGAAGCGGCGGCCAGTCCCAGGCCGGCCAGGGCCTCGCGGCGGTTCAGATAGGCCGAGCGGGGGGTGATGTCGCTGGTGCGGGGCTCGTGCAGGGCAGGGGTGCGGATCAGCATGGGGGCTTTCGAGGCTGGAGGCTGACCTCTCGGTCGGCGCAGGGTGGGCGCAACTTACACCGGGTGGTGTGATCGTGCTGATGGTCACCGGAAATCCCGGCTCTCCGTAGGCAGTCGGCCCAGCAGCGAGTTGAGATTTGTAAAGCCATGGGCCAGCAGATGCCGCACGTCGCCATCGCCGCGCTGCCAGACGCCCTCCACCGCCAGCAGCCGCGCGCCAAGGATGGTGCCGCGATGTTCCTCGTAGACCTTGGGCCAGACGATGACCTGCACGTTGCCGGTCTCGTCTTCCAGCGTGACGAAGAGGGTCCCCTTGGCAGTCTGGGGCTTCTGTCGGCCGGTGACGATGCCGCAGGCCTTGGCGCGGCGGCCGCTCATGACGCCGTCCAGCTGGCGGGCGCTCAGCAGGCCCTGCTGGGCCAGGCGTGGGCGCAAGAGCGCCAGCGGGTGGCGGCGCAGCGTCAGGCCGGTGGCGGCGTAGTCCCACAGTACTTCCTCGCCCTCAGCGGCGGCAGGTAGTGCGAGGTCGTCCTCAGGCAGCATCGGCCTGGGTGAGGCGGGCGCGGTGGGCGAGGTCTTGGGGGTGGGCGAACAGTGCTTCGGCTCGGGCGGCTTCGATGCGCAGGGCGGCTTCCCTGCTCAAGCCGCCGACCATGTGCAAGCCGAGGCGAACGGCGGGCTGGTCGCGCTTTGGCGGGACGGGTGGTCCCAGGTCGACCGAGACTGGCATCCGGGCTTGTCCCGTGCGTGGTTCCAGCGTGCTGTCGTGATGGCTGTGGTTGACGTCGATGGCGCGCACTTCGACCTTGTGCCGGCGTGCATCCTGCACGAGCTGGCTGGGGCTGTAGAAGCCCAATGGCTGGGAGTTGAGCAGCGCGCACAGGAAGGCCGCCGGCTCGTGGTGCTTGAACCAGCAGCTGACGTAGGTCAGCAGCGCGAAACTGGCGGCATGCGACTCCGGGAAGCCGTAGCTGGAGAAGCCCTTGATCTGGCGAAAGATGCTTTCGGCGAAGTCGCGTTCGTAGCCGCGTTCGCGCATGCCGTTGATGATCTTGTCGTAGTACTTCTCCAGCACCCCGGGTCGCTTCCAGGCGGCCATGGCGCGACGCAATTGGTCGGCCTCGCCCGCGCTGAATCCCGCAGCGATCATGGCCACTTGCATGACTTGTTCTTGGAAGATGGGGACGCCGCAGGTGCGCTCCAGCGCATCTTCCAAGCCCGGTGGACATTTCGCTTGACCGGGGGGCAGCTGGCGGTTCTTCAGGTAGGGATGCACCATGCCGCCCTCAATGGGTCCAGGCCGCACGATGGCGACTTCGACGACGAGGTCGTAGTACTTGCGCGGTCGCAGCCGCGGCAGCATGGACATCTGTGCGCGGCTTTCGATCTGGAAGACACCGATGGTGTCTGCCTCACAGATCATGTCGTAGGTGTCGCTGCAGTCCGGCGGAATGGTGGCCAACTCGTAGGTGGTGCCACGCATCGGGTTGATCAATTCGAAGCAACGACGCAGCGCGCTGAGCATGCCCAGCGCCAGCACGTCGACCTTCATCATCTTCAGCTCGTCGATGTCGTCCTTGTCCCATTCGATGACGCTGCGGTTCGGCATCGTCGCGTTCTCGATGGGCACGAGACGGTCCAGTGATTGCTCGG
Source organism: Burkholderiales bacterium (assembly GCA_016195825.1). Lineage (GTDB taxonomy): Bacteria > Pseudomonadota > Gammaproteobacteria > Burkholderiales > Burkholderiaceae_C > Pelomonas. Next base: position 30,638 of record JACPYV010000040.1, on the reverse strand, counting down.
TCAGCACGAATCCGCCGACGTGCTGCGAGAGGTGACGAGGAGACCGTTGAGCTGGCGCGCCAGCGTGATGAGCTGCAGCAGGCGCGGGTCGTCATTTGACAGGCCCAGCCGCTCCAGCAATGCGTCGCGGTGCTCGTCGGGGAAGACGTCGAACACCCAGCCGCTGTGATCCTTGCGCATGATCTCCAGCTGTTCTTCGCTGAAGCCCAGCGCCTTGCCCACATCGCGGATGGCGCTGCGGGGGCGGTAGCAGATGACCACGGCGGTGAGTGCAGCGCGGTGGCGGCCGTATTTTTCGTAGAGGTGCTGGATGACCAGCTCGCGGCGGTCGTGCTCGAAGTCGACGTCGATGTCGGGCGGCTCGCCGCGCTCCTTGCTGATGAAGCGCTCGAACAGCGGTGTGCCGTCCTTGGGGTCCACCGACGTGATAGCGAGGCAGTAGCAGACGACGCTGTTGGCTGCTGAGCCCCGGCCCTGGCACAGGATGTGGATGCTGCGCGCATAGGTCACCACTTCGGCCACGGTGAGGAAGTAGTGCTCGTAGCGCATCTCCTCGATCAGCGCGAGTTCGTGCTCGATGCGGTGCTTCCATTTTTCAGGTACGCCATCTGGCCAGCGTTCGTCGGCGCCGGCGTAGGTCTGCTCGCGCAGGTGCTGCATGGCGGTGCGCCCCGGCGGCACCACTTCGCTCGGGTACTGGTAGCTAATCTCGGTCAACTCGAACGTGCAACGTTCTGCCACCTTCAACGTCTGCGCCATCAGCTCCCGCGACACCAACTGCGCGATGCGCTGGCGCGTGCGCAGGTGTCGCTCGGCATTGGGCTGCAGGTCGAACCCGCACGCGGCCACCGTGCGGCCCAGGCGGGTGGCAGTCATCACGTCCTGAAGGGCCTTGCGCGAGCGCACATGGAAGTGCACGTCGCCAGCGGCGACCAGGGGCAGGGCGGTGTTGTCGGACAGCTGCTGCAGCCGCTGCAGCCACAGCGCATCGCTGGCTTCGCGCAGCAGTTCCACGGCAATCCACGCGCGGCCGGTGAAGTGCTGCAGTGCCCACTGCGCCGGCACCAGCAGCTCGGCGTCACTGGCCTCACGGGGCAGCACCAGCAGCGCGAGGCAGTCGGTCAGCAGTTCGGGGGCGATCTCGCGCCAGCGCAGCGTGTATTCGCCCTTGACCGGGCTGGCGCGGCGCAGCCGGGTGATGAACTGGCTGAGGTTGCCGTAGCCGTTCAGGTTCTGCGCCAGCAGCACGAGCTTGAAGCGCGGTGTGCCGGTGTCGTCGCGCACCAGGAACTCACTGCCGATCAGCAGTTTGAGCAGGGGCGGCAGCGGAATGGCAAGGTCCGCCAGGCCGACCCTGCGGGCTGCTTCCAGCAGCTCGTGATGCGCCGCCTCGCGCAGTTCACGCAGCTGCTTGTGGGCACGCACCACGCCCGCCAGTGAGCATTCGTCGGTGATGGCCAGCGCCTGGTAGCCGAGCGTGACGGCGCGCTCGACCAGTTCGGCGGGCTCGGAGGCACCGCGCAAAAAGCTGAAGGCGGTTAGGCAGTGCAGTTCGGCGTACCCCGGCATGTCGGCGCTGCGGGGCAATGCGGGGCCGGCGTGGCGTTGCGGGGACGGGCCGTCGCGACGCAGGTCGGCGTCCGACGTGAAGCCCTGTGCACGCATGTCGGCCAGCCGTTCGTCGCGGTCTGATATCGGTGGGCTCATGCAAACACCCCATGCAAGAACCATCCAGCAGCGTCCGCCGGCAAGCGCTCCCGGTACAGCCACAGCAACCCGCGCAAGGCGCTGCGGTAGACGAAGTAGTCCCGCACGTGCGCGCGCTGGTCCCACCAGCCGGCCTCGATGCGGTGGGGGCCGCTGATGCGTGTCAGCGGGCCGCAGTAGAGGGGTTGCTCGCGCGCGTCGCAGCGCAGCGGCTGCGGCGGCTCGACCAGCCACGTGGGCTGCGGCCCCGGTGGCCAGCGCACGGCAGCAGCGGGCGGCGCGGGCCAGGCGTGCCAGCGCTGCATCCGATCCAGCCGGTGATCTTCCTGCAGGCGGCCTTCGCGCACCTGCGCGGCGCCCAGGCGCACCGACAGCCGTTCCAGCAGCGCGTTGGTGGCTGTGCGTTCCTGCGGGTCGCTGGGGCCAGGTAGCAAGCTGACGCTGCTGTCCTGCTGCGGTAGCACGGTGTCGGCGCTGAGCGTGATTTCGCCTGCGGGAGCGGCCAGCTCGGTGCGAGCTAGGTGCTCGCCCAGCAGGCGCGACAGGCGCTGCAGGTCGCGCGTGGTGTCGGCCGTGGCCACGGTCAGTTCGCCGCCGCTGGCCACGTCGCGGGCGCGCATGGCGTCGTGCTGCCAGCCCAGGCGCAGCGCGCGCACGCCGGCATGCCGCGCGGTGAGGAAGGCGCAGAGCTGGCGCAGCAGCGCCTCGGCAAAGTGCAGCAGCACGGGCGCGTGCTCCACGCGGTAGGGCAGTTCCAGCCGGGCGTCGAAGCGGTCGGGCAGCGTCAGCCAGGCGTGCACCTCGGGCAGGTCGCCGTAGGCTTGATCGAGCGCGGTCAGCAGCGTGGGGCCGAAGCGTTTGGCGAGCGCCGGGCGCGGCAGGCGGCGCAGCGTGCCCAGGTGCTGGCAGCCCAGCCGGGCCAGCATCGCGTGATGGGCGTGGGCGGCGGTCAAGGCGGACAGGGGCAGCGCGTCGAGGCGGTCGCTCAAGCGTCCGGTGTGCGGCTGGCCCGGGCAGCGCGCCAGCGCCAGTGCGGCCCGCGCGGTGGGCGCCCAGGCGAGCGCGCCCAGCGCCAGGCCGTTCAGCGCCGCGTCGGCCTGCAGCTTTTCGCGCAGCGCGCGGGCGCCGCGGAACAGCCGCAGGCTGGTCGACACCTCGGCGACGACGGCTTCCTCCAGCCGGGCGACGCGGGGCGTGAAGCTCAGCGCCAGCCAGGCCAGGGCGTCGGTGTCGCCGGCGGGGGCATCAGGCGTGCAGCACAGGGCGAGCCAGCGCATCGGCGCGCTCCGTCGGCGGTGTGGCTGGTGCGGGGGAGGGCACGGGCGCGGGGGAAGGTGCGGGGACAGGCAAAGGCTTGCGCTTGGCGGCGGTCAGCAGCGGCTCGACGGCGCCGGGCATGGCGGGCAGCGTCAGCCAGTCTTCGTGCGCAGGGCCGCGGCGCTTGAGCAGGTGCACAGACAGGTGCCACTCGGCGCCGGCATCGGGCCGCACCACTAGGCGCAGTGGCGCGGCGGACGACTGCTGGGCGACGCGCTCGGGGCGCATCAGGAACACCGGTGCGTCGGAGCTGAGCGCGTTGACCTGCAGTCGCCGGATCTGCTCCGGCCGCGCCTCGGGCAGCCAGGCCAGCACGGCTACGCGCGACTTGATGGCCTGCTCGGCGGCCCAGAGTTGCTGCGCCGGCGTGCTGGCCGCCACCCAGATCAGCGCCGACGGTGGCAGACCCAGCGCCTGCAGGCCGGGCAGGTGCGGCGTGTGCGGTGGGTTCACCAGCAACAGCGTGCGGGCGGTCGCAGATGCCGCCGCGCTGCGAGGTCGGCGGCCGGGCTGGGCGGCCGGCAGCGCCTGCGCGGCCCACCAGGCGCGCAGGCCCGGTGCCAGCAGCCGCCACTCCAGCACCCCGAACTGCGGCACCAGCACTTCCACGGCGGCGCGGGTGGGCCAGCCGCCGCCGGGCAGTTCGGAGTCCAGCGCGGTGAAGCCGCTGGGCAGCGTGGGGTCGGCGTTGGTGCTGAGGCTACTGCCGCGCCAGAGCCGCCCCTGGAGCGCGGCATCCAGCGGCTGGCGCCCGGGCTTCAGCGGTGCGTTGCCCAGCGCTGGCGGGGACGTGGCTTGGGAGGAGATGGCGGACAACATGACCAGGGGCGCTGTGTGAGCGGGGGAAGGTGAACGGGGAAGGAACGGGAGCTTGGATGTGATCACAATACTGTATTTATATCCAGTATTTTCGGGCTATCGGATGAGCCCGGCCGCTAACATTTCACGTGCCTCCAGGAGCACCGCCATGCAACTCACCCCGTTGATCTGCGTTCAGGACGTGCCGGCCAGCAGTCGTTGGTATCAGCGCCTGCTGGGCGCCCGCAGCGGTCATGGCGGCGACGAGTACGAGCGGCTGAACGACGCTGACGGTCGCCTGGTGTTGCAGTTGCACCGCTGGGATGCCGGCCATGACCACGGGCCGCTGGGCGACCCGGCGCAGCCGCCTGGCAACGGCGTGTTGCTGTGGTTCGAGCTGCCGGATTTCGACGCTGCCGCGGCCCGGGCAGAGGCCATGGCCGTCAAGGTGGTTCGGCCCCGGCACTGGAGCGAGAACGGCAACTGGGAGTTGTGGCTGCGCGACCCGGACGGCTATGCCGTCGTGCTGACCAGCGCCTTGCCTGCATGATCAGCGACTGACAGGAGACTTGTGAGATGAACGATTACCTGGTGCTCTCCCGCGGCCAGTGGGACGCGGACGCAAGTCCTCAAGCGGTGCAGGCGGTCGTCGATGCCTTCTACGTCTGGTACGAGAAAGGCCTTGCCGACGGCCGGCTCAAGCCCGGCAGCCGCCTGGAGACGGGCTGCCGCATCGTCGGCCGCGGGCTGGTCACGGACGGGCCGTTTGCCGAGACCAAGGAGTGGGTCGGCGGCTACTGGTTCATCGTTGCCGAGACGCTGGAGCAGGCCGCGGCGATTGCCGCCGAGAACCCCTGCCTGCAGTTCGGGCTGAGCCTGGAGATCCGCCCGCTGGATGGCAGCCGTGCCGACGTGGCGGTGCAGACCAACGAGACGCCTGCGAGCTGGCGTTAGGAAAAACCGTCGCCGTCGAAGTTCACTTCGTCTTCATCCCGCGCCAGCGTGGGCGCGCTGTCCTTCGGGGCCATCGCCTCCAGCTGCTCGCGCAGCTTGGCCACCTGGTCCAGCCAATAGTTGGGCGTGCCGAACCACGGGAAGGCCAGCGGGAAGGCCGGGTCGCCCCAGCGGCGGGCCAGCCAGGCGCTGTGGTGGATCATGCGCAGGGTGCGCAGCGGCTCGATGAGACGCAGCTCCCGGTCGTCGAACTCGGCGATCTGCTCGTAGCCGTCCAGCACGGCGTTGAGCAACTGGCGGGCGGCATCGGCCTCGCCGGGCAGCAGCATCCACAGGTCTTGCACGACGGGGCCGTTGACAGCGTCGTCGAGGTCGACGAAATGCGGGCCACGGTCCGGCGTCCACAGGATGTTGCCGGGGTGGCAGTCGCCGTGCAGGCGCGTCAGTTGCAGGTCGGGCAGGCTGTCGAAGGCGGTCTGGATGGCGGCGATGCAGCGCTGTGCGGCGTCGTCCCAGGTGGCGGCGATCTCGGGCGGGATCGCTTCGTTGGTCATCAGCCAGTCGCGCGCCGCCTGGGCGGGCGCGGCGCTGGCCCAAGACAGGCGCTCGGCAAAAGGCTTCTGGCGGCCGACGCTGTGCAGGCGGGCCAGCAGCCGGCCAATCCAGCGCAGCACCTCGGGGTCTTCCAGCTCGGGACCGCGCCCACCCTGGCGCGGCGTGACGGCCAGGCGCTGCCCGTGGTGGTGGAACAGCGTCGAGCCTGCGGCCAGCACCCACGGCGCGGCGACCGGCACCTCGGCGGCGGCCAGTTCGGTGGCGAAGGCATGCTCTTCGAGGATCTGCGCGTCACTCCAGCGCGCCGGCCGGTAGAACTTGGCGACGGCGGCCGAACTGCCGAAGCGAGCGTCCTCCAGGTGCAGCATCAGCACGCGGTTCTCGAAGGAATTGAGCTGCAGCATCCGGCCGTCGGCGCGCAGGCCGGCGGCGTCGAGCGCGTCCAGCATGAACTCCGGCGTCAGGTCACCGAAGCTGAGATCAGGGGTGGCGTGCATGCGGCGAGTGTCGCCGCGAACGCCGGGGCAGGCCGCTCAGCGGCGCGGGCGCTGGGTGGCGTAACGCGGTGCGTCGACGACGACACCGACGATGTCGTCCATCATGGCCTCGTCGTCCGCGTCATCCAGCACGGGCAGGTTGCGCGGGTTGTAGCGCGTCGCGTCGAGGCTGCGCTGCACGCTGCGGCGTTGGGGTGGCAGCGGGTGGGCGTGGGGATGGAACTGCGGTGACAGGCGCGGGCTGCGTTCGCCGTGGACCTCGCCATTGCCGCCGAACACGCCGGCGTCCTGCCACAGCGGCAGCGGCTGCGAGAACTGACCCCAGTCGCTGCCGAATTCATCCTCGCCGACGGCATTGCTGCGGCGGCGCGGCAGTGCCGAGGTCGCCGCCGGCGCCGGCAGCGGGCCGCGCGGGTTGCTGCCCTGGGGTACCAGCAACTGCAGCTCTGCAACGCTGGGCAACTGGTCCATCGCGCAGCGCAGGTGGCGCACCCGGCAGGCGGACAGCACCGCATGCTTGATCTGCAGGCTGCGGGGCGTGACGCCGCGCTCGCCTTCCAGGTCGATGGCGGCCAGCACGCGGCCGTTGGGGCTGCAGATGGCGAAGGTCACATGCGAGGCGCCCAGCAGGTCGAACCAGTAGCGCACCTCCTTGGCCTCGGTCGGCTGGCAAAAGCGCACCAGCGGCAGCTTGGACAGCACGACGTGGTGGGGCAGGGCCTCCCTCAACAGGCGGAAGACGCGCCGCTCGTCGGCTGTGAAAACCGGCCGGGCTGTGAGCGACCACTCCGCCGGCAAGCCTTTACCGGCGTGCGCCGGCCGCCGCAGTGCCCACACCAGGCTGACAGCCAGGCCGAGCACGCAAACAGCCAGGGCGGCGATCCAATAAATGGCGTACGGCATGTCCCTCGAGGAGTTCGGCGGCAGTCGCCGACGGTCTCGCGGCGCATAAGTAGATCAATGTAGCGCAATCAGGTGACACGGCATTACTCGCTATTCCCGATGCCCCCGGCCTGAGGGGGCGCCCAAAACGGGGCAGCCCATCACTTATTCCTTGGCAGCCCGTCCCGGCGATTCGAAATGCGCCTTGACCTCGGCCACGCTGTCAACGAACTCGCTCAGCACCTGGGCCTGACGCTTGAACTGGAAGTCCAGTTCGCCCAGATGGCGCTCCAGCGCCTGCTCGACCTGGGAGCCGAAGGTGTCCGGCGGCAGCCGCAGCCAGGCGGCAGACTCGCCGCCATCGCGCTCCACCAGGGCGCCCGCGGCGGCGGCGATGCGAAGCATGGGGCGGTTCTCGCTCAGCGCGTGGATGAACAAGGTGTCGATGCCGCGATTGCGGGCGTGCAGCGCGGCGGTGTCGAACAGCCGCCGGCCCAGGCCCCGGCCGCGCGACTGCTGCAGCACGGACACGCCGAACTCGGCCATCGTCCGACTGGGCTCGTTGGGCACCGGCTCGCCGTAGGCCACGTGGGCCAGCGCGATCAGTTGCAGGCGGCGGTTGAAGATGCCCAGCACCTCGTCGCGGCCGAAGTCGATGCTCAGCGCGTACTTGCGAATCTGTTCGTCCGAGGCGGGGTAGCCAAAGCGCAGGTAGCGGTCACCGGGCTCCAGCGCGAGCAGGTGGTCGATGATGCGGCGACGGTGGCGCCGGGCCAGCGAGCGTATGGGCACCCAGGTCGACAGCCGCTCCAGCGCAGCGCGGGCAGTGCCCAGCGGACCACCGGTCCTGGCCGGCGGGGCGGATGGCGCATTCGGGTCCGGGCCGAACGCCGACAGCTCGTGGTCCCAGTCCGTCGCCGGTTCGGCGGGCGGGGTTTCTGGAGCGGTGGGCTTTGGGGGCATGGCTTGGGCAGGCGGTCCGACAAGCGTAACGCGTCGCAGGCTTTCAAACCAAGGCCCGAGCTGATACACTCATGGGCTTTTCCGTCAAAAGGCTGCGGGAAAGAGCTGTGCCGAGAGGCTGTGCATCAGACACAAGCACCGAGGCCAGTCGAATTCAGCCATCCATTGCCGGCTCCCAGATTTGGAAGCTGGCACAGCGAAAGCAACTCATGAAGACCTTCAGCGCCAAGCCGGCCGAGGTGACGCACGAGTGGTTTGTGATTGACGCCACCGACAAGGTGCTCGGACGTGTTGCCAGCGAAGTGGCACTCCGTTTGCGCGGCAAGCACAAGGCCATTTACACGCCTCACGTGGACACCGGTGATTTCATCGTCATCATCAACGCGGAAAAGCTCCGTGTGACCGGCAACAAGGCCACCGACAAGGTGTACTACCGTCACAGTGGCTTCCCCGGCGGCATCTACGCCACGAAGTTCAAGGACATGCAAGCCAAGCACCCCGGCCGCGCGCTGGAGAAGGCCGTCAAGGGCATGCTGCCCAAGGGCCCGCTCGGCTACGCCATGGTCAAGAAGCTGAAGGTCTACGCCGGCCCGACGCACCCGCATACCGCCCAGCAGCCCAAGGCTCTCGAGATCTAAGGAACGGCCATGATCGGAAACTGGAATTACGGTACGGGCCGTCGCAAGTCGTCGGTCGCTCGCGTCTTCATGAAGAAGGGCACGGGCCAGATCATCGTCAACGGCAAGGCCATCGACGCTTACTTCGGTCGTCAGACCTCCATCATGATCGCCAAGCAGCCCCTGCTGCTGACGAACAACGGTGAAGCGTTCGACATCAAGGTGAACGTGCACGGCGGCGGCGAGTCCGGCCAAGCTGGCGCGCTGCGCCTGGGCATCACCCGCGCGCTGATCGACTACGACGCGACCCTGAAGCCCGAACTGAGCCGCGCTGGCTTCGTCACGCGTGACGCGCGTGAAGTCGAGCGTAAGAAGGTCGGTCTGCACGGCGCCCGTCGCAGGAAGCAGTTCAGCAAGCGTTAATCGCTGCTCGACTCAACAAAAGGCCGCTCCATGCGGCCTTTTGCTTTTGCGCCGACAATCCCCATATTCGTCTCTCGACAGATTTCCAGAGGAGCCCGCCATGAGCGCCGTGCTTGACACCCCCACCGACATTCCCGTGCCCCTCGTCTTCACCGACAGCGCCGCCGACAAGGTGCGCGACCTGGTGGCCGAGGAAGGCAACCCGGACCTGAAGCTGCGTGTCTTCGTGCAGGGCGGCGGCTGCTCCGGCTTCCAGTACGGCTTCACGTTTGACGAGGCCGTCAACGACGACGACACGCAGATGCAGAAGAACGGCGTGACGCTGCTGATCGACGCCATGAGCCTGCAGTACCTGACCGGCGCTGAGATCGACTACAAGGAAGATCTGCAGGGCGCGCAGTTCGTCATCAAGAACCCGAATGCGACGACGACCTGCGGTTGCGGGTCCAGCTTCTCGGTTTAAGAGACTAGGCGGGGTGTAAGGCCCCGAGCACCCGGAGCCCTGCAGCTCCCGTGACGGCCGGCAGATTGCCCGGCCGTTTTGCTTTGAAGCACATCGCCAGCCAGGCAAACGCGGCGGCCTCGACCTGATCGACCGGCAGCCCATGAGCGGCACTGGACTCGACAGCGACGCCCGGCAGCAGGTCCGACAGGCGCTGCATCAGGCGGCCGTTCAGTGCGCCGCCTCCGCAGACGATCAGCGACCGGGCGGCCGGCATCTGCGCCCGCAGTGCATCGGCCACACAGCGCGCGCTGAGCTCCAGCAGCGTTGCCTGGACGTCCTCTGGGGCCAGGCCGGGCATGAGCCTGGCCTGCAGCCAGCCGAGATGGAACAGGTCGCGACCGGTGCTCTTGGGCGGCGCCAGCGCGAAAAAGGGTTCTGCCAGCAGCGTGGCCAGCAACGCCGGCGACACGCGGCCCGTCGCGGCCCAGCCGCCGTCGGCGTCGAAGGCCTTGCCCTGGTGGCGGGCGATCCAGCCGTCCATCAGGCAGTTGGCAGGGCCGCAGTCGAAGCCGCCGGTTCGGCCATCGCCGAAGAGCAGGCTCAGGTTGCTGATGCCGCCCAGGTTCAGCACGGCCACGTCCTGGCCTGTGCTGCCGAACACCGCGCGGTGGAAGGCCGGCACCAGCGGCGCACCCTGGCCGCCAGCAGCGACATCGCGGCTGCGCAGGTCGCAGACGACATCGATGCCGGCCTGCTCGGCCAGCAACGCGCCATTCAGCAGCTGCGTCGTGTAGCCATCGAAGCCGCCGGGTTGGTGGCGCACCGTCTGGCCGTGGGCGCCGACAGCGGCGACCTGGTCGTGACGGGTGCTGGTGGCTTCCAGCAGCTGCGAGACAACGTCTGCGTAGTTGCGCGCGACCGCGTTGGCCGCGAGGGCTGCGCGGTGCAGTTCGTTGTCACCGGGGGAATTCAGCACCAGCAGCTCGTCACGCAGCGCGGGCGGGAAGGGCAGGTGCACATGGCCGGTGACGACCATCGCGTCCGCATCGAACAACACGCCATCGGTGCCGTCGAGCGAGGTGCCCGACATCAGCCCGATGTAGAGATTGGCCACCGGCCTTATTCGGCAGCGGAGACGCCGTCCATCGTCTGCGCGACGGCCAGCTGGGTCTTCACGCTGGCGACGGTCTGCTGGAACTGCGCCTTCGCGTAGTTGGGCAGCGTGATGGCCTCGGATGCGCGGGCGATGGTGCGTGGGTCCATGTGGCGGCCGCCGACGCGAAACTCGAAGTGCAGGTGCGGGCCGGTGGCCCAGCCTGTCATGCCGACGGCGCCCAGGCGCTGGCCCTGCTCGATGCGCTGGCCCTTCTTGACGTCGATCTTGCTGAGGTGGGCGTAGACCGTGCTGCGGTCGCCGGCATGGCGCACCTGCACCACGTTGCCGAAGCCGTTTTGCCAGCCGGCCATCTCGACCGTGCCGTCGCCCACCGAGCGCACGGCCGTGCCGGTCGGCGCGCCGTAGTCCACGCCGTTGTGCTGGCGCCAGGTCTGCATGATGGGGTGGAAGCGCATCGCGAAGCCGCTGGTGATGCGCGAGAACTCCATCGGGCTGGCCAGGAAGGCGCGGCGCTTGCTCTGGCCGTCGAAGCCATAGAAGCTGGCCTTGCCCGAGGCGTTGTCCTTGAACCAGACGGCCGAGTAGGTGCGGCCGTTGTTCGTGAACTCGCCAGCCAGCAGGCGGCCCACGCCACCGTCCCAGGGCACGGGCTCGCCGTCGGCGGTCAGCGTCTCGTAGACGATGCTGAAGCGGTCGCCTTTGCGCAGCTCGCGGTGGAAGTCGATATCGCCGGAGAACATGTCGGCCATCTGCGAGGCGATGGCGTCGGGGATGTTGGCGTCGTCGGTCGCGGCGAACAGGGAGGTGCGGATGCTGCCGCTGCCCAGCGCCACCTGGGTCTGCAGCGGCGCCGTCTCGGTGCGGGCGCTGAAGCGGGCGCCGTCGCGCTCGATGGTCAGGCGGGTGAAATGGCTGCCCTGCTGCTCGACCTTCTCGGCCGGGAAGCGGGCCACGATCTTCTGCACCTGGCCCGACGCGTCGGCCGTCAGGTGCACCATTTTGCCGGCGCGGCCCTGGAAGATGCGGCGGGCCACCGGGTCGGCACGCAGGAAGGCGGCGGCGGCCGGGTCGAAGGCACCGGCGCGCTTGAGCAGGCTGTCCGGCGTATCGCTGGAGCGGGTGGCTTCGGCGCGGGTCAGGCCGATGGCGTGGGTGGCCAGCTCGTCGAGCTGGCTTTCGATGTCGGGGCTGGGCAGGGTCTCGACCACCGTACGGCGCGGCAGCTCGGCGGCATCCGGGGCCAGTGGTGCAATGCCGAAGGCGGTCACGGCGAAGCAGCTCAGCAGACCGACGACGGAGGCGGTCAGTGCGCGCGGGTGCTTGGCGGCGAAGGATTCGGCGCTTTTCAGCGCTGTTTGCAACTGATGGAGACGTTTCTGAACTGCGGTCACGCTCGGCATCCCGGGGTTGTCGCTGGGGCAATCCCGGCCAGGCCGGTTCCACGCGAAGGGGCCAACTGCGAGCGGCCCTAAAATCCATGTCGGTTGTGTTGAAGCAACACCCCCGATTCGAAGGGTGAATTCTAACGGCTCCTGTCCACTCGGCATGCCGGCAAACCCCGATAGATCAACAACTTAACACTTTCGTTCGGCTTGTTTCCGAACGGCGTCGCCCCATGTCCAAAGCTGCTCAATATCCCGTCACCGATGCCGTCCTGGAGGCATTGGCCATCACCCGCCGCGGGGTGGATGAGCTGCTGCCCGAGGCTGAATGGACGAAAAAGCTGGCCCGCTCCGCGGCGACCGGCGTCCCGCTGCGCATCAAGCTGGGTCTGGACCCGACGGCGCCGGACATCCACGTCGGTCACACGGTGGTCTTGAACAAGATGCGCCAGCTGCAGGACCTGGGCCACCAGGTGATCTTCCTGATTGGCGACTTCACCTCGCTGATCGGCGACCCGTCGGGCCGCAACGCCACGCGCCCGCCGCTGACCAAGGAACAGATCCAGGCCAACGCCGAGACCTACTACGCCCAGGCCAAGCTGGTGCTGGATCCGGCGCGCACCGAGATCCGCTACAACTCCGAGTGGAGCGAGCCGCTGGGCGCGGCCGGCATGATCCAGCTCGCCAGCAAGTACACGGTCGCTCGCATGATGGAGCGCGACGACTTCACCAAGCGTTTCGCGGCGCAGACGCCGATCTCGGTGCACGAATTCCTCTACCCGCTGATGCAGGGCTACGACTCGGTGGCGCTGAAGAGCGACCTGGAGCTGGGCGGCACCGACCAGAAGTTCAACCTGCTGATGGGCCGCCACCTGCAGCAGGAGTACGGCCAGGAGCCGCAGTGCATCCTGACCATGCCGCTGCTGGAGGGGCTGGACGGCATCGAGAAGATGTCCAAGTCCAAGAACAACTACATCGGTATCACGGAAGCGCCGAACACCATGTTCGCCAAGATCCTGTCCATCAGCGACGTGCAAATGTGGAAGTGGTTCGAGCTGCTGTCGTTCAAGTCGCTGGCCGAGATTGCCGGGCTGAAGACGGAGATCGAGGGCGGGCGCAATCCGAAGGACGCCAAGGTCATGCTGGCCAAGGAGATCACCGCGCGCTTCCACAGCGCGGCGGCGGCGGATGCGGCCGAGGCTGATTTCAACAACCGCGCCAAGGGCGGCATCCCTGACGAGATCCCCGAAATCAGCCTGAGCGGTGCGCCGATGGGCATCGCCCAGGTGCTGAAGGCGGCTGGCCTGGTCGCGTCCACGAGCGAGGGGCTGCGCATGGTCGAGCAGGGCGGCGTGCGCCGCGCGGGCGAGGTGCTGTCGGACAAGGGCCTCAAGCTCGACGCCGGCGAGCACGTTTTGCAGGTGGGCAAGCGCAAGTTCGCGCGTGTGACCTTGCGCTGAGCGCTGCCTCCAGCGCCCTACTCGTCGCCTCGCGCGGCATGGCCCCAGCGGGGCGTCGTGTAGATCTTGGTCACGATCCAGGGCGGCTGGACGATGTCAGCGGTGATGGCGGTGTTGATGGCCGCCAGCCGATGTTCCTGGTCGGAGGCCACGACCAGTGGGCTGAGTCCTGCGACGGGTGGCAGGAACTGAAGCTTGGACGGAAAGTTGAACAGCGCCGGGTCGGCCACCACCACCTGGCGAGACCCGTCGAGCGTGTCGATGCGTACCACGCGCAGCTGCAGCGAGTCTGCCGCGTAGAGCCAACGGTCGGTCGGGCGAAAGCGGTTGAAGGCCAGGCCGTGCAAGGTTTCCGCGATGCCCGGTGCCCGCGGTGACACGACTCGGATGTCCAGCGCGCGGGCCGCGGGGTCGCGCGTCGGATCGGTCAACGACTGCATCGGAATGCGGTAGACGCCGCCGTTGCAAGTGGTCGAGAAGTACAACTGCCCCTGGCGCTCGGCCAGGCCCACGACCCCGGGGGCAAAGTGCCCGGCGGTGGTGAAGGCAATGCCGCCCACCGTGGCCCCCGGGAATGCGCAAGGCGCCAGTTCCGGGATGGGGACGCCCGTGACGGGGAACAGGCCGGCTTCGATCCGGCCATCGGGATGGATCAGCCACAGGGCGCCGATGATGGATTCCGAGACCACGTAGGTGCCGCTGGACGTGACCTCGACGTCCTCCGCGAAGACGACCGGCAAACCATCGAAGCTCACCGCGCGGGTCAGCGAGGCCTTGAACCGATGGGTCAACGGGTTGTAGGCTACGTCGTAGTCGTAGACGCGTGGAATCGACGGGGTCGTCGGGCTGGGGAAACCGCCCGAATCAAGCACGACGACATGGCCATCGCGCGGCACGCGCACGGAGAACGGCAGCAGCCAGCCGGCGGGAGGTGCAGGCAACTGCCCCACCTGATGGCCAGTAAAACGGTCAAGCACGGCCACCGAACGGCTGAGGGGCTGCGTCACGAAGACGAGCCGCGTGTCACCGGCCGCCGCGGAGATCAGTGTGTCGCTGCGGCCGTACTCGAAGGCGACGCCGTGCGCCCCGACCCTGGCCGGTGCTCGGGGCGAACCCGGGCTGGCGAGGGCCTCTTCAGGCTGCAGCGCCTCCGGGTCGGCGGCATGCGCAAGGGGCGCCCAGGACGTCGCGGCGACCAGTGTCGTCAGCACGCCCGCGCGCAGCGCGCTCACGAAAGTTTCGAACGAGCTCATGGGATGGCACTCCTGGCGTGGGTGGACGGATGGGCGCCGTTCAGCTCCGAGCCGGCCGCCCACGATCCATCAGACGGCGCAAGTCACGCAAACCGGCCATGGACAGACGCTGAGGCTGTCACCCGGACGGCATCCGCCTAGCCCGGTGCGCACCTGCCGGCGTGCACCTCCCGGCGTCGCGCCCTCACCCGCGTCAAGCCACCGTCGCAGCGCTCTGCGGCTCGACGTGGCGCCACGACGCCACATTCAAGCGGCGCAGTTAGAGGCTCATCCGCCGGGCCTGCCCGGCCAGCTCGGTGCGGAAGTTCGGGTGGGCGATGGCGATCAGCGCAGCCGCCCGCTGCCCGGCAGACTTGCCGCGCAACCGGGCCACGCCGTACTCGGTGACGACGTAGTCGATGTCGTTCTTGCTGGTCGTTACGTGCGTGCCCGAAGACAGCGCCGGCACGATGCGGGAGAGGGTGTCGCCCTTGGCCGTCGAGGGCAGCACGATGATGGCCTTGCCACCACGTGAGCGGTTCGCGGCGCGCACGAAGTCGGCCTGCCCACCGGTGCCGGAGTAGGGCGCGGGGCCCAGACTTTCGGAGCCGCATTGCCCCAGCAGGTCGATCTGCAGGCTGGCGTTGATGGCGACCAGGTTGTCGTTGAGCCCGGCCAGCGACGGGTCGTTGGTGTAGTCGACGGGATGGATTTCGAGCGCGGGGTTGCGGTCCATGAAGCGGTACAGCTTCTGCGAGCCCAGTGCAAAGGTGGCCACCATCTTGCCCGGCAGGTAGTTCTTGCGCCGGTTCGTGACGGCGCCGCATTCCACCAGCGAGAGGATGCCGTCGCCGATCATTTCCGTGTGGATGCCGAGGTCGCGCTTGCGCGTCAGCTGCATCACCACAGCATCCGGTATGCCGCCGTAGCCGATCTGCAGGGTCGAGCCGTCATCGATCAGTTCGGCGACGTACTTGCCGATGGCTTCCTGGACCGGGCCGATCTTGGGCAAGCCGACCTCGAACACCGGCGCTTCGCTTTCCGTGAGCGCGGCCACCTGCGAGATGTGCACACGGCAGTTGCCAAAGGCGAACGGCACGTTCGGGTTGACCTCGAGCACCACGGCGCGGGCCTTGGCGATGGCGGCCATCGTGTAGTCGGCCGCCAGGCTGATGGCGAAGTAGCCGTCCGCGTCCATGGGCGACGCCATCGAGAAGACGACGTCGGACGGAATCAGCCCGCGCTCGATCTGGCTGGGCAGTTCCGAGAAGTGGTTGGGGATGAAATCGATCCAACCCTCTTGCCCGCCGGCGCGCGTGGCGCCACCGTAGAAGAAGGCCACGTGGCGGACGTGCTCCACCGTCGCGGGGTCGATGTAGTCGTACTTGCGCACCGCCAGGATCTGCGCCACCTTCACGTCGTGCAACTCGCGTCGCTTGTCGGACAGCGCGGTCAGCAGGCTCGGCGGCTCGCCCACCCCCGTGGGCACGATGATGAAATCGCCATCGCGCACCACGCCGACGGCGTCGGAGGCCGGCATTCGCTTGCTCAGGTACAGGGCTTGGATCGACATGGGGCCTCCGGGTTGTCGGGCACGGCACGTGTTGCGCCCGACGAGATATGCCAATGGCGCCGAGGTCGCCGTGCGATGGCCCACGCGCCAGCGTGACCGGTATTGCAGCGCCGTGCGCTGACGCACAGATGACGGGCTGGCGTGCGCAGACGCTCGCTCACACGATGCACCGGCGCGATGGGACGCCGCGCTGCCGGTGCGGCGGCGTCCCGTCTCTTTCGCTCAGGGCTTCACCGGTCGCAGGTAAGGCCCCGGCTTCACGACCGGGACGGGCTGCTCGGCCATGCGCTTCTTCAGCTCGGCGATCGCCCGGTCCAGCTGCGCGTCCTGGCCCATGGCTGTGGCACGTGGCGGGTTGTCGACGTCGATGTCCGGCGTCACGCCCACACCTTCGATGAGGAAGCGGCCCTCGGCGTCCATCTGGCCGGTCTCGGCGGCCCGCATGATGCCGTTGTCCAGCAGCCGGTTGCCGTCGGAAAGCCACACGCCCGCACCCGAGCTCTGCTTGCCGATGACGGGCCCCAGCTTCAGGCGCTTGAAGCCCTCGGCGAAGGTCTCGCCGTCGCTGTAGGTGTCCTCATTCATCAGCACCACCGTGTGGCCGCGGTAGACGTTCTGCATGTTGGCGTAGACCGGCGAGCCGGCCGGCGAGCGCGGCTGCCAGAAGGCCCAGGCGCGGCGCAGCAGCTTCTCCAGGATCCAGCTGTCGATGTTGCCGCCGTTGTTGTAGCGCACGTCGATGATGAGGCCGTCGCGGTCGTTCGCCGCATAGAACTCGCGCACGAAGTCGGCGATATCGGCCGCCCCCATCGCGCGCAGGTGCACGTAGCCGATGCGGCCCTGGCCCGCCTGCTCGACCGCACGGGCGCGGCTCACGCGCCAGTCGTTGTAGCGCAGCTGGTTCTCGCGCACCTGCGCAACCGGCGTGACGATGCGCTGCACCGACTTCTCGCCCTGTTTCAGCTCGACCAGCACCTGGCGGCCGGCCTGGCCGCGCAGCAGTTCCAGCAGATGCGGTGCGTCGGCGGTGGGGCGGCCGTTCAGCGTCGTGATGATGTCGCCCACCTTCAGGCCCAGCCCCGGTGCCGCCAGCGGCGAGGCTTCGGACGGCAGCTCGGGGTCGGCCGCGTAGATCGCGTCGATGCGCCAGCCGCCAGGCGCGCGCGAGAAGCGCCCGCCCAGGCCCGCCAGGCCGGGCTCATCCGGCGCGGCGCGCGTGTCGCCTGGCGCCACCTGGCTGTGCAGCGCGCCCAGCTCGGACACCATCTGCGCCATCAGCTCGGCCAGCTCGTAGCGGTCGGTCACTCGGTCCACCAGCGGCTCGTATTTGGCGCGCACGGCCACCCAGTCGACGCCGTGCATGTCCTTGTCGTAGAAGTGGTCGCGATGCATGCGCCAGGCGTCCGCAAACATCTGCTTCCACTCCGCACGCGGCTGGGTGGCGATCTGCCAGTCGCTCCAGCGCACCTGCAGCTTGGCGGTTTCAGCGGGCAGCTTGGGCGCCGCGTCGATGATGAGCACCTCCGGCGCGGCATTGGGCTGGTTGCGCACCAGCATCAGCTTCTTGCCGTCGGCGCTGAGCTCGTAGCTGCGCACGTCGCTCGCCAGCACTTCGGCCGATGTGCCCTGGTTGTCGATGGCGATGGACTTCAGCTGGCTCTTGCGTTCAAGGTCCTGGTCCAGTTACCACAGCCGCTTGCCGTCGGTGCGCAGCGCGCGGATGTCGCCCGCGGCCACCGGCAGCTCGTACAGACGCGCCGCCAGCCCCTCGTAGACGATGGCGGGCCTGGCCTTGCTGTCGTCCTTCTTGTCCTCCTTCTTGTCGTCGGGCTTGCGCTCGGCGGGGGCCTTGTCTGTGGCCTTCTTGTCCTCGACGCGCTGCTCGTCGGCCTTTTTGTCCTGCACCGACTCGAGTTCGTCCTTGGCAGCGAACGGCGAGCGCAGGCCCGGCTGCAGCGCCAGCGCATAGACACGCGAGCGGGAGCCGAAGAAGGGGCCGGTGTTGCGGTCACCCCAGGGGCCGCCCGTGGTCGTGAAGTTGCGTTTGGACGCGAAGTAGAGCCAGCGCCCGTCGGGGCTGAAGGCCGCGCCGTCGCTGTCGTAGCGGTCGCTGGTCAGCGTGTGTGTGCCGCCACCGGCCACGTTGAAAAGCTGCAGCTGGCTGCGGTCACCATGGCGCAGCGACAGCGTCCAGGCCAGGGCCTGGCTGTCGGGGCTCCAGGCCTGCAGCTCGGGGGGGCCGCCGCGTGTGGTGTGCGCGATCTCGCGCGTGTTCTTGCCGGCAGGCGCCTTCAGGTCCGTCAACCAGACGCGGCCTTCCTTGTCGGTATGGGCCAGCCAGCGGCCGTCGGGCGAGGGCAGCAGGTCGCGGCGCTGGGTGACCGTGGCGTTGGGCGCGCCGCTGGTGATCTGCTCGGGCTTGCCGCTGCCGTTGGCCATGAAGCGCCAGACCTCGGCCTCGCCGCTGAAATCGCACATGGCGAAGACGCTCTTGCTGTCGGCGCTGAACTCACCCTTCTTGCAGCGGCCGTCAGCGGGTTGCGGCAGCTCGGCACGGCGCAGCGTACCCACGCCCTGCGTCGCGAGATGGCCGCGCGCCGCCAGCAGCACGCGCTCGCCGTTGGGCGCGAAGGCCGTGTCGGTCAGGAAGTCCTGCGGCTTCTTGATCCAGCGCTCGCGCTGCTGGTCGAAGTCGCCGCCGAGCGCGATGTCGAGCTTCTTCGGTGCACCCGGCTGCGCCAGGTCGACGAGGTAGAGGTCGGCGCCCAGCGCATAGACGACGCGGCTGCCGTCCATGGACGCGTGGCGGATGTCCCAGCCCTTGTGTTGCGTGTGCTGGCGCAGGTCGCCGCCCTGCGCGTCGACCGACCACAGGTTGACCGTGCCGTCACGGTCGGACAGGAAGGCGATGCGCTCCGCACCACCGAGCTGGTAGGGCAGCGGCCGGCGGTCGTTGTTGCCCTCGGCGACCAGCGGGCGGGCCTCGGCCTTGCCGGTCAGGTCCAGCGCCCACAGCCGCGACAGCGCGCCGCCGCGGTACTGGCGCGCGTTGTCGCTGCGCAGGCCGCTGCGCGTGAAGTACAGCGTCTTGCCGTCGGCGCTGAGTGCGCCGTCGCTGGCCTGGCCCACGGGCAGCGCACGGCGCTGCCCGGTCCTGGCATCGAGGGCGAAGAGTTGCGAGCCGGGCCGGCTGTCCAGCCCGGTGTAGAGGATCTCGCCCGCGGCGCTGAAGCCCCACACGCGCATGCCACCACCTTCCCAGGTCAGCCGCCTGGGCGGGCCGCCGGCGGCGGGCATCAGGTAGATCTCGGTGCCGCCGTCGTACTGGCCGGTGAAGGCCAGCCACTGGCCGTCAGGCGACACGGCGGGCTGGCTCTCCAGGCCGGCGTGGGTGGTCAGCCGCTGGGCCTCGCCGCCCTGCGCGCCAACGCGCCAGAGGTCGCCCTCGGCGACGAGATAGATCTGGCCGCCCTGCAGTGCGGGCTGGCGGTAAAAGCCGCTCTGGCCGGCCCAGGCGCTGGTGGCGCACAGGACGGCCGCGAGTGCGGCGATGCGAAAACGGGGCATGGGTTCTCCTCGAGGTGGCGGCATTGTGGTGCTAGGGGGGTGGTCTGCGATTCGTCACGGCGCGTGCATCCGCCCCGGGCCTGCCGGCGTAAAGCCAGCAGATGCCAAGTCGGTATCGCCTCAAAGGATGCCTCCATGAAAGCTCGACTCAGCCACAGCGCCCTGGGCGCGGCGCTTCTCTGCCTCGCCTGCGGCGCGCAGGCCTCCAGCCACCGTGAAGCCCCCTTCATCACGACCGCCCCCAAGGTCGACGCGACGGACTTCTACATGTTCCGCAGCTACGAGGCGGGCCGCGACGGCATGGTCACTCTGATCGCCAACTACCTGCCGCTGCAGGACGGCTACGGCGGTCCCAACTACTTCTCGCTGGACCCGAACGCGCTGTACGAGATCCACATCGACAACACCGGCGATGCCAAGGAAGACATCAGCTTCCAGTTCCGGTTCAAGAACAAGCTGTCCAACAACGGTGCCGGCACCTCGCTGAACGTCGGCGGCAAGATGGTCGGCATCCCGCTGATCCAGAGCGGCGCGGTGTCCAACGTGAAGGACGCCAACCTGCAGGTCAACGAGAGCTACACGTTGACCGTCGTGCGCGGCGACCGCCGCAGCGGCACAGCGCAGATGGTGGCCCATGCGACGACCGGCGCGACCACCTTCGACAAGCCGGTGGACAACATTGGCATCAAGACCATCCCTGACTATCCGGCCTACGCGGCCAAGCATGTCTACCCCATCACGATCCCCGGCTGCGCTACGCCGGCCAAGGTCTTCGTCGGCCAGCGCCAGGACCCGTTCGCCGTCAACCTGGGCACCATCTTCGACCTGGTCAACGCGCCGGTCTCGGTCATCACCGATCCCGCTCTCATCAATGCCGCGCCCAACACGCTGGCTGACAAGAACGTCACCACGCTGGCGCTGGAGATCCACAAGGACTGCCTGAAGTCCGCCGGCAGCGACGTCATCGGCGGCTGGACGACGGCCAGCCTGCGCCAGGGCCGGCTGCTGGATCCCAAGCCGGGCTCCGGCCACCAGACCGCCGAGAAGGCCGGCGGCGCCTGGGTGCAGGTCTCGCGGCTGGGCATGCCGCTGGTCAATGAAGTCGTCATCGGCCTGAAGGACAAGGACAAGTTCAACTCGTCCAAGCCCAAGGACGACGCCCAGTTCGCCGACTACGTGACCAACCCGACGCTGCCCGCGCTGCTGGAGATCGCGCTGGCCCTGCCCGGCACGGCGCCCACCAACTTCCCGCGCAACGACCTGGTCACCACCTTCCTGACCGGCATCAAGGGCGTCAACCAGCTGGCCACGGTCACGCCGTCTGAAATGCTGCGCCTGAACACGGCCATCGCGCCGGTGGCCTTCGCGCAGCAGAACCGCCTGGGCATCGTCGGCAACATCCTCGCCGCGGGCAACGACAACGCCGGCTACCCCAACGGCCGCCGGCCCAAGGACGACGTCGTCGACATCTCGCTGGTGGCCGTGATGGGCGGCCTGTGCGTGGCCAACGGCGACACCGACAAGCTCGGCTTCGGCGCGGCCTGCAAGCCCTCGGCCGTGCCGCTGGGTGCCACCGCGTTCAAGCTGCATGACGCCGTTGACCAGGCCGTCGTGCCGCTGCTGGGCGCCTTCCCCTACCTCAACACGCCCATCCCGGGCACGAAGTGAAGGAGGCCGCCATGCTGACCCGACTGACCCTGGTCACCGCGCTGGCCGCCAGCCTGGGCCTCGTGGCCTGCGGCGGTGGCAGTGACGACCCGCTGCCCCCGCCGCCCATGCCCGTGGCGACCGCTGTGCCGGACACGGCTGCCGCATCGCCCATGGCGCTGGTGAGCTATCTGAACGGACAGGCCTTCACCGACGAGACCAGCGAGCCCCTGACGCTCCCGGCCGCCGAGCTCGCCACCAGCGAGACCGACGAACCGCTGACGATTTGAGGCTGACTTGAAGCGCCTGCCCGCACCGCTGCTGGCGTTTCTGCTGGCGCTCCCGCTGGCGGTCTCGGCCGAGCCCTTCACGCCGAAGGACGACGCCGAGACCGTGCAGCGCCTGCCGTATCGCGTGGACGCCGCGGAACGCCAGCGCCGTGTGGCGCTGGCGCGCGACCCGGCCCAGCTGCCGCTGGCTGTCGCCACCGCCCGGGCGGCGTTGGACCGCGCGCGCGTACACGGCGATCCCCGTGAGCTGGGCGCCGCGCAGGCGGCGCTGGCGCCGTGGTGGGCCAGGCGCGACGCGCCAGCCGACGTGCGGCTGCTGCGCGCCCGCGTGCTGCAGGTCCGCCACGACTTCGAGGGCGCGCTGGCCGAGCTCCATGACCTGCTCGCCGCGCCCGACCTCGCGCCCGAGCCCCGAGCCCAGGCACTGCTTGACGCCGCGGCCCTGCATCAGCTGCGCGCGGAGCTGTCCGAGGCCCGCGCGCTGTGCGAGCAACTGCGCCCGCTGGCCGCGCTGCCGGCCGCAGCCTGCCTGGCCGAACTCGCCAGCCTGTCTGGCGACCCGCGCAACGCCGCGCAGGCACTTGCGCAGCTCAATCCCGGCCGCCTTCCCAGCCCCTGGCTGGCGCTGATGCGCGCTGAGCTGGCCGAGCGCCTGGGCGACACGGCCACGGCCCCCATGCTCTACCGCCAGGCACTCGCCGGGGACGACGCCGTTTACACGCGCGCCGGCCTGGCCGACTGGTGTTTGGCCCAGGGCAAGGCAGCCGAGGCGCTCACGCTCATCGAGCGCAGCCCCGACGCCGAGGCCGATGCGCTGCTGCTGCGCCGGGTCATCGCGCTGCGCCAGCTCGGTCGTGATGCCGCCGCGCCCACCGCCCTGCTGCGCGAGCGGCTGGCCGCGGCCGACCGGCGCGAGCCCGGCAAGCACGCACGCGAGCAGGCCCGCTTTGCGCTGGACGTGACCGGCCAGCCGCGCGAAGCGCTGCGCCTGGCCCGGCTGAACTGGGCGATGCAGCGCGAACCGGCCGACGCCCTGCTGCTGCTGCGCGCCGCGCTGGCCGCCGGCCGCGACGGCGATGCGACCCGGCAGGAGCTTGCGCGCTTCCTGCGCGAGCGGGGCTGGCAGGACGCACGTCTGGCCGCCCTCGACCGGAGCTTCGCGTCGTGATGCGTCTGCTGTTCCTGCTGCTGTGGAGTTCTGCCGCCTGGGCGCACCAGTCCAGCGAGGCCTACCTGAACTACCGAGTCGATGGCACGGCCATCGAGCAGCGGCTGGACATCGCGCTGCGCGACCTGGACCGAGACCTCGCGCTGGATGCCGACGGCGACGGCAGCCTCAGCTGGGGCGAGGTGCGCGCGCGCTGGCCCGACATCGAGGCGCTGGCCGATGCCGGCCTGCGCTTCACGGCCGACGGTGCCGCCTGCACGCGGCTGGACCGCGCCGCGCCGCAGCTGGACGACCACAGCGACGGCCGCCATGCGGTGCTGGTCAGCCACTGGCGATGCGCCGCGTCCGTGCATGAGCTGGCCATCGACTACCGCCTATTCGCCACGACCGACGCCGGCCACCGTGGCCTGGCCCGGCGCGTGGGCGCGGCGGGTGAGCCGCTGGTGCTGGTGCCCGGTGCCGGCCCGCAGCGATTGGGGCTGGACAGTCGCGGTTTCGGGGGCTTCGTCGTCGAAGGCATGGCCCACATCGCCAGCGGGCTGGACCACGTGCTCTTCCTCGTCACGCTGCTGTTGGTCGCCGTCTGGCGCCGCGACGGCGCGGGCTGGGCACCGCGGCACAGCGCCCGCAATGCCGTCACCGAGACGCTGAAGCTGGTCACGGCCTTCACGCTGGCCCACTCGGTCACGCTGGGCCTGGCCGCGAGCGGCGTCATCGACCCGCCCGCCGCGCTGATCGAGTCCCTGATCGCGCTGACCGTGCTGCTGGCGGCGCTGGACAACCTGCGCCCCTTCGTGCCGGGGCCACGCTGGAGCATGGTGGGCCTGTTCGGCCTGGTGCACGGCGTGGGCTTTGCCGGGCCGCTGAAGGACCTGGGCCTGCGCGGCGCCGAGCTGGTGCTGCCGCTGCTGGGCTTCAATCTGGGCGTGGAGCTGGGCCAGTTGGCCGTCGTCGCGCTGCTGCTGCCGCTGGCGCTGGCCTTGCGCTCGGCCCGGGCCTACCGGCGCTGGATCGTGCCGGGCGGCTCCAGCGCGGTCGCCGCGCTGGCGCTGGTCTGGTGTGTGGAGCGCAGCCTGGCCGTCAGCCTGCTGCCTTGAGCGGCTGCATGCGGCTTCGCAGCAGCGCGAGGTCGAAGCGATAGAACACGGCCAGCGCGCCATGGCCCGACTCGCAGGCCGACACCGCCTGCTCGCCTGCAACCACGCCACCCGCTGCATCGCGCGCGCCCAGGCAGGCCAGGCCGGGCGGCAGCTGGTCCAGCAGCAGATAGGCCAGCAGGGGGCTGTCGGCCTCGCCGACGAGGTCCGTGAAGGGGATGTCGACGCTGACGTCGGCATCGTCGATGTGGGCGGCCAGGGCTCGCTGCAGCCGCTCGCACGGGCCCTGCATGGCGGGCTCGGCCGCCAGGCTGTCGGCACCGAACAGCGTGGTGATCAGGCTGGGCATGCGACCTCCCAGGGCCTGGCGTTGTGCAGGCAGGTGATGCGGTAGCTGTAGCCAGCCCGGGGCGCCAGCCGCGGCAGCACGGCGCGGCTGAAGCCGTCGCCGACGACGTCGCCGGAGCGGTCGTGCAGCATCTCCCAGTAAAAGCCGAACGGCGCTGGCGCCACCGGGGCCGGCGGGCTGACACGCGGCACGCGCAGCCGGGGGTGGCGGGCCGGGCGGTCGGCGCGCGGGACAAACAGGTCGGGCATGGCGGGCTCCCGTGATGCGGGGAACCGCGTGGCGCCCCTACCTGTACAAACGAAAAAACCGGCGCAAACCAGCCATGCCGAGTTAGGGGGGCGAGGTTCAGCCGGCCGCGACGCCGGCCGTCACCTGGCCCGCCGGCACATGGGCCGCCGCGCTCTCGACGTGGCCCGCCTGGTCGTCGAAGAAAAAGTCGGGTTCGAACTCGCGCAGGAACTCGCCCTTGGCCAATCCGCCGAGGAACATGGCCTCGTCGACCTCGATCTGCCAGTCCATCAGTGTGCGGATGGCGCGCTCGTGGGCCGGCGCGCTGCGGGCCGTGACCAAGGCGGTGCGCACCTTCATGCGGTCACCTGGCGCATGTTGCAGCCGCTGCAGGGCCTGCAGCACCGGCTTGAACGGGCCGGCCTGCAGCGGCAGGTGGGCGCGCTCCAGCTCGTGCTCGCGAAAGGCAGCCAGGCCATCGCGCTGGTAGACCTGCTCGGCCTCGTCCGAAAACAGCACCGCGTCGCCGTCGAAGGCGATGCGCAGTTCGTCGGGGTGGGCGGCCGAGGCCCTCGCCGCCAGCGGCATCACGCGCGCGGCGGCCACGCCGGCCGCCAACGCCTGGCGTACATCGGCCTCGTTGGCCGACAAGAAGAGCTGGGCCGATAGCGGCTTCAGGTACCGCCACGGTGACGCGCCGCGCGTGAACACGCCGCGCTCGATGGGCAGGCCGTAGTGCTTGGCCGAGCGGAACACGCGCATGCCGGAAATAGGGTCGTTGCGCGACAGCACGACCACCTCCACCAGCGGCGCGCCGCCGGCATTGAAGGCCAGCAGTTTCTCGACCAGCGAGAAGGCCACGCCCGGTGGCGCGGGCTCGTCCAGACGCCGCTGCTGCAAGGCCATGTAGGCGTGGTCGTCGCCAGCCTCGAAGACCTCGTTCTCGGCCTCGAAATCGAAGAGGGCGCGCGAGGAGATGGCGACGACGAGTTGACCGGTCAGCGTGGCAGGCATGGCGGTCGATGATAGGGGCCAGGTAGGGAGGGACGGGGGCGGCGCGGCTTCCTAGACTGGCCGCCTTGCTCATTCGAAAGGCGATCCATGCGTGCTGCTCCCGTTCTGCTCCCGCTGCTGGGCCTGGTGGCCTGTGCGTCGGCGCCCCAGGCCCCCGAGGTGCCTGCCAGTCTGCGGCCACCGGCCGGCCAGGTGTTGCACCTGGAAGCCCTGGCCAGCGGCGTGCAGATCTACGACTGCGCCGCCAAGCCGGACGGCAGCGGCCTGGCCTGGGCCTTCCGGGCCCCTGAGGCCACGTTGGTGGACCGTGCCGGCAAGCCGCTGGGCAAGCACTACGCCGGGCCGACCTGGGAGGGCCTGGACGGGTCCAAGGTGGTGGGCGAGGTCAAGTCCCGTGATCCTGGCCCGACGCCGGCCACGGCCATCCCCTGGCTGCTGCTGGCGTCCAAGAGCAACGCCGGCAGCGGCGGCTTCGCCGAGACGAAGAGCATCCAGCGCGTCGCGACGGCCGGCGGCGTTGCGCCTGTAGGGGCCTGCACGACCGAGGGCCAGAGCCTGCGCTCGCCCTACACCGCGACCTACTACTTCTACCGCTGACGCCGCACGCGCAGCGCACGCAGCGCCGCCGCCCCTTTAGCGACTCGCGCTGATCCGGCTTTGCCGGTCAGCCGCGAGTGCCCCCTTGAGGGGACCGCAGCTTTGCTGCGATAGCGGGTGGTCTATTTCACCCAGGTGTTGAGCTGGATGATGGGCAGCAGCACGGCCAGCACGATGAGCAGCACGATGGCACCCATCGCGACGATGAGCAACGGCTCCAGCAGCGTGGCTGCGGCCATAGAGCGGCGCTGCACCTCCACGCTGAGCTGGCGCGCGGCGCGGCCCAGCATCTCGGGCAGCTGACCGGTCTGCTCGCCCAGACGGGCGAACATCGCCAGGATGCCGGGGAAGCGCTTCTTGCCGGCCAGCGCCGAGCCCAACGGTGCGCCTTCGCGCACCTGCACCAGCGCGTCCAGCGCGTCGGCCTGCATCGCACGGTTGGACAGGGTTTCGGCCGCGGCCTGCAGCGCCTTCAGGATGGGCACGCCGGCACCCGCCAGCATCGCCAGCGTGCCGGCGAAGCGCGCCGCGTTGTAGCCGCGCGCCAGCCGGCCGACCAGCGGCAGGCCCAGGATGCCGGCGTCGAACCGCAGCCGGAAGGCCGGCCGCTTCAACGCGAAGCGCAGCATCACGCCGCCGCCGATGAGGGCCAGCAGCATGGCCCAGCCCCAACTCCGGACGAAGTCGCTGATGGCCAGCATGGCGATCGTCAACGCGGGCAGCGTGCGCTTGGAGCTGGTGAACACGGTCGCGATCTGCGGCACGACGTAGGTGACCAGGAAGATGACGATAAGCACCGAGATGAGGGACACGATGGCCGGATAGGCCATGGCACCGACCAGCTTGGCCTTCAGGTCCTGGCGTTCTTCCAGGTCGTCGGCCAGCTTTTCCAGCACCTGGCCCAGCGCGCCGCTCTGCTCGCCGGCGGCGACCACGCCGCGATAGACGTCGTCGAACTCGCGCGGCGCTGTGGCCAGCGCGCGGGCAAAGGCCGAGCCGGCATTGACCTCGGCCTTGAGCTGGCTGATGAGTTCGCGCTGCTTGATGTCCTCGCTCTCATCGGCCAGCGCGGTCAGCGCCCGCTCGATGGGCAGGCCTGACCCCACGAGGCCGGCGAGCTGCCGCGTCCAGACGGCCAGTGCCGTGGCACTGAACACACGGCGCGTGAAGCGGCTGCCCTCCTGCGCACCATGCTGCTGCACGATCTCGATGGACAGCGGCGTCAGCCCCTGGGCCCGCACCATCGCGCGCGCCGCACGCGGGTTGTCGGCCTCGATCAGGCCGCCGGTCTGGCGGCCGGAGTCGGCCAGGGCTTCGTACTTGTAGGCGGGCACGGGCGCAGGCCTATTCGCGCGTGACGCGCAGCACTTCTTCGAGCGAGGTCACGCCGCTGGCGATCAGCCGTTCCCCGTCTTCGCGCATCGAGCGCAGGCCGATGGCCTCGGCAGCGGCCTGCAACTGGCTTTCCGGGGCACGGTTGTGAATGAGGCTTCGTACGGCGTCGTCGGCCACCATCAGCTCGTACACGCCCGTCCGGCCCTTGTAGCCGGTGTGGCCGCAGGCATCGCAACCGACCGGGTGCCAGCGGTCGTGTTCGTCCTTGCGCTTGCACACGGGACACAGGCGCCGCACCAGGCGCTGGGCCAGCACGCCCAGCAGCGAGCTGGATAGCAGGAAGGGCTCCACGCCCATGTCCGTCAGCCGCGTGACGGCGCTGGGCGCGTCGTTGGTGTGCAGCGTGGCCAGCACCAGGTGGCCCGTCAGCGAGGCCTGAATGGCGATCTGCGCGGTCTCGTAGTCGCGGATTTCGCCGATCATGATGACGTCCGGGTCCTGGCGCAGGATGGCGCGCAAGGCCTTGGCGAAGGTCAGGTCGATCTTGGCGTTGACCTGGGTCTGGCCGATGCCGGGCAGCTCGTACTCGATCGGGTCCTCGACGGTCAGCACGTTGGTCGTGCTGGTGTCCACGGTCTGTAGCGACGCGTACAGCGACGTCGTCTTGCCCGAGCCCGTCGGGCCGGTGACGAGGACGATGCCGTGCGGCTGCTGTACCAGCTTCTTGAAGGCGGACAGCACCTGGCCGTCCATGCCCAGGCCTTCCAGTGTGAACTTGGATTCGCTCTTGTCCAGCAGGCGCAGCACGGCGCGCTCACCGTGGGCCGAGGGCAGCGTGGACACGCGCACGTCGATGGCCCGGCCGCCGATGCGCAGCGAGATGCGGCCATCCTGCGGCAGGCGCTTCTCGGCGATGTCCAGCTCGGCCATGATCTTCAGCCGCGAGATCAGCGCCGCATGCAACGCTCGGTTGGGCTGCACGACCTCGCGCAGCGTGCCGTCGACGCGAAAGCGCACCGAGCTGCTGCGCTCGTAGGGCTCGATGTGGATGTCGCTTGCGCCGTCCTTGGCGTCCTGCGTCAGCAGCGCGTTGAGCATGCGGATGATGGGCGCGTCGTTGGCGGCTTCCAGCAGGTCTTCCACGGCGGGCAGGTCCTGCATCATGCGCGACAGGTCCACTGCGCTCTCGACCTCGCCGACGACGACGGCCGCGCTCGATTCGCTGCCGGCATAGGCCGCGTTGATGCGCTCGGTCAACGAGTTCGCGGCCTCAGACGCCAGCCGGTCCACCGCGTACAGGCGCTGCACCTCGGACAGCGTGGCCCAGGTGATTTCGGGCGAGGCCCACAGCGTCAGGGCGCTGCCGTCGTCCTCGAGCAGCACGCAGTTGGCCTTGGCGAAGGCATAGGGCAGGGGATGGCGGGTCGCGGCCATGGCAGGTCGTGTCGGCTTACTGCTGAGGCGCGACTTTGCCGGCCGGGATCTTGGGCTCGGGCAGTACCGGGGCGCCGGTGTCGGGCAGCATCACGTTCCTCTGCGGCTGTGCGCCCTCTTGCACGGCACGGATGCTCTGGTAGCGGTCCAGCGTCAGCTGGTTGGCGCTGTCGGCCGAGCGCATGACCACAGGGCGCAGGAAGACCATCAGGTTGGTTTTCACGCGCTTGCGGTTCTTGCTGCTGAACAAGTTGCCCAGCAGGGGAATCTTGGACAGGCCGGGCACACCGTCGTCGCCGTCGGTGTACTCGTCCTTGAGCAGACCGCCCAGCACGATGATGTCGCCGTCGTCGACGACTACCGTGGTCTCGATGGCGCTCTTGTCCAGCGTCGGGCCGGTGGTGCCGTTGCTGCCTGGCACCACGGAGGAGTTCTCCTGGTAGACCACCATGCGCACCGTGCCGCCTTCGCCGATCTGGCTCTTGATCTTCAGCGTCAGGCCCACGTCCTTGCGGTCCACCGTCGTGAACGGGTTGACCGTGCCGCCGGTCGTCGAGCCGCTGCTGGCGTAGGAGCCGGTCACGAAGGGCACGTTCTGGCCGATGACGATGCGCGCCTCCTCGTTGTCCAGCGACACGAGGTTGGGCGTGGACAGCACGTTGGCGCCGCTCTGGCTTTCGAAGAAGTTGGCCACCGCACCCAGCGTGTACAGGCTGCCGAACTTCTTCAGCACGCCGATGTTGAGCCCGCTGGGCGCCGAACCGCTGGTCAACGCGGAGGTCACGCCGGACTTGCCGTTGGCCACTGCGCCGGTCGCATTGATGATGTTGGAGAGCCCCGAGCCGAAGTTGGTGCCGGCGCCAGTGACAGTGGCGTCGCCGCTGTTGCCGAACAGGTTCTGCCACTGCACGCCGAACTGGCCAGCCTTGGTGTTGTCGATCTTGACGATCAGCGACTCAACGTAGACCTGGGCGCGGCGCGAGTCCAACTGCTCGATGACCTGGCGCACCTGACGGTACAGCGGCTCGGCTGCCGTGATGATCAGCGAGTTGGTCGAGGGGTCGGCCTGCACGAAGCCGCCGGTCGACGGGCCGGCGGACTGGCCCAGCGGTGTCGTCGCGGCGGCCGAGTTCATGCCGCCCTGGCTGTTGTTGCCGGTGCTGTTGCCGCCCAGGCCGCTGTTGTTGTTGCCCAGCAGGCTGCCCGTGCCGCTGAGGCTGCTGGTGCCGCTGCCGGACGACGACGTGCCGCCGCCCGCGCTGGCCGAGGCGCCGGCGCCGAAGGCCGCGCGCAGCACGGTGGCCAGCTTGGGGGCGTCTGCGTTCTTCAGGTAGACGACGCGGATGTTGTTGCCGCCGTCGGTGCTGGGCTGGTCCAGCTTGTCGACCATGTAGCGCACGGCGGCCAGGCGCGCCGGGTTGCTGGCGCGCAGGATCAGCCCGTTGGAGCGTGGGTCGACCAGCACGTTGACGGCGCTGGTGCTCTGGCCCGGCACGGCGGCGCCCGCGGCCTGTCCGCCGTCGGCCAGGCGCTGCACCAGCGGCGCCAGGTCTGCCGCGACGGCGTGCTTCAGCGGCACGATCTCGATGTCGCTGGTGCCCGGCGTGTCCATCGCCGCGATGATCTTGGCGATGCGCTGGAGGTTGTCCGCGTAGTCGGTGATGACCAGGCTGTTGTTGCCCGGGTTGGCATTGATGGTGTTGTTGGGGCTGATCAGCGGGCGCAGCACGGCGACGAGGTTGTTCGCGTTCTCGTGCTGCACGCGGAAGATCTGCGTCAGGATCTGGTCGCCGCGCACGTTGCTGGTCTCGACCGCCACCGAGCCGGCCTGCAGCTTGGCGTCGGGCTCGGGCAGCACCTTCAGGAAGCCCGCCGCCTCCACCACGGTGAAGCCCAGGCCGCGCAGTGCGGCCAGGTAGTTGCGGTAGGCCTCGGCCACCGACACGGGCTGCTCGCTGTAGACCGTGATCGTGCCCTTGACGCGTGGGTC